>JANYHW010000158.1 GCA_025358885.1 Cytophagales bacterium | reverse complement strand
AAAAAGAGTCATTTTTTTTGGCCGTCCCTTTTGAGAACAGCTATATTTGGTTGCTTTATTACAAGGGTGAAGTTAAGCATTCTGAGCCGTCAAATGTTTATTCTTCACCCTCTTTTTTTAACTTGACAAAGTAGGATTAATTATTGCTCGTTAATTCAAATCAACTTACGGGAAACATAAATATGGCAACGAGTCCTACGAATGTAATCGATGCTTTTCATTGGACGAAATATTCTCTGTGGTCCACTCAATTTTTTGTTCGAACGGAAATTTCCTGACATGACATTCTTTTTTGACACATATCTTGCAGGAGAAATCCAGGCATCCATCAGAATGGACAAAGAGTTCGAGGCTCTCACCAAATTCCTCACGTACTAGTCCGGCAAGGGCATCAATTTCCACATGAGCTTCATTGACGTTCAGGTACCATGGCACTGTCAGGTGAGCATCCATGTGGATCACGGGCCCAAATTTTATAATGCGAAGGTTGTGCAAGTCGATCCAATTTTCCCGCCGTCGCTGATTCAGTACCGTAACCATTGACTTCAGCAGTTCAAGGTCCGCCTCATCCATAATTCCTGCAAGTGAACGGCGGATGATTTTGTAACCGGTGTAGAGTATAAGGAGGGCAAATACCATGGCCACTACGCTGTCCAACCACTCGATTTTTGTAACCATGATGAGTATCAGACCCACAATGATTCCAAGGGTGGAATAGGTATCTGATTGAAGATGCTTGCCGCTGGAGACCATGACAATCGAGTTGGACTTCTTCCCCTGGCGCACGCAAATGGTCCCCACCATGAAGTTGATGAATGCCGTAATGGAAATAAGTATGATGCCGGAATCCAGCTGATGGATCGATTTCGGGTGGAAGAGGGCGCCTGTCGCTTCTACAATGATGATTACTCCTGCCATGCAAACGAGGGTTCCTTCTATGGCAGAAGAAATGAATTCAATTTTGCCATGGCCATAGGGATGGCCCTTGTCCCTGGGTTTGGCAGATAAGTTGAGGCTGTAGAGTCCCATCAGTCCGGCTATGATGTTGACGATACTTTCAAGTGCATCCGTCAACACGGCCACTGAGGTGGTGAGAAAGTATGCCGTTAGTTTGATTGCAAACAGTACAATCGCCAACAGCACCACCCAACGTTGCAGCTGGATGTTCCTTAGTTGGGGATGATTCACGATGAAGGCTTCTTTCGAAACAATGCCCGCACGATCGCCGACAATGCAATGACGACCCACACGATATTGATTACGGTAGAGGCAAAGGCGGCGTAGTACAGGGTGTAGATAATCAGGAATATTCCTCCAAACAGGTTGAGCAACTGGAAAAATATTGAGTCGGATCGTATTCTTTGATAGCTGTTCAAACCGTAGGCGGCAATAACTGCAGCCGAACCTGCCCAGCCGAGGATGTCGATGATCAGTTTCAAACTTTAGACATTTTAGATAAACTTAGTAGTATTTGGGCTAGTGCCTCTGATTAAGCTGCATAGTTCGTGGACTTACTCCCCTACATTCACTGTCTCATTTTAATACGAAGCACATACATGTCATTGGTAACAAACAACGTCTTCTCATCTGCCGAGAGTGCCGTATTTGAAGTGGCATCTGCAAGTTTGATTTTTCCCAGGAGTTTGCCTTCTCCATCAAAAATAAAAACCCCTCCCGGGCCGGAGGCAAAAATATTTCCCTTGCTGTCGATTTTAAACCCATCCGGTAAACCTTTTTCAGAAGCTGTTAGTGAAGAGGCATCATAGAATATTTTCCCGTCGGTCAGGGCAATGTCAGGATCGTCTTCAGGCACCGGTGTTGACTTGACATGGTACCGATACCACAGCGCTTTCGTCTTGTCGGAATTGGCCACGAACAAATCGCCATTGGGTGAAAACGCGATTCCATTCGGACGTGTGAGTGAATCCACCAATAGAGTCACATCGCCACCTGCTGATCTACGGTAGACACCCTGGAAAGGGATTTCTTTGCGCGGATCATCCATTTGTTTGGCCAGCCCGTATGGAGGGTCGGTGAAGAAATAATCTCCGCCGCGAAACACCGCATCGTTGGGGCTGTTGAATTTTTTCCCTTCAAACTTGTCGGCAATGGTTTCGAATTCGGGTTTAGGTGAAGTCATCGTCGCCGTCATACGAGCCAATCGCCGGTCGCCATGTTGACATAACACCAATTTTCCTTCTTGGTCGAGGAGCAATCCGTTGGAGCCCTCGGACTTTCCGGTATCCGATCCGGTCCATCCGGAGGGAGTGAGGTAAACTTCGGTGCCCTTCTCCTCGGTCCATTTATAGACGATATTCTTTGGCACATCGGAGAAGAGAAGCATTTTTTGGTCCTCCACCCACAAAGGTCCCTCGCTCCAGTCCAGTCCGTCGGAGATAATTTCAGCCACGGCATCAGGAGATAGGATTGCATCCAGCGCCGGGTCCAATCTTTCAATGGTGCCAATGGTCTTTATTTCCTTTGGTGGCTGACATGCCAGGCATGCCAGTATGAAAGCGATCCAACTGAATTTCTGTTTTTGTATCATGGGATGCGAGTCAATGAGGGTGTGCGGGATGAATTGTATGTCTCTCGAAATATACAAAGAGTGCCTGGCATATGAATTGACCAGGTTCTGGTATTTCGGTGGGGCACAAAAAAGACTGTCTCTTTTATCAGTTCCGTGAACCCAATGATTAGTTACTCTTTGACCTCTGTCATTCGGTCAATAACTCCTTGTTGTTCGCAACAGACAGATGTCGCAGAGATAGAAAATGCAATCCATACGCCAGAGGCACTAGCAAGCCCGGCAGCCACACAAATGGAAAAAAAAGTCACAATCGTATTCGCCGGCTCATTCATAAATACCCGGAGTGGAGAGGGCAGGGAAAGCATGGCGATGGTAACTATGTTTATCAACAGTCCCAGGCAAAGGATATTCCAGACCACCAGCGCCACCTTGTTATTAATGAGAAAATATGCAACAAAAGGAGCAGTAATCCCCGACAGCACATCAAAGTTTCTTCCTTCGAATGACATCTGCACTGGCAGGATGTTTTGAATAAACAGTGACCACAACAGGATTTCAACAAAAACCCTGAACACCTGGAGGCGTACAAGTGTCTTCGCCGGAACAAATTCAAGTAAAGCCCTTGTTGTTTTAGAATATGTAACCACAATCATGGTGATGAGTGGGATAACCAGCACCACCATAAGCCGTGGAGGGAATGACTTGAATTCCTGCAAGAAGCCACTGATGCCCAGGACGCTGATAAATACTGTCCAGGCGGAAAGAAAGAATATCACCCTGTTGAAGATTTTTCTCTTTCGGTTGTCGTCCCAAGGTGTGCGGGACAGTGCTTTTCTTAGTTCTAACAAGACCAAAGTGTACATGACGATTGTCAGCACGACAAAACCAATCGCGGTTGCGTTGTAAGCAATTGTTTCCATGATAATCGAATTTAGGCAAATTAACGGGTCAGTGGGGTTGAGGGTGATGACAAAAATTGCTATTATTAGGTGTCCTACATCTTTAGATGTAGGACAGCATTGCTGGTTGATCTTTTACCGAAGATTCTTGGGCGCAAATAATCAATCGCAAAGCTGTCTGTATTGAGAGGGATAGTGACCCACCTGGGTATTGAAGGTTCTGCTAAAACTGCTTGAGTCTTCAAACCCAAGGGCATCTGCAATAGAGTGTACACTGTTTTCTTTCTTCCAAAGCAATTCTTTAGCTCGCTTGATCTTCAATGATGTGATAAGCTGATGAGGAGTCTGGCCATAGGCCAATTTGAACAACCTGAGAAAATGGAATTTTGACAGCATGCTCACTCGGGATAACTCGTCGAGTCCGGGGTTTTGTGCATAGTATGCATGAAGATAGTCCATGGTCGTCTGCAGACGTTTGAGAATTTCCTCCCGTGTGGAGGCTTTCACAACGGGGAGCCGTCTCGACATCACGTTTACTTTCGCTTACTCTTGAATGAGCAGTCCCAACAGTGAAAATAATTTCTCTTCGAGCACGAGTTTGTTGCTTCCTTCAAATTGAATGGAACTTAGAATGGACCTGAACTCATCCGAGATGGGAATGATGCGATTGTGAAATCCCATTCCGCCGGTGACAGAGGTTGTGTGATTTTCAACAAGCTGTTCAGGGGTAGACCGAAGGCTGTAGGCGGCCTTTTCTACAAACGACTCTCCAAAATGAACGTTAAAAGTTTCCGTTGGAGTCTTTTCGTTCACCTCCAGTGTGTAGGATTGTCCGGTGTTGGAAAGGAAGAAATTTTCTGCAGAAACAGTTACCCGCCTATTATCGACTGTGACATGGCTGACGCCGGAGATGTTGGTAAAAATGCTTAAAGGACCTTGAATATTGTCGCGTACTGTCTGCCTTGTCTTTGCATTTAATACTATGGAAGGCCACCCCTTGCTGTCCAACTTGATTCCCCCAACGCCTTCCCGGTTGGCAAACCGGGCGTCGGCCTGGGACTTGAGCCATGCAAGATTTGGAAACTCATGAAGGACCATAGGGCTCAAACGACAAAGTTGAATCCCTGGTTTCTTTCAGCAAACCTTTTCTGTGCCTGATTATGAGTCGACAGCCCGTTTTTCTCATCGAACTTTATATTTTTGCCCTTTCAAAGTCTTACCATGTCAGAAACCTTGCAGATACCTCAGCGTCCCACGCGCACCTTCCTTAAAGAATCATTTGAAGTCATTTCTTGGGAGACCCTGAAACCTTATTTTGATACACTCCTTAACCGGAGCATCGCGTCGCTTACCGAACTCAGGGACTGGTTTCGCGACCGCAGTGAACTCGAGTCAGCAATCGGTGAGGACCTGGGATGGCGATACATTAAAATGACCTGCTATACCGATAACAAAGAGTATGGCGACCGGTATCAGGATTTTATTCAAAACATTCAGCCACAGATTGCTCCGTTTTCTGACCAACTTAATAAGAAGGCGGCCTCGTCACCATTCCTCGGACTCCTTTCGGGAGAGAAGGGCTACAATATTCTTGTTCGAAACCTGAAAAAAGACATCGAAATATTCCGCGAAGTGAACATTCCGTTGTTTACCGAGATTAATACGGAGACGCAAAAATATGCTCAGCTGTCAGGGGCCATGACCATTGAATGGAAAGAGCAGGAACTGACCCTACAGCAGGCCTCGGTGTTGCTGCTTGACACCGACAGAAATATTCGAGAAGAAGCCTATCACAAAATCACCCAGCGCAGACTAAAAGACAAAGAGGTGTTGGATGAATTATACACCAAGCTCATCCAACTTCGGCACAAGGTGGCTGTCAATGCCGGTTTTTCGAATTTCCGCGACTACATGTTCAAGTCCTATGGCCGGTTTGATTACACACCAAAGGATTGCTTTGATTTCCATGATTCAATTTCATCTGAAGTGGTGCCTGTCCTGGAAGAACTCGCTGAGAAGAGAAAGGATCAACTCAACATTGAGCAACTGCGTCCCTGGGACAAAGCAGTAGACGCTGAAGGGCGTACTGCGCTAAAAGCATTCGATGGAGGTAAGGATCTCACGGAGAAGTCAATCACCTGCTTTACCAAATTGGATCCATTTCTGGGCGAATGTTTGAAGATCATGAATGCCATGGGTCACCTGGATCTGGAGTCCCGCAAAGGGAAGGCGCCAGGCGGATTCAATTATCCATTGGCGGAGATCGGTGTGCCTTTCATTTTCATGAATGCCACCTCCACCATGCGTGATATGACTACCATCATGCATGAAGGTGGACATGCCGTTCACAATTTTCTTACCAAAGACCTTGCCCTTGGAGATTTCAAGAGTCCTCCTATGGAAGTAGCCGAATTGGCTTCGATGTCTATGGAGTTGATTTCCATGGATCATTGGGAGGTGTTCTTTCAAAAACCAGACGACCTATCACGTGCACGGATGGAGCAACTGGAAGACATCATCGAGACCCTTCCCTGGGTGGCCACGATTGACAAATTTCAGCATTGGGTGTATGAGCATCCTGACTACACACCGGAACAAAGAAAGAACAACTGGAACCGGATATTCCAAGAGTTTGCAGACACCGTCACGGACTGGCGAGGGCTTGAAGAGGCAAAAGATTACTTGTGGCAGAAGCAACTTCATCTGTATGAGGTTCCATTTTACTATATCGAATATGGGATGGCACAATTGGGAGCTATCGCTATTTGGAGAAACTACAAACGCGACAAGAAGAAAGGACTAGATGGCTATCTAAGTGCATTGAAATTGGGTAACCTTCGCACCATCCCCGAAATCTATCGCGCGGCCGGAATCAAGTTTGACTTCAGTAAACCGTATATCCATGAGTTGATGAGTTTCGTGAGGGGGGAGATGGCCTCACCTCCTTCCTCTCACTAGGAGGTGGCCAAAGGCCGGGATTATGAGCTAGGCTGTATGATCATATATAGCTACCCATTTCCCATTCAATTTCTTAAAAATTAATGTAAACACACCGTCGATGTTGCCACTGGCCCGGGTGAGGTGATACTTTCCCATGACAACAAAATTGTATTGGGAGAGAGGAGTAACTTGTAGAATTTCAAAACTCACGGAACCCATGGCGGCACGGTCGGGGTATCCATTTTTATAACCATCCAGAGTTGCCTGCCATCTATGATTGATGCCGCGGGCGCTCACGAATTGCAGTGAATCCGACTTCCAGTATCCATCCATGAAGGCCTCGATGTCGCCATTGTTCCAGGCGATCTCCTGGGCATACATCAGGTCACGAATAGCTTTCGCTTCTGCCTTGGCGTCAAACTTCGGTTTGGAGAGTTGAGTGCAACTGGCAAGGACTGCAAGCGAGAACGTCAGCAGGAGTCTTGAATTCATGGATTTGGGGTTAGCCAATTAAAGTTAATATCCTATTTTGCACTTCCTTTTAATATGAGAAAAATAAAGTTTAGTGATGTCTTGCCACATGGGGTGGCAATCGGGGTGTTTCTGTTGGTGACGCTAATTTTTTTCAGCCCAATCTTCTTCGAGAACAAGTCGCTGGAACAACAAGATATACAACAACACCTTGCTTCAAGCAAAACCTTGCGCGACTACCGGGATGCAACCGGACATGAAGGATTATGGGCACCCTCCATGTTCAGTGGAATGCCGGCATACCTGGTTAATCTTCAGTGGAGCGATGGGGTAGTGGTGACGATGAAGAAAGTGCTGACTCTGTTTTTGCCTCACCCGGTATGCAACATCTTCGCGGCGTTCGTATGTTATTATATTTTGCTCCTTGCGTTCAGGGTTCGACCCTACCTTGCCCTTGCAGGTGCCTTGGCCTTTGGACTTTCATCATATATGATTATCGGCCTTTCTGTCGGACACAATGCACGCATTGGAGCCATCGCTTTTATGCCGTTGGTCATGGCTGGCATTCACCTGACGTTTGCCGGACAGAGGTTGTTGGGGTTTAGTGTAACCGCTGCCGGGCTCGCCCTCCAGTTGAGGGAAAACCACCTTCAGATCACGTATTACCTTATTCTTATTGTGTTGGGCTATGGGCTAGTGCAACTCATCATAGCCTTCAGAGAAAAACAACTTAAAACATTCTTCACGAATCTGGGGATACTTATTCCTGCTGCTGTAATTGCTTCAGCAACATTCTTCGGCCAGTTCTGGGCCATTACGGAATACACGCGCTATTCCATTCGCGGTCCTTCAGAATTGGCAAAAGCTCCAAGTGATGGCCTGACGAAATCTTATGCCTTCGCCTACAATTATGGGATACTTGAACCCATGACATTATTGGTTCCTCAGTTTTACGGAGGAACCAGCATGAAAGCATTTGTTCAGGATCAAAAAAGTGAATCCTACAAAGCGCTGTCAACTGCAGAGAACAACGACCTTGCCAACAGACTAGCCAACTACACCAGTGCATATTGGGGACCGCAATCGGGCACAGTTGGGCCTTACTACAGCAGCGCCATTGTTGTCTTTCTGTTTGTACTTGGAATCTTGTTCGCTGATAGAAAGTATGTTTGGTGGCTTGTTCCGCTGAGCGCTTTGAGTTTAATGCTGAGCTGGGGCGATGCTTTCCCCACGTTCAATTATTTCATGTTTGATTACTTCCCGGGTTACAACAAGTTCCGCTCCGTAAGTTTTGCGCTGGTCATCATACTTTTTGCTATGCCGCTCTTGGGTCTTGTGGGGTTGGAAAAATTCCTGACCGAAGGGCTGACACCCGGTTCAAAAAAGAAACTTCTCATCGCCTTTGGCATCGTCGGCGGATTATGCCTGTTGCTGCTTCTGTTTGCCGGAATGGGAAGTTTTGTCCGCGACGGGGAATCGAAGTTGCCCGCCTGGTTTCTAACGGCGCTCCAATCCGACCGAAGGGGATTGCTGCGCGATGATGCTTTCCGTTCGCTGGCTTTCATCAGTTCGATTTTCATTATGCTTTATTTCAATGTTCCAAAGAAAATATCACCCATGGGATTTTATGCCTTCCTGGTTTTTATGGTGACGATGGATATAGCCGTGGTGGACAAGCGATATTTTACAAAAGACAACTTTCAGCGTAAGCGGGATAATTCATATTTCGCTCCCAGTGCTGCTGACCTGGAGATTCTCAAAGACAAAGATTACTACAGGGTGTACAATTTGCAGGAACCCTGGAGCAACGGGGCCCGCACATCTTATTATCACCATTCCCTGAGTGGTTATCATGGAGCCAAACTTCGCCGTTATCAGGATCTCTACGATTCCTGTATAGCACAAGAAACCGAAACGCTCATCAAGGACGCACAATCGGGTGCATTTGATATGAATAAATTTGGAGTGCTCAACATGTTGAACACGAAATACATCCTGTATGGCACGGAACAAGGGGCGTTCATACCCAATGATAAGGCCAACGGACCAGCGTGGTTTGTTGAGGAGTCGGAGTCTGTAATTTCTCCGGCAGAGGCACTTAATAGAGTCAAAGTAGTGGATACCAGGCGTATTGCCGTGTTGGAAAATTCA
>JANYHW010000144.1 GCA_025358885.1 Cytophagales bacterium | reverse complement strand
CATACACCGGATAGGGGATGCTCTGGGAAGGGATATTCAGCGCAGTGCCAAAAAAGAAAGTAAAGATGATCATCATCAGTATCGGTTGCAGGATGGCCCATAGAAAGCCTAACACAGTTTGCTTGTATTTGATCTTTATGTCGCGCCAGGTGAAGAAATAGAACAGTTCACGATACCGCCACAATTCTTTCCAATTGTACAATTTCCCGCCAGAAGGCTCGATTACGTATTCAGTTGATTCAGTCATCATGGGATAGTTCGCCTCGCCGGGGATATTAGAGACCAATTATGCAATTTTGGTGCAAAATACGTGAAAATACTTTTCATCATACCTTACCCACTCGGAGAATCGCCCTCACAACGCTTTCGCTTTGAGCAATATTTTGGAACCCTCAAAAGCAAGGGCTATATACTCCATGTTGAACCTTTCATGGGCTCCCAACAATGGCAACTTTTTTATGGCCGGGGGAAATGGATCCATAAGATCGGTATCCTGATGGCAGGCTTTTACAAGAGGACACTCGTTTTGTTTGATTTGGCAGGCTATGATTTTGTTTTTATACACCGTGAGGCTTGTCCCGTTGGCCCGCCTCTATTTGAATGGATCATCACGAAGGTTCTTAAGAAGAAAACCATTTATGATTTTGATGATGCCATCTGGCTAACCGACCGGAAAAGGGAATCCCGTTGGCTACAAAGGGTTAAGTGGAGAAGCAAAATAGCAAGCATCTGCAAGTGGTCTTATAAAGTCAGCTGTGGCAATGAATATTTGTGTGCTTATGCCAGGCAATTCAACACGAATGTGTTTCATAACCCTACTACCATCGATACCCAACTGCTGCACAACCCTCAACAATACACCAAGATCAAAAGGAACAAGATCATTGTGGGGTGGACCGGGTCACATTCAACACTAAAATACATTATGGAGTTGGAGCCTGTTCTTCAGGGCATTGAAACTAAATATCCACTCGTAGAGTTTTGGGTAATTGCAGACCAACCACCGGAACTGAAGCTGATGAATTTGCATTTTAAGCCATGGTCCCTGGAGACTGAAATTTCAGATTTGGTTCAATTCGACATCGGCCTTATGCCCTTACCTGATGATGAATGGACAAAAGGCAAGTGTGGATTTAAAGCATTACAGTATATGGCTCTTCAAATTCCAGCTATTGCCGCTCCTGTGGGCGTAAACAAGGAAATAATTCAAAACGGGATGAATGGACTTTTGTGCGAAACACCCGCCGAGTGGAAACACCAAATAATTCAATTAATCGAAAATGAGGCATTACGCAATTCCATAGGTCTTGCTGCACGAAAGACTGTGATCGACCGGTATTCGGTTTCCTCGAATGAATCCAATTTCATTGACTTTATGAAGTAGGCAGCTGCTGGATGTTGGAGCGATTACTCTTATCCTGCTTGTCACGATCCAAAGCCAAAATAAGAGCCATCAGATAGAATGGAAGCAGTGGTATCTTGTAGCGATCCAACGTCCCAAAATTATAGGACGAAATTCCCACGGCAAAGGCAAACATAATGGCAAAAACGAAACAAAAAGTGGTGTCGGCATTCTTGAGCAACAATCCCATGGAGATTCTTGTCTTGATCAACAGGTATAAAGTTGTCATCAAAAAAAATAAACTTTCAAGCGCAGAAAGAAGCATAAGTAGGTTTTTGACCTCCCAAAGGTAGGGACGGAATAGGGCAACATTAACAGCCTGAGGTGCTAGACGAAGTATCGAAGCAAAGGAATCGTCGAACTCGCCCAGAGAGTAAAAAGACCCAGCGTTCGCTCCTGTATAGAAGCCAATGTCGTAGGCAGTTATCTTGGCGGTTTGCGCTAATTTATCTACTGAATATTTGGCATCTCCCTCCCCTACTTTATTCACTGAATAGTATGCAGTGAACAATACAACCCCGATTACCAAAGGTGCAATGAGAATTCTTAGAATGACTGACCTCATTCTAAGCAGGTTGTCAAAATAAACCCAAAGTGCAGCGGATGGAATAAATGCCTGAAGAACAAATTTCCTTATTGTAAAAATGACCAACAAGGAAAACATAAGTGCGAACAGGGTCACAATTTTGATTTTGTGCTGAAAAAAAATCTGGTCAATTGCATATACTGCAATCCCCAGGCAAGCCAGAACAATGGAATCTTTAAGTATTCCAGAACCCCAAAAGATAACAGATGGGATAAACAAGGTGGCCAATGCAATGCGGAGATGCAAATAGGGATACTTCTTATAGAATGTTTGAAACAAGGCCCAGCCTCCTATAAAACTTGTCAATGAAAAAAAGACAGCGGTTGCAGAGTAAGTTGAAAATGTAAATAAATCAAAAAAAGCTGCGATCCTCACGACAGCGAAAGATGGAGGATCCCTGTAGAACGGAATATGAGTCGTATACTTGTAAGTTCCTTGAGTCAATTCTCCATTTGCGAAAAGAAGTTTGAATCCTGCCTGAAAATCTTCCAGAAATGCCTCCCAAATCACACGACTGCCATACGTGTGATAATTGAATGTATCCCCCCCACTATAGTAGAATTGATAAATAATTCCAAGGGTAATTGCCCCCATAATCCTCACGGTCAATGCTGGCATGAAATATTTCCTGCTAATCGAATCAGTTATGTATGGACGAACAAGAAATGCTCCTGAATAGACGAGAAGAATGATAATGGGTGTAATAATTAAATCCCTTTGTTCCAAAAGTGTCGTGTTTATTTAAATCAACTTCCCTTTGTTTACAATCATAGTCAGCTACAAAAAGTTAATGTACAGGTCATCAAAATATTCTATTCTTCGTGATCATAGTTTGGTAACTATTGAAGCAACTTAAATCTGGATCTTTCACAACTAACTAATCGCAAAATTATACAACACATGGGGAGGCAACATGACAAAGGAATCGAGATTTATCGGGATACGTACGTCCCGCATGTGATAAAGGGGCTTGCGACCGTAAAATGATGCCCAGAGGGAGTAACTGCTCGGCGGACCCATGATCAGGTCACACTGCGACAAGATGTACATATCCTTAACAAGGTGGCCTGGGGCCTCTTTGAAAGGAAGCCCACCAAAATATTCAGACTTTAACTCTTCGTTGGAACAGACAACGAAAGTCACCTTTCTTCCTATTGGACTACCTTGAAGTTCCTTCATTTTTGCGGCATATTGGGAATGACTGAAGAAATACTTTCCGCCAGCAAATTGCGCATAGTCTCCCCTCCTGATATGAACACCCACCAGAATGTCGCCACTTTTTTTTGCTTCATTGATAAACTGATCGACATGAGTTTGAAGCTCTGGCAGTGGTGTAAAATAATTTCTGATCACGTCCTGGTATTTTTCAAAATTCTGAAAGTCCCTGAAAAACCTGCCGAACAAAAGGACAACGGGTTTTTTCCTTACCAGATTCTGAAATATCTGAGAATTCAAATCAAAGTAGTTCTCTTCAGTAAATTGATACTCCGGGAGGTCGGCAACGATTATACGATGAATAACACTTCTGTCGAATCTCCCGATTCTCATGACTTTAAGTATAGCTTTGTTAACTAAGAATAACCCCGACCGCACGGAATTCGATTTGATGAAGCTGCTTCTCTCCGGAAATCTGCAGAACAAATCATCATTGGTCGTTGAAAAATATCTGGCGTATTCGGCGAATGAAAGATTAACCAGCTTAGTACGATGGGCGGCTGCGTTAGCCACGAGGTGCGCGAAAACAAAAAGCTGATTACCCAATTGACCGCTATGATGAGAATAGAAAATCATCGCTTCGAAATCTTAAGCACAGTGGGTTCCTTGATGGCACCATGCTTTGCTACAATCAATCCGTCCCATGAAAAAGTTTCATCCAGGTTGGCTTCACAAAGGATTTCATATCGAAGATCGGTCAGGTACTTTATGCAAGCATAATGGAGTTCGTTGCTGTGGGTGGAAATGAAAATGAAGTCAATTCTACCCTCCCTCAATGACCCAATAGCCCCATCTAGCATTTTGAGTTCAAATCCTTGAATATCACTGTGAAGGATATGTAATCGGTCTATTTTATTGGATTGCAGGAACTGGTCAACGGAAATTTCTCCGACGCCGGCAAAGTCGGTGATCATGTATTTGAAAAAATGACCCCGGAATCCATTCAATCTGAAATTATGCTTCCCGCTAAGCAGTGCATGAGCATCAGGCTCAATCAAATAATTAACGCCATTACGGAATTTTTGCTGAAATGTCATGGAATAAAATGCCCAGAAGGAACCCAACTCCAGCATCGTTGCATTATGCGGCAGGAACTCAAGGATTTCCTCAAATACCTTTTCTTCCTGTGGCTCATGAACACCTTTATTCCTATGGAGCAGTATGGTGTTTCCATCACCGTAGTAACTGCCTACATGTATTTTGATGCCATTGTGCATAATCTGATAATCACTAATGACCTCACCGGCATTTGATACACGGTCAATAAACTTATTATCAGGCGCATCGATCACCATTTGAATCCGGTCACTCCAGTAGGTATCAGGTTTCCCATTTATTTTCCATTGAAAATAACCCAAGCTTATCAATGGCAATCGAATTAGTTTGAAAACAAAATAGTTTGATTTCAGAAATAGTTTCAAGGAGTTCCACAGTGTCATAGCAGATTATAATCTTCGATATCAATGCAACCCAGTTATTTCCTGCAAACGTATAAGATGCTGTTGTCGGCAATGGCATTGCTCTTAACCAGCTCAGCATCCAATCCGGTAGGGTTTATGGCTTCCACCAGTAAGCCTGCTTCCTGGAGTCTATGAAGAAAGTCGGCCTTTGAAAACAGGCGAACGTGGTCACCCTGTCCATAATGTCTCCACCTCAATTCCGGGGTATCATATTGGCTTTCTTCAACAGTTTCCTCAACGTCTTTAAAGATCGGAACCATAATAATTGCAAGGCCATCTTTCTTCATGACTCTTTTTATCTCACGCATCGCATTGTCTGGATCCGCAACGTGTTCAAGAACATGTGAACAAAGTACAATGTCAAAAGAATAATCCTGGATCTGATTCATGTCGCAAACATCCATTTCTATGTCCACATCGTGCCTCATAAAGTCCGCTGTGGTATATTGAACAAATGTCTTACGGCGCATGAAGCGTTCAAACGAAGCACCGGGAGCAAAGTCCAGCATGCGGCATGCCTTGTTGCCCTGTCTGCTGAAATTGCCTTCCAGAAATATCGCATATAGCCTTTCCCTGTCGCTCGCCAGACAAAAGGGACAATTGCATTGATCAAAGTTCAACGTCTCCATATTCCTGAAATCATGCGAAAATCCATAGCTTTTTGCCGTCGATTCAATCTGGTAAGAAAGACGAAAAAATTTCCTTACGCCATGACCGCATACTAAACAGGAATAGGTAGACCCACCAAAGCGGAGGTACTTATACAATGTCAGTAAACCATTCATGCGGTTGGTGCTGGATGAAATCCCAAAGCCCTATAACAAATCAATGGTTGAAAGATAGCCGGAATCATCATAAACTTTATTAAGGCCGGTCTTGAGATCAACCTTGTGCTTCCATCCCAAAAGGTGAATCTTAATCACATCCATCAACTTCCTTGGTGTCCCATCCGGCTTTGTGTTATCAAATTCTATCCTCCCTGAATACCCCACCACCCTCGAAATCATCTCCGCCAATTCCTTTATCGACAATTCTTCAGACGTTCCCACATTGATAAACCCTGCTTCATCAAACTTCTCCATCAAAAACAAACTTGCCTCCGCAAGATCATCCACATGCATAAATTCCCGCAAGGGCTTTCCCGTACCCCACACCACCACAGAAGGCGCTTTCTTCACCTTTGCTTCATGGAATTTTCTGAGCAGGGCCGGAATCACATGTGATGTCTGCAAATCATAATTATCATGAGGCCCATAGAGATTGGTAGGCATGGCAGAAATAAAGTTGCAACCATATTGATTCCTGTAGGCGTCGCACATCTTGATTCCCGCAATCTTGGCTATGGCATACGGCTCATTGGTTGGTTCCAGCAAACCGGTAAGGAGGGATTCCTCTTTTAAAGGTTGTGGAGCCATCCTTGGATATATACAAGAACTCCCCAGGAAAAGGAGCTTCTTCACTCCAGTGACAAAAGATTGATGAATGACATTACTCTGAATCATCAGGTTCTCGTAAAGGAAATCGGCACGAAATGTATTGTTCGCCACTATTCCTCCCACTTTGGCCGCTGCCAGAAAAACATATTCGGGCTTCTCCTTCGAAAAGAACTCTTCAACAGACTCTTGCCTTCGAAGATCAACTTCTGCCGAGCTCCGCAACACCAGGTTTTCAAATCCTTTTGCTTTCAATGCGCGGACAATGGCAGACCCAACCATCCCCTTGTGACCCGCTACATAAATTTTTGCTCCCGCCTCCATCGTCATTCCTTTGGTCTCAGAACTGAATAGCCACCTTTTTTCAAATGCAACTCTTTTTGAAATTCTGCAAGGTCAACTTGCACCATTTCATTCACCAGGTTTTCCAGGGTGTGGCTTGGTTGCCAGCCCAATTTCTCCTTTGCTTTTGCGGCATTACCGATCAGTAGGTCCACTTCAGTAGGCCGATAGTATCTAGGGTCAATTTCAATGACCGTTTGCCCGGGCTTCACCTTTACATCGGGTCTGAGGATGGAATCCACTATTCCAATTTCTTTGGCACCGTTCCCTTTAAAAGATATACGTATCCCTGCTGCTTCGAATGCCATGATGCACAGGCGTCTGACGGAGGTCTTTACCCCCGTAGCGATAACGAAGTCTTCAGGCTCCGGGTGCTGCAACATTTTCCACATGGCCTCGACGTAGTCTTTTGCATGCCCCCAGTCCCGCTCCGCATTTAGATTACCCAGAAATATCTTTTCCTCCAGTCCCAATGCAATTTGTGCAACGCCACGTGTAATCTTCCTGGTAACAAATGTCTCACCCCGCAAAGGGCTCTCATGATTAAATAAAATTCCATTTACAGCAAACATGTTATATGCCTCACGGTAGTTGACGGTAATCCAGTAGGCATACAGTTTGGCAACACCATACGGAGATCGGGGATAGAACGGCGTCGTTTCATTTTGAGGAACCTCCTGAACAAGACCGTACATTTCTGAGCTGCTGGCCTGGTAAAATTTTGTTTTTTCTGCAAGCCCTAATAACCTTATTGCCTCCAATATCCGCAATGTCCCAATACCATCGGCATTGGCAGCATATTCCGGCTCCTCAAATGAAACCTTAACATGGCTCATCGCCCCAAGATTATAGATTTCATCAGGCTTCACCTCCTGTATGATCCGGGTGATATTAAGGGCATCAGTCAGGTCGCCATAATGCAAATGAAACCGGGAGTTTCTTTCATGCGGATCCTGGTAAAGATGATCGATGCGAGCCGTGTTGATCAGGGATGATCTCCGTTTGACACCATGCACTTCATATCCCTTCCCAAGGAGCAACTCGCTTAAATAGGCGCCATCCTGACCGGTTACTCCAGTAATTAATGCAATTTTTTTTGTCA
>JANYHW010000141.1 GCA_025358885.1 Cytophagales bacterium | reverse complement strand
AGGCAAACCCGGTGGATCATTTGAAGAACGACTAGCAGGCGGTAATTCTAATCTGGTTTCACAAGGTCAATGTGCGCCAGTATTTGCACTAAAATATTAGACCTTGAATGACTAATAATAAAATTGAATCGGCGACCTCGTAAAAATTAATTCCATCCACCGCCCAGTGCCTGATAAATGTTCACCACAGCATTCATCTGCCTCCTTTTGGTCTCAACAAGTTCAATTCTTGATTCCAGCGCATCACGCTGGACCAACAGCACTTCCATGTAGTCTGCCCTGGCTGATTTGAACAGTCTTGTCGAAATATCAATCGATTGGGTAAGGGCCTGTACCTGTTGCGCCCTTAACGCATAACTTTTTTCCAGGTTATTAATATTAGAAAGCTGATTGGCAACTTCAATGTAGGCGGTTAAAATAGTACGCTCGTAGTTGTATACCGCCTGGATCTGCCTGGCATTGGCATTGCTGTACATGGCTTTGATGGCATTGCGGTTAATTAAGGGTTGAGTCAATCCTCCCGCCACCGCGTAAAGCATGGATTCGGGTTTGATCAAATGGGATGCATTGAATGCCTCATAACCAATGGCCGCGTTAATATTCAAGGAGGGATAAAAATTAGCCTTGGCAGCTTTTATGTCCAGTTTGGCTGCCGCCAAGCCGAGTTCAGCCTGCCGGATATCAGGCCGATTCTGTAAAAGTTGCGACGGGATGCCAACCGATATGCTATCGGGGATCAACGCAATGAATGTCCGTGAATTCCTTAAGACCGGTTGAGGGAATCTTCCCACCAGGAAATTAATCCTGTTCTCCGTCTCAACAATACTTTGCTGAACATTGTAAATCCGACTTTGGTTTTTGAGCACCTCGGCCTCAAACCTGCGCACAGCCAACTCCGTAACCCTGGCTGCCAGTTTCTCCTGCTTTACTATTACCAGCGCATTTTGTTGAATCTCAATATTCTTTCTCAGAAACTCAAGCTGATTATCAAATGCCATTAATTCATAATAGGAGCTGGCGATTTCAGCAATCAGGTGAGTGACCATAAAATTTTTACCTTCTGTAGTAGCCAGGTACCTGAACATGGCGGATTTTTTAGCATTGCGCAATTTTTTCCATATATCGACTTGCCATGAAAAATTGGCGGCTAGTAAGAAATCTGGTAAGGGATCAGGAGTCGCTCTGCCTGGCTCAATTTCCTGGGAATCATCCAGTGCTCCGAACCGGGTGTATCTCCCCACCTTTTCGAGTCCGGCTCCTCCTTGCAGATTGACAAACGGCAGGTACTCCCCTTTTCGGGCCCGAACTTCATTCCTGGCAATGTTGATTTCCTGCAAAATGATATTCAGTTCCTGGTTGTTTCTCAATGCGGTATCGATGAGGGCATATAATTCGGGATCTGTAAAAAAATCCCTCCATTTAATCTTCGCGGTATTGATGGTGTCCCGAGATTGTTTAAAAGTCACCGGCACTGTTTTATTCTCCGTTTTATTTACCAAGGAGGGTATAGCACAAGCCGTGAAAATGAGGGAAAGACAACCTATCCCCAGGTACCGGTAGATTCTCTTATCGCTCATTGTCTTTACTATCATTGGGTTGTGGAAAATGGTCCATGTGGTGGACGATGTTTTCTGTCAGGGGCTCATCATCTTCATCTCTGATTAGTTTTCGGCCTTCAGCCATTGTACCAAATATGTAATACAGGCCCGGCACAATGATGACCCCAAACACAGTTCCAAAAAGCATACCTCCGAGCGCAGAAGAGCCGATGGTATGGTTGCCTATGGCACCAGCGCCGTGTGCGAATACCAGTGGAATTAATCCTGCGATGAAGGCAAATGATGTCATGAGGATTGGGCGGAAACGCACTTTGGCCCCTTCAATCGCGGCTTCAAGAACGGTTGCTCCCTGTTTCTGTTTTTGGATAGCAAACTCCACGATCAATACGGCATTCTTACCCAGCAAGCCAACCAACATCACCAGTCCCACCTGCGCATAAATATCATTTGCCAGGCCCATGCCCTTGATCAACAGGAATGAACCGAAGACACCCGGCGGCAGAGAAAAGAGAACTGCCAGAGGAATAATAAAACTTTCGTACTGGGCGGCGAGAACAAAATAGACAAACACCAATACGATAAGGAAGATATAAATAGCTTCGTTTCCGCGCCTGGTTTCGTCGTATGAAAGTGCTGCCCAGTCAATGTCAAACCCATTGGGCAATTTACTTGCAGCTACTTCCTTTACTGCTGCAATCGCTTCGCCACTGCTGAATCCTCTTGCAGGTCCACCCCGGATGGCGGCGGTATTGTACATATTGTACCGGTTGATTTCATTGGCTCCTTGCTTCTTCGTAAGCTTCATGAAAGCCGAAAACGGAACCATCTCATCACGATTGTTCTTTACGTACAGATTCATAATGTCCGAGGGCAGCCTCCGGTATTCCGGGGCGGCTTGGACGAATACCTTAAAGAAACGTTGGTACTTTATGAAGCCAAGTTCATAGGTACTTCCAATGAAAATGGACAGGGTGTTCATGGCGTTACCTATGGTGACCCCTTTTTGCATGGCCAACTCATTGTCTATGCTAATCTCATACTGAGGATAGTTAGCACTGAAAAATGTAAACAACCCGGTAACCTCCTTCCGTTTTCTCAGTTCATTCATGAATTCATTCGTCACACTTTCAAGCTGCACATAATCACCGCTATTGGTTTTATCCAACAGCTGCAAAGCAAAACCTCCAGCCGCACCAAATCCAGGCACAGCAGGTGGATCGAAAAATTCAATGGTTGCGCCGGGAAGGGCCCTTGCTTTTTCTTCCAATTCAACAATGATTTCGCTCACTGTATGTTTGCGCTCGGACCAGGGTTTCAGGTTGATAAGGCACGTACCGGCATTAGATCCCCGCCCCTCAGTAAGTACTTCATAGCCTGCTATTGAAGAAACAGATTTAATACCCTCTACGGTATTAATAACCTCCACCAACTTGTTGGATAAGTCATTTGTCCTTTCCAGCGTTGAGCCGGGAGGTGTTTGGATAATGGCATAAAGCATACCCTGGTCCTCACTTGGAATAAACCCGGAAGGCAGGCTATCAGCAATTCCAATTATGCCAAGCGCAAATAGGAGAAGTAAACCTACCGTGATTGCCCTTCGACGCGCTATCAATTGCAAAAGGCGCACGTACTTCCTGGTCAACTTATCAAACAAGATGTTAAAACTTTCAATAAACCCATTGAGTAACGTATGCTTTTTGGGATGACTGTGATGGTTCTTAAGTATCATGGCGCAGAGCACGGGCGTCACCGTCAGGGCCACGATACCCGAAAGCACGATGGCTGAGGCCATGGTTATAGAAAACTGCCGATAGAATGTCCCCACCGGGCCGGTCATGAATGAAACAGGAACAAATACCGATACCATCAGGAGGGTAATGGCAATAACGGCACCGCTGATTTCCCCAATTACCTTTTTTACCGCACTATATGGCGAGAGTCGTTCTTCCTCCATCTTGGTATGAACGGCTTCAACAACCACGATCGCATCATCCACCACAATTCCAATGGCCAGAACAAGGGCGAACAAGGTGATCATGTTGATGGTAAGTCCGAAGATTTGCATGAAAAAAAATGCACCGATCAGCGATATCGGAACCGCCAGCGTCGGGATAAGGGTAGAGCGCCAGTCCCCAAGAAAGATAAATACAACCAACGCGACCAAAATAAAAGCATCCCTCAATGTGTGAATGACATTTTCTATTGAAGCATCCAGAAAACTGGAAACATCATAGCTGATCTCATAGTCCATTCCGGGAGGGAACGTTTTCTTCAGTTCCTCGAGTTTTTCTTTCACTCTGTCAATCACCGCGCTGGCGTTGCTGCCATACGTCTGCTTCAGCACCATGGCTGCCGACGGATGTCCGTTCATGTTGGAATAGATATCGTAATACTCACTTCCCAGCGAAACAGAGGCCACATCTTTCAGGCGAAGCATTTCCCCTTTGGCGTTAGCCTTGATAACAACATTTTCATATTGTTTCGGATCACTAAATCGGTCGGTATAGGCCAACACGTACTCAAGTGCCTCGGCCTGCTTGCTGTCGCCTCTGCCGATCCGGCCGGCCTTACCGATAATGCTTTGCTCTCCCAGGGCCTCCATCACCTCGTCAGGCGATACATTATAGGCACGCATGCGATCGGGATTCAGCCATACACGCATGGCATATTGCCGGCTGCCCAATATCCTGACTTGTCCAATACCATTGATGCGCTGCAATTCAGGCACCATATTTACACCTGCATAGTTGAACAGAAACTTCATGTTGGCATTCTTATCCAGGCTGTATAAATTCACATACATCAGCATGCTGGGGATTACGGGGGTAATGATGACCCCTTCCCGCTGCACCAGTATGGGCAGCCTGTTCGTTACTTGTTGAACGCGGTTGGACACCTGAACCAATGCCTGGTTAATATCCGTACCCGGATTAAATATGACCTGGATATTGGCCTCCCCCGCGCTGGTGGCATCGGAGGTCATGTATCGCATCCCCCACGCACCGTTAATGGACTGCTCCAGGGGGATGATCACGGACTCTGCAAGTGATTTGGCGCTGGCACCAGGATAAGACGCACTGACCATGACCACGGGCGGGGCAACCTCAGGGAATTGTGACGTCGGCAATGTCTTAATTGCCAATACACCCACAAATAAAATGACGAACGACGTTACGAGGGCGAGTACCGGTCTATGAATAAATTGGCTAAACATTTTCTTACTATTTAAATGATTGCCTATTCAACATATACTTTCAGGTTGGGGATCACGACCTTGGGATCCAGGTATTGGTACTCTGCTATCTTGTCTTTATCCCTTACTTTGCGTATGCCTTCAAGCACAATTCTTTCATTTTCCGCCAGTCCTCCTTTAACGACGTAGAGATCCGGCATTTCGGCTCCAATGGTTATTTCTCTTTGCTGTATTACATTGTCCTTATCCACGACAAATACATATTTCTTTTCAAGGATTTCGAAGGTTGCCTTTTGAGGAATGAGTAACACATTTTTCAGCGACACCACCATTTGCACATTACCGGTTTCACCATGCCGCAGCAGTTTTTGCGGGTTTGGAAATGTCGCCCGGAAAGCAATATTTCCTGTTTCATTGTTAAATTCTGCTTCAATGGCCTGAACAATTCCAGAGTGGTCGAACAGTATGTTATTTGCCATCAATAAGTTTACTTTCATCAGACTGTCAGTTTTTGCGCTCATCTTGTAATTCAGGTATTCAGCTTCCGGAACATTGAAATAAACCCACATCTTGCTATTGTCTGAGAACGTGGTGAGCAAGTCGCCTTCATTGACAAGGCTTCCCAGTCGCACCTGGAAACGATCCATAATGCCGTCAAAGGGAGCCCTGATTTCAGTAAATCCAAGATGAACCTGAGCCAATAACACATCAGCCTTTGCCCTGTCAAACTTGGCCTTGGCCAGCGCAAGCTCATTGACAGAAACTACATTACTATCCGACAGTTGCTTGGTGTTCAGGTATTCGATCTCGGCAAATTTGGCTTCCGCTTCTGCCTTTTGTAGTTCTGCCTTATACAACAAGGGCAGAATTTGAAACATCAATTGGTCTTTTTTAACAAATTGTCCTTCATCTACATAGATACTCTGCAGATAGCCCCTTTCGCGAGACCGAAGTTCAATATGCTGTATGGCGCGGATCTGGCAGACATAATCGCGGATAACCAGGGTGTCCTTCCTCAAAGGGCTGGTAACTAAAAACCTGATGGCTTCATCTTTCTCCTCGTGTTTCGACGAACAACTTGCCATAGCCAGCACTACACATGAGCAGCTGAGCAAGAAAATATTTCTCATAATGATTGATCTTTAGGACGATTAATGTCTTGTTGAAATTGTTTACGTCACCATAAGGCAAACAAGCTGCCACTTTTTACTTAAGTCTATCCGACACCTTGAGTGAAATAAGTTGAAGCCAGGCACAGGTAGGTTGTCTTGCCCGGGTTCAATATCACAACCTGAAAACCCGGAAAAAGAGATAGGATGGCCCCGAAAATGAATGATTTGAAAAATACCTGAAAAATGAGGGATAGCTATTAATCCTTGAGAATCCGTACAGGTGGGCATAAAGTACTTCAAGGTGAATGCCATCCTTTCCGTAGCCTCTGAATGAAATCCATCTATTCTCCTCTTTTTCTTCCTCCTCGATATAAATTTCACCCACTACAGTCGCCTTCAGGGCAAGGGTTTGAACAAGCTGCGAGCCTCCATCGCTTATTGACGGGGATGACATGACACTCCCATACGGATTGGCGCACAACTGACTGTATCCAATCAACAGTAAAACAAAAATCGCGACTGGATATTTTATAAGAATGTTCAAAAGTCAATAGGTAATTTACCGATCGGCTAAGCAAAATGATTAGTCTGTTTCCGGAGCTCCGAAAATCAAATGACAAGTAGGGACAATTTTGTTTTATTTTATTATTTATATTTATAATGGAAAGCATAAATATTTTTTATGAATTACACCTTAAATCAATTGCAGGTCTTTCTCAAAGTCACCCAAACGGGAAGCGTCACCAAAGCGGCTGAGGAACTGCACCTGAGCCAACCTGCCGTTTCCATTCAGTTAAGGAACTTTCAAGACCAGTTTGATATTCCACTCAGCGAAATCGTGGGTCGCAGGATTTACATTACAGACTTCGGAAAAGAAATAGCCCAATCTGTCGACAGTATTCTTCAACAGGTAGCCGCGCTGAATTACAAAAACCACTCTTTTAAAGGTCAACTAATAGGCCGGTTGAAATTGTCGACCGTGTCCACCAGCATGTATGTACTACCTTTTTTTCTTTCTCCTTTTATGAAACAGCACAAGAACATAGAGCTGATCATGGATGCAACCAACAGGAGCAAAGTGATAGAGAGTCTCGAACAAAATGCTGTAGATTTTTCGCTCGTTTCCATTCTGCCGAGCACACCGGCTGTTGATAAGTTGGATCTGCTCGAAAATAATCTCTGCCTGATTGGCAGTGGGAAAGAGAAATTTAAGAAAGCACCCTATTCAAAGAACATATTAAAAGAACTCCCATTGATTTTTCGCGAGAAGGGATCTGGTACCAGGCAGGTAATGGAAAACTTTATTGAGCGAAATAAACTTGTTGTAAGGAGAAAAATGGAACTCACTTCAAATGAAGCGGTAAAGCAGGCAGTGGTGGCGGGCCTCGGGTATTCTATTATGCCCCTCCTAGGAATAAAAAATGAATTGCAAAATGGAGACCTGCAGGTTATCCCAGTGAATGGTTTGCCAATAAAAAACATTTGGCGGTTAATCTGGCTCAAAGGCAAAAAACACTCACCTGTCGCGAATGCTTTTCTGGAACATGTAAAAAAAACGAAAGAGAAAATTATTCAGGAAAGATTTAAATGGTATGAAGATTATTGAAGAAGGATATTCTACTCACTGGCTTTTGCCTCTGTAGACGAAATGGGTGGCTGTTCAAATCGCAACCACAGGCTTTGCCTTTAGGGTAACGATCGATTTTCTGAAATCAAGTGGGGTCCATCCAAACTTCTGTTTGAAAAGCCTGATGAAAGAACTCTGGTTCTCAAACCCACACGCTGTCCCAATTGCATGCACCGGACGCCTTGACTTAGCCAGAAGTTTTCGGGCCTGCTTCATCCGAACATGGGTTAGGTATTGAAGCGGTGTCGCTTCATACACTTTTTTAAAGAGCCGGTGGAAATGGAATGGCGAAAGGTTAGCCTTGTCCGCCATTTCGGCCAGCGTGATATCTTCCTGTAGATTTTTTTGTATGAATTTTACAGCCAGCTTCAGCCTGCTGCTCAAATCCTTTTTCGTCTCGGCTCCGCCCTGAATGCGATTGGACTGCTGATATTGCTCCAACTCATGCCATGGCTTCTTTGGTCGGCCAGGCGGGTAGCCATGTTTTTGGCGAAATGATTTTCGCTCTGCTGTAAAATCCCACCAGTTCCTGAAGCTGCCGGGGTGCTCGGCATAGTGTGTAGCCAGCCGGAACTGGTCTTCCACGCAAGGATCTATCCAGACGCCCATCTGTGCCTCAAGGCGATCGACAAGTTTAGCAGGGCTCTTTCCCCTAAGCTCTTTCAAGGAGTAGTAGCCCAACGAAATAAGATCGTGAGCAAATCGAATTCCAACGGAAGGAATGCTCTGGAATTCCGACAGGGCGATGAGTTCCCTGGCGCGAATCTCGGAGACATTTAAAATCTCCTGCAGGGTATCGACCGTCTGATGATGGATTTCTTTTAGCTTAATCCCCTGCCGGCGAAGCTTTGCTTTTTCTGCTGCCAGAGGGCCCAAACTATTTCGTGGGTCATTCATCTTCTGCAAAAGTTAGCATGTAGTTGTTCGGGTCTTTGATTGAGAACTCAGTGGCGCCGTAGAATGTTTTTTCGAGTCCTTGTAAGATAGTGACCTTGTCCTTAATTTTTTCAAACAGGCCCCGGATATTCTTCACTTTGATATACAACAAGAGAGAGCCGCCGTCCGTCCTGCTGATCACCGGCAATGTGTTTTCAATACTGCTGAACGTTTGAAACATGAACGTTGCGGTACCGCAAGTCATCATCGCAAAGATTGGGTCCCCTTGTTCAGGAACAGTGGTGGCCACCGCGAAACCAAGGATCTTGTAGAATTCAACGGTGCCTTTCAGGTCTCTCACATAAATGTTTGGTGAAATGGTTTCCATGGTAGTGGGATTATTTGATAAACTGAACTTTAATGCCGTCAATGAGCAGAAAAATCTGTGCGGTAATCAGGCAATTTCTCATTCGCATTTATTCAAAAGTAGCAAGGAATCGAAAACCAAAATGTGCGAATCTTGCTAAAAACGCTCCATCCTAGATCTTCATGGGAAACAAAGAGGGAAATCTTTTCGCCATGGGCATTACAACTAATTTGATACATCCATCATCCTATTTGAAGAAATCTGAAAATTGGCCAATTTTAGTTCATGACATTAATAACCATTGGTGTAACATATTCGATTCTAGTCAGTAACCACCCCGTTTATGCTTAAAAACTACTTTTCAATTGCTCTGCGCAACCTGGTGAACAACCCAATGCATTCGGCAATCAAAGTCGCCGGTCTGGCTGTCGGCGTGGCAGGGTGCCTGGTCATCTTTCTGATCGCACAGTATGAGCTAAGCTTTGACACTTTCCAGCATGATCGGGAGAGCATCTTCCGGATTTATTCACATTTCAAGGGATTACAAGAGGGACTTAATCGGGGTGTGCCTAACGTGCTGCCACAAAAAGTGCGCGATGAATTTACTGGCCTACAGTCCGTCACCACATTTCTAACGTGGAGCACGAATGTTATGGTGGAAGATTCAACAAGAGAAAAACGGAAAATCGAAAATCAAAATGATATTATCATCACCGACCCTGACTATTTTGATGTATTCAATATGTATCAGTGGTTGGCAGGATCACCAAAGGTACTGCAAGCACCTTTTTCGGTTGTCCTGACCGAAAGCAAAGCAAAAAAATATTTCGGAAGAGGAGATCTGGAAAAAATTATCGGCCGCAAGATAATTTATAGAGACTCACTGGAAGTAACCCTCGCAGGCGTGGTGAAAGACATCCCCGACCGGACTGATTTTTATTTTACCGATTTTATTTCCTTCAGCACAGTCCAGCGAAGCTGGCTCAAGAACAATCACGATTTTGAAAATTGGGGAAGCACCAACAGCAGTACGCAATGCTTCATCAAACTTGCGAAGGGCACAACACCAGAGAAGATAGCCGATCAAATGCCCCTGCTCACCAAGGCCTATATGGATAAAAGTACTGATTCAGGAAAAGGACAGCCACCTGAATCGCCTCCCTCCTACGAATTGCAGCCGTTGAGTGATATGCATTTCAATACAACTATCGGAATTTTTGATAATAGTCGCGGCCCCGTAAGCCTGCCAACCCTGGAGACACTGATGGTCATCGCAGTCCTTTTGTTATTGATGGCGGCCGTCAATTTCATTAACCTGGAAACGGCTCAGGCCTTGAGAAGGGCAAGAGAGGTAGGTGTGAGAAAAGTCATGGGGGGAACGCGGGCAAGTCTCATTTTCCAATTCCTTGCAGAAAGTCTTTCGCTTACAACAATTGCGGTTCTCACGGCCCTGGCGTTGTGCTACCTGATATTTAAGTTTTTCGGTGAGTTTATTCCCGAGGGATTGAAGTTCACCCTGGCCGATCCTTTCCTGTGGATATTTGTCGGCATCACCGTTGTTGTGGCTACCATATTGTCAGGATTGTACCCTGCATTTATTCTCTCGTCCTATCAACCCGCGGTGGTATTGAAAAATCAGCTCAACAGCCGGCAGTCACGCGCTGCTTATATGCGGAAAGTGCTCACGGTGTTTCAATTTTCATTTTCTCAAGTCCTGATCGTTGCGACTCTTATTATCGGTTGGCAAATAAACTTTATGCTGGACAAGGACATGGGGTTTACGAAGGATGCCATCGTTTCATTTAATACGCCCTGGTGGGAAAAAGCGAGCAAGCGGTCGGCCCTGAAAAATGAATTAGACCAGTTATCTGAGGTTAGTGCGATCAGCCAATATGCACGGGCTCCCGTTTCCAATGGCTGGAGCACCACTACGGCAACGTTTAATAATGGGAAAGAAGATATCAAGCACACCGTCCACATCAAGTCAGGCGACACAACCTACCTCACCTTGTTCGACCTTAAATTGGTCGCTGGCCGGAACGTGCAACCCTATGACAGTATCCACGAGCTATTGATAAATGAAACATATTGTCAAAAGCTTGGTGTTGAACCCATCGATATGGTGGGCCAAACGCTGGTGATGGGCCGCGACCAGAAGTTTACGGTAGCCGGTATCCTTAAAGACTTCCACTTTCAATCATTGCATCATACCATTGAGCCAATGTATTACAAATATGAAACCAACCGGTCAGGGTTTTCACTCAAACTCGCGACGGCCGGTCAACCCCTAGAGAATCTTGACAAGACGCTTGAGAAAATAACACGCCTCCTATCAAAGATGTATCCCGATCAGAAAATCGATTTCGTTTTTCTGGACCAAACCGTAGAACAATTCTATCGGGCCGAGAAACGCACGGCCAAACTCACCAATACCGCGATGGGCCTGGCCATCTTCATCTCCTGCCTTGGATTATTTGGTTTAGCTTCTTACACTTCGCTTCAGCGAACTAAGGAAATTGGCATCCGTAAAGTTTTGGGCGCAACCGTTAACAATATTGTTGCGCTGCTCTCGAAAGAGTTTCTTGTTCTCGTATTTCTTGCTTTCGTAATCGCCACACCCCTGGCATGGTTTGCGGCCACCAAGTGGCTCAGCGACTTCGCTTATCACGTTGATCTCAGCGCCTGGGTATTTTTACTCTCAGGAGCCCTTTCTGTTCTGATTGCCTTCCTCACCGTAGGTCTACAGGCAATGAAAGCAGCCGTTAGGAATCCTGTGGACTCTTTGCGTTATGAGTAGATGAACCCTGCCGAAGGGAGCCACCCGGAAAGGAATGTTACCCATTCCAATTTGATTCTAAGAATGATCGAGACGCCTATCACGCATATGGCGGTAGTCATATTTTGAATATGACTTGATTGATGAAATCGGCGTATCGAGAGGTAATTCAGTCGAACACAATGGTGTTTCTTAAGCACACATGGGGCATCCTTAAGATGTGTTTTATCGTAAGCACAACCAAAATCCAAGACTAACCAATAAACATGACCACTTCTCAATCTACGTATCTAACATTAACTTTTATGAAGAAAATTAATCGCACCTTCTTGTTTCTTTGGCCGGCATGTTGGTCCTCTCTTTGAACTGCCTGGCCCAGTCAAAAATTCAGAAAGAAAAGTTGGAGGAGGTGACGAAAGCGATTGCGGAGAGCAACGCCGTTTACTTCCAGTCATTCGTAAAGAATGATCCATCCATATTTGTTGACCGGTACGCGGAGGATGCCTGCATCATGGCTTCCTTTGCTCCAAAGCAATGTGGAAAAGAAAAGGCTGCCCTGTTCTTCCGTGATGCCTATGAGAATTATGGCTTGAGGAACGGCAAGTTTATTACCACAGCGATTTACGGCGACGGTGTAGAATACGTAACAGAAGAGGGACTTTGGCAGTTGTTCAATGCCAAAGGTGAGTTGTTTGACGACGGGAAGTTCCTGGTTCTGTGGAAAAAGACAACCAAAGGATGGAAAATGTACCGGGACTCCTTTAGCAGCAACAGAAAATCCTAAAGCTATAATAAGAAGTCACTTCCCAGCTCATTGGCCATAATAACCATATAGTAATGAGCTTAGATCACAACGGAAGGCCCTTTGTATAAATCAGAAATCGAAAAAAATAATTCCGAATTTTGGTATATTCACTGACAACATTGATAACAATATGAAACGCACCTTATTCTTTCTGCTAGCGGCGAACCTCTCATGGTTTGCCACCCTTGCCCAAACCACCCACCAATTTCCCACCGCAGAATTGGTCAATGCTAAAATAAACGCCAGGGGCGAACTCGAGCTGACCGCGTCTAAAACTTCATCTCCCCGTGACTTTGACTTTCTCGCAGGTAAATGGAAAATGTCGCATAAGAAACTGAAGACGAGGCTGAATAACAGCACCGAATGGGAAGAATTGGAATCGACCGATGAGAATTATGGTACCATCCTGAACGGCATTGGCAACATGGACATTTACAAAGCCACTTTTGATGGAAAGCCATTCGAGGGATTCACGCTCCGATTGTTCAATCCAAAGACGAGACTATGGAGTCTGTACTGGGTAGCCAGCACAACGGGTGTTCTCGATGCTCCTGTGGTAGGTTCATTTGAAAATAATGTTGGCTGGTTCTATGGCAAAGATACCTTCCAGGGCAAGCCGATCTTGTTTTTGTTCCGTTGGGACAAAACGGACAAGAATAATCCTGAATGGTGCCAGGCGTTTTCGCCTGATAATGGAAAGACCTGGGAGTGGAATTGGTGGAATGTGTCAAGAAAAATCAAATGACAAAAACTCCATATCTACCCCATCCCGTTGGATGGAATTCCTAATCGTCGACCTTTTTATTTTTCTTCTGCTTGAGGTCCCGGTAGAAGCGCGCCCAGTTGAAGGGGTTCAGGAACGGGTTGGTCCGCACGATGGACTGATCCTGGATGGACTGATTATACTGGTTCATGTAATACCTATAATTCATGTTGCCATCCATGGGCGTATGCTGCATCATCAGCGCCATCAACTCGGCATTCAGATTCTTTTTGTCAATACCGTTTTCATTCAAGGGAACATTCAGGGCCAACACAGCCTGCTTGAATACCTCTTCTGTGGGAAATGGAAGGATGGTGACCTCTTTCAGGAATGTGTTATCGGTAACCATCTCTATAATGATAGTGGTAAAATCCGACGTGCCGGATGGAACTATGTAATGGCGGCGTACATATCCTACCGAACTGAACACCACGCTGTCGCCTTCTAGTACGGGCATGGAGAAAAAACCATTGGTCTGCGTACTTGTACCTCGTCCTGCCTTCGGAACGTAGACGTGCGCACCCGGAAGACCGCTTACGCTGTCCTCACCGAGCACAATCCCGGAAAGCTGAATTATCCTTTTTTTGTTCTGGGCAAGCCCGCTGGTGGTTCCCATCACCCCTACTACGGTAACCAGGAATGCCAACCAATAAACCCTCTTAAACGCCATAGTTGAATCGTTTCAAAGATAATGAGAAGGGCACTATTCGCCTAACCTGTTTTACAACAATGGTTTTTTGGTAATTTGGACACGCCAACGTGAGACTCAAACATTTTAATATTGACCTGGGGGCGCAAATTTTTCTTGCCTGCTCCGATACTTCCCGGCTTCGCATCCTGCATCTCATCATGGGAAATGGAGAAATGTGCATCAGTGACCTCGAACGCATACTCGACTTCACCCAGGCCAAAACCTCTCGACACCTTATATATCTTAAAAACTCCGGTATACTCTCATCACGTAAACTCAACCAATGGGTCTTCTACCAGGTGAAAGACGAAGTGCTGGACATCCTCAGGCAAATGCTGGAGTTTATTCGTCGTGATCCGGCGCTACAACATGATCAGCAGATATTTCAGACATTGTTTACCAACCGGGAACTGGCCTTAAATAAGCTACATATTAAACCGCTGGGAACGGCAGCGAAAAGCTGAGCGTGAGCCATCGTCTTTTGGCCTTGGTCCCGATAACAATCAGGATTAGCTTTGCGCTCCATGAAATCCTATTCCTGTATACTCTTCGACCTTGACCATACGCTTTGGGATTTTGAATCCAATTCGGAAGAAACACTTCGAGAACTGTTCCAATACCATAAGCTTCAGGAAAAAGGGATCCTCAGCTTCTCCTATTTTCACCAGACATTTGTACGAATCAACACAAGGCTGTGGGACCTCCACGACAGAAATGTGATCGGATCGGAGGAAATCAAGATCCAGCGCTTTCATAAGGTGTTTGGAGAAACAGGGCTTGACGACTATCCATTATCCCTGGAGTTTTCTGCGCACTACCTGCGGGAGTTGCCTAAAAAGAAAAACCTCCTGCCTCACGCTATTGAAACTCTCGAGTACCTCCATCCCAAATATCCCATGGTCATCATCACCAACGGGTTTGATGAATTGCAGGCCTTGAAGATGCGTTCTTCCGGAATCCATGATTATTTCAAAACAATCGTCACCTCGCAGCGAGCCGGAAACAAAAAACCTTCAAAAGAGATTTTTGATTTCGCCCTTGCAGAGGCAGGACACACCCATGAAAAAGCAATCATGATTGGGGATAATCTCCAAACGGATATTGGTGGAGCTAGGATGGCTGGAATCGATACGGTCTACTTTAATCCATCCGGACAAACCCATGGCGAACCAGTCACCTTTGAAATAAATAATCTTAAGGCACTGCGGTCTTTTCTGTGAATGACGAATACTGGATATCCAAGGGGAGACTCCTTCGATATTCTAAATTCAACATTCAGAATTCATGATTCTGCACCCGCAATTTTACTACTTTTGCATCCTTAACAAATTCTACCATGTCCAAAGGTTTTTACAGCATACCCCATCCCAAGAATGAGCCAGTCCTCTCCTACGCTCCCGGCTCGAAGGAGCGCGCCGCTCTAAAGAAGGCAATTGAAGAGGCGCGAAGCACTGTCCTGGATATTCCGATGTACATCGGTGGCGAAGAAGTGCGCTCCGGAAAGAAAAAACCTATCACTCCACCTCACGACCATCAGCATCTTCTGGGTCATTTTCATGAGGGCGACAAGGGACATATCGAACAGGCCATCACGTCCGCACTCAATGCAAAGGAATTATGGGCCAACCTCGACTGGGAACAACGCGCAAGTATTTTTCTCAAGGCCGCCGACTTATTGGCCGGTCCGTACCGGTACAAGATGAACGCGGCGACCATGCTCGGACAATCCAAGAATGCCTACCAGGCTGAAATTGACTCTGCCTGTGAACTCATAGACTTTCTCCGCTTCAATGTGCATTTCATGGGAGAGATCTATAGCGACCAGCCGGAGTCCGGTCCCGGAGTGTGGAACAGAATTGAGTATCGCCCATTGGAAGGATTTACATTTGCACTTACACCTTTCAACTTTACCGCCATCGGTGGAAATCTACCCACAAGCATGGCGATGATGGGCAACACAGTAGTGTGGAAACCCGCCAATACCCAGATATATTCAGCCAACGTGATCATGCAGATTCTTCGCGAAGCCGGTCTTCCCGACGGGGTAATTAACCTCGTGTACGTCAGCGGGCCGAATGCAGGAGAGGTTATCTTCAACCACCGCGACTTCGCCGGGATACAGTTCACGGGAAGCACGGGGGTATTCCAGGGCATGTGGAAAACGATCGGTGAAAATATTCACAAGTACAAGTCCTATCCACGCATCGTGGGTGAAACGGGTGGAAAGGATTTCATCGTTGCCCACAAGAGCGCAAACCCGAAAGAGGTCTCCACCGCCATCGCGCGCGGTGCGTTTGAATTCCAGGGGCAGAAATGTTCAGCCGCCTCCCGCGCATACATCCCATCGAACTTATGGGACGATGTGAAAAAATATTTGCTTGACGACCTCAAAAGCTTCAAGATGGGTGGTCCGGAAGACTTCGGAAATTTCATCAATGCCGTCATCGATGAGAAAGGTTTCACGTCCATCACCAACTACATTGAGCAGGCGAGGAAGAACCCGATGAATGAAATCATCGCAGGCGGAAAATACGACAAATCAAAAGGGTACTTTATTGAACCAACGGTGATTCTCACGAAGGACCCCTCCTCGGTGACCATGTGCGAGGAGATCTTCGGACCTGTCATTACGATTTATGTATATCACCAGGAGAACTTCGAGCAAACATTGGAGTTGGTGGATCAGACTTCACCGTATGCATTGACAGGCTCTATCCTGGCAAAGGACCGCTATGCCATCGAAATGGCGACAAAGAAGCTGGTCAACTCCGCGGGAAATTTCTACATCAATGACAAGCCCACGGGCGCAGTCGTCGGTCAACAGCCATTCGGAGGAGCGAGAGGTTCAGGTACGAACGACAAAGCAGGCGCCAAGGTGAATTTAATGCGCTGGGTGTCTATGAGAACCATCAAGGAGACATTCGTGACCCCGGTAGACTACCGGTATCCATTCCTGGAGAAGGAATAATGGCCAGGACTGGTCATCATATTTCGATATCATGAACCGGATCGACCGCCTGATGGGAATTCTTACCACGTTGCAGTCGCATAAATTTGTGACGGCAGAAAAAATCGCAGGCAAATTCGGGATCAGCATTCGCACTGTATACCGCGATATACGGGCATTGGATGAAATCGGCATCCCCGTATCATTCGAGAATAACAAAGGATATTTTGTCGTGCAGGGTTACTTTCTGCCACCCGTTTCCCTGACCTCCGATGAGGCCAACGCATTGATTCTCGTCGCTTCCCTTGCCGACCGGTTCACAGACCGCTCCATTGCGAAGCACAGTGATAGCGCACTACAAAAGATCAGGGCCATACTCAGGTCCGGAGACAAGGAAAAAACCGAACAATTGAGTGAGCGGATCAAAGTTTGGAATCCGACTGCCGCTGGCAACAATTATCTTTCCGAAATCCAGCAATCCATCAGCAATAAATTCATCGTATCCCTAGACTATACTGACACCAAGGGTCAAAAGACCAGTCGGGAAGTTGAGCCCATTGGTATGATCTATTACACTGATCAATGGCATTTGATTGCCTGGTGCTGGAAAAGGAACGACTACCGCGATTTCAAGGCTAAACAAATCGGCAGGCTGCAGCTCACCCAAAAGCCGTTCCAGAAAAAAGATCATATCAGCGTCGACGAGCACATCCGATCCTGGAAATAATTTTTTTCGCACTGCCATAAGGCTGTCAGTCATGGCCTGGTTCTTTGTAGAAAAGAATCATGACAGCTCAGCCAATTCGGGTGATATTTCAAGGAAAGGATTCAGGTACTTTTCCCAACCTCGAATCCGCCCTCACATTCGTACAAACGGTTTGCAAAAATTCAGAAGCACCATTGGATCTGGTATTGAAGCAGTCGGCCAATGAAACAATCATGGAGATCAAGTCTGATCCCGAAACCTTCGCGAACAAAGGGGAAGGTGTGAAGACACCCATACATGTCTCCGCCGGTTTATTTGATTTATCCTGGTAGGGCCGTGTTTAGCCGCAGGATTCAGCTTTGTTTGTTCGTAGTCCTGCTGGCAGCAAGATCGATTTCCCTACTTGGCCAGGATAAGCAAGCGAAACCAACGTTCCTCATCACTCCCCGTTTGAATTCAGCAGGGTACTTTCCGTTTACCGGAACCTACGTTAACAAGAATGTGAACGCCGACATCAATTTGTTTTATGAATACAAAGGAAACGGATTCTTTCTGTTTAAATCCCAGGACCTCGTCGATTCACACTCCATCATCAACTACCTCCAGTCTGGTATCTTCCATACCTTCAACATCAGTCCCGTATTCAAGCTGCGAGCCTTTTTTGGCTATCTCTTTTCGCAGACGAATGGGTTTAAGGATGAAGGATCAGACATTATTCGGCCCTCACCGGATACTGGGACGTAAGCAAACGCATCCGAATCGAAACCACCGCCCTTTTTTTCGACCTTTCTACTTCACCCAAATCCGCCAGTCGTATTTTCGTACGGGCGACGACAAAGAACTTCAGGTTTGACCTGTATTTATGGGACCGTTATGTTTTCAATAATGGGTTCAACTGTGTTTCCGGCTCACTTGGTGTCAATCCCCCTCCCATCCGTCTGTCGAGGTCTTGCAACATACAAGCCACGGTTTCATATATGACGTACCTGACCGACAGCAAACCGGATTATGCAATCCGGGATGGTTTACTATTGACGATTGCAGTTCCTATAGTGGTCAGAAACTAAACTTTATACCTGGTTGTGTTTACGCAATCTCATGGTACCACTTCACCCCTCGCGAGAAATACATCAGCGACCCCACAATCAGGAACAAGCCAATGCTTCCCAACAGCAGGGAAAAGTCCTGCTGCAGGATGATGATGAAAATGAACGTGTAGAAAACCAACAGCAGGGAAGTGAACAGCGCGACCAGTCCACGGCTCTTCAGAAATGAAGTGGAGTAAAAGCTAATCAGGGCAACTGTGGCCAGTGAAGCAATCCAATACGCGATGTTGTATCCAACTTGCTCGGAGAAACTGATCAGCAGGGTGTAGTAAATAATTAACGACACTCCGATCAAAATATATTGAAACGGGTGGATTCTGATCTTGCGCGTGATCTCTACCAGGAACAACGCGACGAACGTAAGGATGATAACGAGCTGACCGTATTTGGAAGTGCGGATACTCTTTTGGTACTGATCTACCGGGATCAGGAGTTTCACACCAAACTCCGCACCGCTCAGTTGATTGTCGCCGGTCCATTGCTGGGCAAAGGGTCGGTTGAAGTGAAGTATTTTCCAATTTGCAGAGAACCCTTTTTCAGTCACCTCCCGGTTCTCGGGTAAAAACACGCCATCGAAACTCGGACTTGCCCAGGGTCCTGTCAACTTCACTGTGGTGGTTTTGCCGGCAGGAACAAAACTCAATACCTGACTCCCCTTAAGATTGAGTTTTATTATCGCCTTCCCGGCGAAATCAGCATCCGTTTGCCAGCCTAGCCTGGCCACAATTCCTTTTGTGCGTACGTAACCACTGTCTCCACTGGCCGGCGTTCCAACCGCTACCCCCAGGTCATTCGATGGCTCCGTGTCTTTGAGTTTATCCCCCACCATAAAGCTTGGGTTGTCGCTGATACCGCGAAGGTCATTGATCGAAAAAATCATATATGCGTCTTTCCACAAAACATTGCTCTCTGCAATTCCCAAAGGCTTGAAGTCAGGCTTTTGAAAACCGGCGTTTACAGAGAGCGTGGAGGCATACACCGCCGCATCAAAAATGCCGCGGTGGAGGATTTCAGGACTGACCTCGCCCGTAATATCAAGTTGCTCGGGGAGGAAGAAATAATTTTTGGTGTATTCAACGATCTCGACGCCATCTTTTCCATGATCAACCCTATTTTGGGTTTTATATGGAATGACCAGGATGGGCCCGGCGAGTGTTTGGCTGCTCGACCATTTCTCAGAGATTTCCGTGATCACAGATTCAGCACGGGCTTCGCGCTCCTGCATCAGGTCCTGAATCCAGGAAGCCGGGATCAATAAGATAAGAACGAGGAATCCAATGGATCCCAATTTGATGGTAATCGATTCAGTTATCCAGCGATTGAATCTTTCCAACAGGTTGAGGGGTTGCTGATTTGTTTCCATGATTATTTTGGTTGACTCATTACTTTTTGCTGTCTCACCAGTTGCTCCAAAGCATCCAGATGTTTTTTGAAAATCCCCCGCCCCCTTTCCGTCACCTTGTACCGGGTATTGGGCTTGCGGTCGATGAAGGATTTTGAAACCGAGATATACTTTTCCTTTTCAAGGGCCTTGATGTGTGAGGCCATGCTCCCATCGGTGACCCCCACGATATCTTTGAGGGAATTGAAATCATACACCTCGTTGGTTATAAGGACGGACATGATCTGCAACCGGACACGATGCTCCAGGACCCTATCGAGATGTTCGAACGGATTTTTCAACGGTCGTATTTATTGTACATAATTGATCCATACAGGATGTGCAGCAAGCCGAACCCCACAGACCAAAAGACCAGTCCGTAGCCCGGAACCAAACCGCATACCAAGCCAAGGACGATTTCAGAAAATCCCAGGTATCGAACTTCATCAACGGTGTTGTCGCTTGCGTGTATGAGGGCCAAACCATAAAATATCAGGCAGGCGGGTGCTGCAAGACCGAAATGACCTGTGAATAGCATACAAAGAATAAAAAGACCCCCGGTGATGAGGGGAATGGCAAGGTTCAGCAGCAGTTTCTGACTGGTGGCGTTCCAAAGTTGAATGCCTGCCCTGTTTGCCTTTCGCTGACTGAGCCATAACCCGGTTGAAATGGACAACACGAGCACCAAAACTGCCAAAGGCAGAAGTTTCCAAAGTATATCGTCGAAGTCAATAGAATAGGATTCGAACTGTTCCGGCCACAGCGGATACCCGACAACAAAATAAGCCGCCGCAGCACCTGCCAGGGCATAGATTCCGGCCATGATGCCCGCCATGCCACTGAGCGAGATGAATTTGTCGGATCGCTCCATCATGGTGCGGATGGAGGCCAGGTCCTTTTCGTATTCGTTTATTTCCTTCATTTGAAAGTACTTTGAATTACAAAGTAAATGAACGGAATCCGGATTTGAAAGGCTGTGGCTAAATTATTTTGGATATGAATCTGCGGCCCTGTGGACCCACCCCACTTTGCTTGCTCGAGGGGTTCTCTGTCCAGATAACCTGCGTGCCTACTTCAACACGTCAACACGTCAACACCTCCCACCTCTAATCCACTTCAATCTTATTTTCTCCCGCCTTAAGCTCAACCACCTTTTGCTCCCATTCTAGCCGGCCGGTGATGCCCTCCGGAAGGGTGACGCTACCCGTAAGCTGCTTTCCTTTTTTCTCAAATGACACTTCCAGCTTGCCTGCCCAATGGGGAATGCTGCCACTAACCCTATCCATCTTTTGAAGCTGTGGCCTGATCACTACTTTTTTAAATCCTGGAATTTGAGGCTGAATACCCGCAAAGGTCGCCAGCATCTCAAAGTCCGGACTCGAACTCCATGCATGGCATTCACTCCTTGAAACGCCTTCCGGGAAGGTGGTCAATCCAAGTTTAAGCAAGTCTTTCCACTTCGAAAGCAAATCGTAATACAAATCGCCGGCGCCGGCCTGGTTCATGGCGCGGGCCAGGTAGAAATCAAAATACAAGGTGGTCTGCGTGATGCCCTTGTTCTCAACTATTCGTTTAAGTAAGTCTGCCTGGTCCTCCCGTGGCACGAGTCCGCACAGAACCGCCAGGATATTGCTGTGGCTGCTGAAGGAAGTCTTGTCAGGGGTATCGGCGAACAGATTGGCGTTGGCATCCCAGCATTGCTTCTTCACACCTTCCTTAAGCTGTTGACTGAGAAGAATGTATTTCTGCGCTTGCTCATTTTCATTAAAGTAGGAGAACATTTCTGCAGCACGACTCAGGGTATAGGCATAGAACAGGGAATTGGTTGCGAGTCTTTTGTACAGGCTGCCCTCCACCACTTTTGTGGTGTTGTAACTGTGGTCAATAAAATCCCAATAGGGCTGCTGGGTCATCATATTGTCCGGTGTAACGTACCGAGTGAAGTGATCCAATACTTTGCGGATGCCGGGCAAAAATGATCTGACAAATTCAGGATCATTGCGGTACATCAGGAAATCGTTCACCATGAGGACCCACACCAGGGAATAATTGGGAATGTATTGCGGAAGCGAAGATGGATAACGGCTGTAGGTGAGGCCGTCATATTGAAGGGACCATTCAAATTGAGAAATGGCATTACGCGCAAGGCGGTCATCACCAGAAACATAGTAAGAAACCAGTGCCTGGATACGTGTATCGCCAATGTATTGTAGTCTCTCCCAGTAAGGGCAATCCATGTACGTTTCGTAGGCACACAGCCGGGCAGTGTACCATCCGATATCGAAAACCTTCTCCAAGGCAGGGTCACCTGATGAAAATGTGGCATTCTTTTCAAAAGGGTAAGCCGTGAACCAACTGCCGAGTTTGTCGAGGACCAACGGATCATTGCTTGTGGAGATGTCGAGTTGCACATATCGAAAAGTTCGATAAGACAATGTGGTAAAAACTCTCTGCTCCCCACCATCCGGGTAAACAAGATCATACACACCATGTATGGTTTTGTTGCGGATGGAGTCGCGGTGACCTTTGTCTTTGATGTCGTTTGTAACGACTTCAGCATAGGTTACTTTTATTTCGCTGCCTTTGCCCTTTGAAAGTGTCCATTCAGGAAATGCGGTGGTGAGCTGGCCCTGGTCCAATAATATGGTGATCTTTTGATTTGGTGATATGGTGATTGGCGCGGCTGGACTTTGCGAGTTCAGTTTCAAACCAGTTGATCTTCGGATAGCAGAAAACGGTTGATATTTTCGTTCCATGAGTGGAATGCTTCTCGGCACCAATTCCCACTGTGCATCGCCATAGGGAGCGGTCTGAAAAGGTGTTCCAGATCCAAGTATTATTGGTGCCTTCCATTTCGAATCATCATAATTGCTTTGCTCCCATCCCCATGGAAACTTGCTGCCTTCTACCCTGTCCAACGGTCCCGCCGCATAATACTGATAATACAAATTGGGATCACCGGGACCGAATGGGAGGTTCGTCACACTCAGATTCTGAACCACCTTCCATGTTTTGTCTGTGTTCACTAGTCCAGAAGCGGCATCATCTCCCTGGACAATGAGTCCTAGACGTTTGCCCATTTGAAAGACAGGAGCCTCATCGCCCTGGCACCACACTTCGACGGCGATCACATTGTTACCAGGGGACAGCATTTCGGCGATATCCAAAGATTCAAATCTCCAGTGGCGCAAGTCGCTTAACTGCGGACCATCGTTGACATATTTGCCATTGACAAAGAGGCGGTATCGGTTGTCGGCGGAGAGGTGTATGATAAAATGGTGCGGCTTTTCCTTAAGCGCGAATGATTTCCTAAAGTGAAAAACGCCTGTCCTCGAGTCGCCGGTAATCCAGTGCGCATCCCAGGGTTTGGCGGTCCACCGATCTGAGGGCGACACCAGGTTTTGGCAGAATGAGGTGATATTGAACAGCGAGGCAAAAAGGACGGCCAGGAGAAGGTAGCGCATGGAGAAAGTTAGATAAAAGGGACTATTCAGGAAATTT
>JANYHW010000099.1 GCA_025358885.1 Cytophagales bacterium | reverse complement strand
AGACAACAACCTGAAGTTGATGAAGGACTATATGCAACTCTCTTCGGCAGGGCAGAAGGAGTACCTCGAAGGGTTGCTCGTGGATTTTTCGTCTTATCTTCAGGAGCAACGCAAACAAGACTTGCAGTTTCTGCAGGCACGCGTGAACAAGGTCGAACAGAATACGGATCAGTTCAAGCAGGAAACAGAAGAAATACTTACGAGTTTGATAACAAATAACAATACCAGTAGCACAAGAAAAAATTAAACTAAAATTTTTATGAAACAATTGATGAAGCGGGTGGTGGTGATGTGGGCAATGACAAGCAGTTTCATGGCTGCAGGACAAGCTAAAGTGAATGACCAACGAATGGATCAAGACATCGAAGTGGCTGAGAATATTTTAGGCACACTGGCGCGCCAGCAATTTGGCAGGCGAAATTTCTTCCCCATAGAAGTAAATGGAACTTATCTTCCTGGATACGGAGTCACCTTCCGGTTACCCCAGGGGAGTGCATTTAATCTCTACATGATGAAATCTTCAGATATGGCACCTGCCATTGTCGGGGGTGTGGGACAAGGCTCATCTTATTCCTATTCTTACGGCGTCTCCACAACACTCCCTGAAGGGAATGAGGAAATGATTGCCAGGGACAAGTCGGAGAAAGACCGCACAACCATTCGCAGCAAGTCGCCGGGAACAGGTAGAAAAATAAATTCCGATAGTGTGAATGCATCCAACGACAAGAAGTTCCTGGAGATTGCCAGGGGTTTTCTGGCCGACTATGGTGATGTGATCAGTCAATTGCGCCCTGAAGAAAAAATAATCATTACGAACAGGTCTGAGGAATTCGGCGACTTCGAATTCAAATGGCGGGGCGGGATGGGGCAGGGGCGCAGCATGATATCGGCCGAGGCAAAACGCGATGATATCATTCAACTGAAGATGGGTAAAATTACACGGGATCAGTTTCTGAGCCGCCTCACGGTCGTTAATACAGAACCTTCCGACAAACTTGATCCGGACCTTGAAGTATTGTCAAGTATGTTCAGCAGACTGTATCGCCAGGATTTATCAAAAACCTACTATACTGAGGGTGAGGTATCTTATGAGAGACTGAAGGATTATGGAGTAGTGTACTTTATGAGGGTGTACTCGAGCAACCAGGAAGATGACAATCGTTGGTCTATGCCTACGTTGGCTATGGAAAATGTGTCTACTCCCGAACGCGACAAAAAGGTGAAGGAGTTGTATCCAAAGTTTGAAAGTGATTTGAAAGACAATCTCATTGAATATGCCCGCACGTTGCGGAGCCTGAAAGACGATGAACAGGTTGTTCTGAACGTGAAGCTCACCAAATGTGTGGGGTGTGGCATTCCGGCGTCGTTGGAGGTTTCAGTCAAGAATAGCGTTCTAAAGGACTATGGTTCGGGAAAAATCACCAAAGAAGCTGCACTTACAAAGGTCACTGTAAAGAAAGTGGGGGAACAATAGAGAAGGATACGGTCGGTATTTCTCATTGATCCAAAAGAAAAAGCCTGCAAACGCCTGTAACCTTTATAGCCCTTTCGGGTAGTACCTGAAGGGGCAATCTTTGTTGCTCAAATTTCGTTACAGCAGGAAGTCCTTATCTTTGAATTAATAATAATGACTATGAAAAGGAATCTCCTGATTGGTGCCGGTGCATTGGTGGTGCTACTCATCGGCTATTTTGTCGTAAAGGGCAGCAAGGGCGGAGACGCATCCGACATCATAAGTGCGGTAAAAAAAGGAAAATTCAAAGTGGAGATTGAGACCACGGGTGAATTGGAGGCAAAGAACTCAGTGAAGATCCTTGGCCCCCAATCCTTGCGGGCCTTTCAGATCTGGCAAATTACGATTCAGAACATAGTGGATGAAGGCACCGTGGTGAAGAAGGGTGACTGGATTGCCACTCTTGACCGTTCTGAATTTCAAAACAAATTCACTGCCAAGCAGATTGAGTTGGACAAAGCCAGTTCCAAATTCAACCAGACTCAGTTGGACACGACCTTGCAGATGCGACAGTCGAGGGATGAACTCATTAATCTCAAATACGGTGTTGAGGAAAAGGAGATCATCCTCGAACAATCCAAGTTTGAACCTCCGGCGACAATCAAACAGGCTGAGATTAATATGGACAAGGCCAAGCGTGCTTATGAGCAGGCAATAGAAAACTATAAGATCAAAAATAAACAGAGCATTGAGAAAATGCGTGAAGTGGCCGGAGATTTGCGTAAAGTGCAAGGCGAATTTGATGGAATGACCAAAGTGCTGGAATCCTTTAATGTAGTTGCTCCGGAAGATGGAATGGTGATTTACGAAAAAGGATGGGATGGCAAGCCGATCAAGGCGGGCTCCCAAATACAGATGTGGGAACCCACCGTGGCCACGCTGCCGGACCTCACGACCATGCAATCCAAAACTTATGTCAATGAGGTTGATGTGCGCAAGGTAAAGATGGGGCAACCGGTAGAGGTAGGTCTGGATGCCTATCCTGACAAAAAACTTACGGGGATTGTGACCAAGGTTGCCAACGTCGGGGAGCAGCGACCCAATTCCGATGCAAAGGTATTTGAAGTTTCAGTCGAGCTGAAAGGAACAGATCCTACACTGAGGCCCTCTATGACAACCAGCAACAAGATTATGGCGAACATGGTAGATGATGCCATTTATGTGCCGTTGGAAACCCTTCATAGCCAGTTTGACTCCATCACCTACGTATTCAAGAAGAATGGACTTGCCACAATTAAGCAGGAGGTAATCATTGGAGAAACCAATGCCAACGATGCCGTAATTGTGGGTGGTCTCGCCCTGGACGATCTGGTTTTCCTTTCAGTACCGGCCGGACTTGAAGATCAGAAAATTGAGTTGCTGTCTGAGATGAATGGAAAGAGAAAGAAAAAGGAGCCTGAGGAGACCAAGACTGCAGACTTAAAGGTTGTCGCCAAACCAGTAAGCAATTAATCTGATGGCCTTCAAATTGAAGTTCGTTGGGCCTCGCTTGCTGGCTAATTTGTATATCGCCATCGCTGCCGTCATTGCCAACAAGATAAGATCGTTGCTTACCGCGTTGGGAATCATCTTCGGTGTTGCTGCTGTGATCGCGATGCTAGCCATTGGCAATGGAGCACAGCAGGAGATTCTGAATCAAATCAAGCTGGTGGGCGTGAACAATATTGTTGTTAAGCCCATTATTGAGCAGAAGGAAGAAAAGCTCAGCGAGCAGACCGGGAAGAAAGACAAGAAGAAGTTTTCCCCCGGTCTCACCATCCGCGATGTGAGCAGCATCAAAACCTCTATTCCGGGCCTCACCCGGTGTAGCCCGGAGATTATTCTGAACACACACGTTATCCGAAATGGTATCCAGCGCTCCTCCAAGCTCGTTGGCGTGGAGCCTTCTTATTTTGAGATCTATGATTTTCAACTGGCAGAGGGGAACATGTTCAATGAGGACCAGCTGAGAATCGGCGCTCCTGTTTGTATCATTGGTTCGGGCGTGAAGAGCAGATTTTTCCCTACTGACAATGCGATAGGAAAAAGCATAAAGGTGGGACCTCATTGGCTGACGATTGTCGGCATTATGAGGGAGCGATTGGTTTCGCAGGCAAGCATCAGCAAATTGGGTATCCGTGATTTCAATATGGATGTGTATGCTCCGCTTCAGACTGTCCTGATCCGCTATGAGAACCGGGACCTGATTACGGCCGAAGCCCTCCGGTTGGTAGCAATGAGGAGCCGCGGTATGTTCGTCAGTGCGAGCAGCACTGCCACCGAAGAGAGCGAGGCTGACAAAAAGAACTATCACCAACTTGACCGGCTCGTCATCCAGGTTGGAGAGACGTCGAAGATGCAATCCACGGCAGAAATTCTTTCCCGTTTGCTTTCAAGAAAGCATTATGAAGTGGTGGATTTTGAAATCGAAATTCCGGAGTTGCTTCTGAAGCAGCAGCAGCGCACCAACGATATCTTTAATTACGTCCTTGGGGCGATTGCAGGTATATCGCTACTCGTCGGCGGCATTGGTATCATGAACATCATGCTTGCCTCTGTGCTGGAACGGATCAAAGAAATCGGACTTCGCTTGTCCATCGGGGCGCAGAAAAGTGATGTGATCCAGCAGTTTCTCTTTGAGGCAGTGATGATCAGCGTGTCGGGGGGCATCATCGGGGTGATCCTGGGTGTATCGATGGCCTTTATTGTTTCGGCTTTTGCCGGTATCCCCACCATTGTCACGTTCAGTTCCATCTTGCTTTCGTTTGGTGTTGCGGCCACAGTCGGTTTGATTTTTGGAATTGCTCCTGCGAGGCGTGCCGCCAACCAGGACCCCATTGCATCCTTACGCTATGAATAGAAAATACGTGATTGTCTTGTTGCTGGCTATCGGGGTCTGCTCCGAAATGAGGGCACAGAATGTTTTTAATATTGAAGAGGTTATCCACAGGGCGCAATCGCAGTCGCCGGCATTCAGGCAAACGGAAACACGAAAGGAAAACCGTTTTTGGCAATACAGAAGCTACCGCACGAACTACAATCCACAGATCAGGATGAACAACAATGGCGGTGCTTTCTACACCAATAGCATTTCACCCATTCGCCAACCCGATGGAACATTGATTTACCTTCCTGTCAATCAGTTCAATCCTGGAGTAAACTTCTCCCTCCAGCAGCCCTTGCAGTGGACCAATACCATGATCTCGGTGAACTCCAGTTATAATTACTTCAAGGATGTCACCAACAACACCTCGCAATGGAATGGTGCGCCGATGTACATACAGTTGAACCAGCCGTTGTTGTCGTACAACAAGTACAAATGGGACAGACTTATCGAACCCATCCGCTACGAGGAGTCCAAACGGGATTACGCGGAGGGAATGGAACAGATTGGACGCGATGCCGTAAACTTTTTTTTCAGCGTTATGGACGCCCAGGTGAATCTCCAAATTGCAAAATTCAACCTGGCCAACAACGACACAATTTACAAAATAGAGCAAGGCCGCTATAATATTGGGACAACATCGGAGGATAAACTACTCCAGGTGGAGTTGCAATTGCTTCGTTCACGCCAGGACGTTGGACAGGCGAATCTTGCCCTGCAAACCGCCAGCCTGGACATGAGAACATACATCGGCTTGAGAAACGGTGAAAGCTTTGAACTCGTCCTGCCGGAGAAAATTCCGGTATTTGAAGTTTCTGAAGATGAAGCGCTGGCCTATGCCAAGGAAACGCGGTCAGCCTATGTGGCTTTTGAACGACGGCGAATGGAAACTGACGCTGCCGTTGCACAGGTCAGAGGCTCTCTCTATCAGGTTGGATTAACAGCCGCCTTTGGGCTTAATAATGTGGGCCAGTCCGTCTCTGACCTTTATCAGAATCCTTCCAAGCAGCAAGTGGCAACATTTTCCTTTAATGTGCCCATTGTTGACTGGGGCAGGCGGCGCTCAGCAATGCAGACTGCCTATGCTACCAAAAGACTAAATGACTACGTGATAGCACAAGACGAAGTGACTTTTGAGCAACAGATTCTAACCCAGGTTCGACAATTTGAAATGCTGTACTTGCAACTTGAAATAACCAAAAAGGCGGATGAGGTTGCTCTCAAACGATACAATGTAGCCCAGAACAGGTATCTTATTGGAAAAATTGATATTACCAACCTGAATATAGCACTGACAGAAAAAGATAATGCCAAACGGGGATACATCACCGCCCTCCGATCTTTCTGGACAGCATACTATGACCTGCGGCGATTGACATTGTATGACTTTGCGGAGAAGAAGTATTTGTATAATCCGTATAGTAAGGAGTAAAATCCGAACGGGTGAATTTTTAAGCGCAGAAATCTTGCGCATCCTCGCGAACTTGCGGTGAAAAAATAAGCTCTCTCTTATATCCCCGTATAGTTAAACGGAGTAATCTCCTTTAATCTCTTCTTCAATTCGGGTTTGATCTCCAGGCTCTCAATAAACCACTGGATATCCTCATGCTTGATTTTGAAATTCTTCCGGGTGAGGGTCTTGAGCGCTTCATAAGGATTGGGATATCCTTCCCTTCTTAAAATGGTTTGAATGGCTTCTGCCACCACGGCCCAGTTGTCCTCGAGATCCTGATGGATGACCTCTGCATTTAGTTCGAGCTTTTGCATTCCAAGATAGAGAGAATGCAAAGCCAGAAATGAATGAGCCATAGGTACGCCGACATTTCTAAGCACCGTTGAATCAGTCAGGTCGCGTTGAAGCCTGGAAATCGGCAGTTTGGCGGCTAGGTGTTCAAATAGTGCGTTGGCCATACCGAGGTTGCCTTCCGCATTCTCGAAGTCAATGGGATTTACTTTATGCGGCATGGCGGATGAACCTACTTCGCCTTCCTTGATGGTCTGTTTGAAGTAGTTCATAGACACATATTGCCAGACATCCCTGCTGTAGTCAATGAGGATGGTGTTGATTCGTTTGAGGTTGTCGAACAACGCCGCCATGTTATCATAGTGCTCGATTTGTGTCGTGGGGTGGCTCCTCACCAGGCCCAATTGTTTAGCAACAAATTGATCAGCGAATTTTAGCCAATTGATTTCCGGGTAGGCGACATGATGGGCATTGAAATTTCCTGTGGCGCCTCCAAATTTTGCTGAGTGGGGTAAGGTCTTCAGTAAATCCAGTTGCTTCTTAATACGTTCAGCAAACACCGCCAACTCTTTTCCTAAACGCGTAGGAGAAGCTGGTTGACCATGGGTGTGTGCCAGCATGGATACATCCTTCCACTTCTTGGCCTGGTCTTCAATGCTTCCCAGAAGCTTGTGGAGGGCAGGAAGGAATTCGTTGTCAAGGAACTCTTTTAGCAGAAGGGGCGTAGCGGTATTGTTAATATCCTGAGAGGTGAGTCCGAAGTGGATGAATTCTTTGTACAGAGACAAGCCGAGCTTTTCAAACTTCTCCTTGAGAAAATACTCTATGGCCTTCACATCGTGCCCGGTAGTTTTCTCTATCGTTTTGATCTTCTCTGCGGCTGATTCATCAAAACCCGTGTAAAGTGATCGGAGGATATCGAATTTTTCCTTTGGGAAGGATTTGAGTTCAGCGAGCGGCCATTCACACAGGGCAATGAAATACTCTACTTCGGTGCGGACCCTGTACTGCATAAGGGCATATTCAGAGAAGTACTTTGATAGAGGTGAAGTCGTTTGAAAATACCGACCATCAATGGGTGAGATCGCCGTAAGGGAATTCAGGTGCACAGCTGGCTAATTAGACCGCTAAAATAAATCATTTTAACCAAACGTTAACTTTTCCGTTCATCCGAAATGGCGTAAGAATACGTTTCCCTTTTGTAGTTTTACCACCTTTTATGCGGGTACCCCACCGGATTATTTTTGGCTTGCTTGCCGTCTTCAGCGTCACCGGTGCCATCGCGCAGATCAGGAACAAACCCGGTAAGGAATTACCTATCCGTAAGGCCACAGGGCCCATCGTGCTGGATGGAATACTGGAAGAACAGGATTGGAAGAATGCCGCTGTAGCAACAAATTTTTTTCTGAACTATCCTGTTGACACGGCCGCGGCAACATTTCAAACGGAAGCCCGCCTTACCTTCGACGACCATGCGTTGTATGTTTCATTTATTTGCCATGACGACAAAACGCCAAACGTTGTTCAATCCCTCCGCCGTGATTTTGATTACTCCAACAATGATAATGTTACCATGATCCTTGGACCGTATAACGATGCCATCAATGGATTTTTCTTTTCCATCACACCAGAAGGAGTTCAAATGGAAGGAACGATTGCGGGTGGTGGTGCCGATCAAGGCGGGTACAACGCGACGTGGGATAATAAATGGTATTCCAAAGTAGTGAAGGCAGATGACCGGTGGGTTGCGGAGCTGATGATCCCCTTCAAGAGTTTCAGGTACAAAAGCGATGTAAGGGAGTGGAACATCACCTTTGAACGATTTGACCTCAAGCGCAATCAAACCAGCGATTGGATTGCCACACCCATACAATTTTTTGGAACTTCCTTTGCATACACCGGCAAACTGAAATGGGAGGAGGCGCCACCTCACCACACCACGAATATTTCACTCATCCCTTACCTCGCCGGTGGTCGCACCAACGACAATGGCACAGATCCCCCAACAAAGACCAGTGACTTGCAAGCGGGCTTTGATGCCAAAATCGGCGTTACCCCGTCATTAAACCTCGACCTGACGGTGAACCCGGATTTTTCACAGGTGGAGGTGGACAGACAAGTAATTAATCTTACCCGATTTGAATTTCAATTCCCCGAACGGAGGCAGTTTTTTCTTGAGAACAGTGATTTATTTGAACGGATGGGTTGGCCTACGGCCCGTCCATTCTTTTCACGGCGCATCGGGCTCGCCCGTGATTCAGCTGGAATATTGCAAAAGGTTCCCATTGCCTTCGGCGCACGCCTGAGTGGTTCGCTTTCGAAAAAGTGGAGACTCAGTATTCTTCATATGCAGACGAAAGAAAAATTGAGTCTTGGCCTGCCCGCACAGAATTTTTCCGTCGTCGCCATTCAGCGAAACTTTTGGAAGCAGTCCAACATCCAGCTTTCATTTGTGAATAAACAATCTCTTGGGGTGACGATGGGTGACAGCATTAAATATTTTAATAGCCAGCTTTGGCAGAAAAAAGTTGTTGGAGGAGATACCGTTCGCGTATTGAATGAGTACAACCGGGTGGCTACCCTGGATATTGAGTCACGAAGTATCGACAACAGCTGGTACACGAGCCTATACTATAGCCAGTCATTCGACGAGATGAGTTTAAATCACAAGGAAACAGGAGGAGGATTTGTTCAGCATACCAAAAGAAATTACCAACTGGCCGGAGGCTATACGATGTTGGGAACAAACTATAATGCCGAGGCCGGGTATGTGCCGAGCCATGGCGTCTATCCGGGAGTGAACAATGCGTTCGCAAGCATCTACGGTTCTTTTTATCC
>JANYHW010000092.1 GCA_025358885.1 Cytophagales bacterium | reverse complement strand
GAAAGCGATTCAAGATCATGGCTGCTTCCCACAAATCCCGATACAACAGACATCTGCTTGCCGGCCCTCCCCTGTTTATCCAGGAAGATACTCAATTGCTGCTGTGCAGCAGGAAGTGTCTGAGCTTCTGTCGAAGAAGCTTCCTGAAAGGAAAACGTTGAATCAGTGGAATACACAACCCCTTCCCTCTTTTTCCAATCATTCTTCTTCATAGGATCGAAAATAATAAGAATATCAGATTAAAGAACATAACGGTGAGTATGGCAATAGCGAAGCTGAACCGAAACTCAATCCCTTTTTTTAATGTCAGGCCTATCACGGATAATACCAGAAGGACAATGGGTACGAATAAGAAATTCGAATAGACCGTAGCAAGGCTGTCCAGAGAGTATTTTTTACCCGGCGCTTCAATCTTAATAAGCAGGTCCAATATTCTTGATGTGATGATTTCTGCCTCCGAGCCCACGGGGAAAAAATCAACGCCTGAAGCATTAATGGGAAACTGGTGACCTTTATCGGTTACCAGCACGTAGGGAACATGGTGGAATTGCCATGAAATAACGCGGTTACTTTCAGATACAACTTTTTCTGTCCGGACGCGATTGGGAAGCATATAATCGAGCGCCAGGATGGAGCACCACGCGATACCGGCAAATGAGATAAGCCTCAGGTACTTCAAAAAATGAATCATCATCAACAACCGTTCTGATGGCTGCGGGGGTGGCGGCCTGTAGCCAGGCGCATGTCGTCGCCGGTATGCAGGATCACGGTGGTACGGCTGGTCAGAAGTGAGAGGGGCAGGTGCTGGCGCAAAGTTCTGACGAAGCAACAGGTCATATCTCTCACGCAATTCGGGATCAGAAAGTACCTGATGGGCTTCATTAATTTCCTGGAAGAGTGCTGAGGCTTCCGTCGACCGGTTCTTGTCGGGATGAAACACTACCGCCAGTCGACGGTACGCCCGCTTGACTTCCATGGCTGAAGCTTGCCGGCTGATACGCAATATCTGGTAATAGTCTTTCAACGTTCCGAGTTCATTTCGAAGCAGTCAGTTTAAAACGATCATACCATCACCATGGTGATGGTATGATCAGGATATTTGGCAGGGAAATTCGTTGTATCTAGTGCTTCACCACGAAGGTCAGAACCGGTCTCTTGGCATGACTCGCCACTTCCTCGGCGACGCTTCCCGCAATTACATGGGCAAAACCAGAACGTCCATGGGTGGCCATGGCAATCATGTCGGCATCAATCTGATCGGCAAACCTGATCACACCCTCTTCAATGGTAAGGTCATTGAAAATATTGATAGTGAAATTCTTAAATCCCAGTTTTTTAGCAAACTTATCCATGTAATCTTTTACGATATGGTCGCGCTGAAAATCACCGGGTGTATTAATCCTCACGAGGTGAACGACGGAGTCGTAGTAGCCTTGTGTCTTCTTGACGATGCGTGAAAATATTTCTTCATCCTTTGACATGGCCGTGGCATAAACAATACTCTTGAATTCACTGGTCGGTGGTTTCTTCTGGATGGTGAGGACAGGGCAATGGGATATGCGAATGACCCTTTCCGTGTTGGATCCGATCACACTTTCAGAAAGCCCCGTCTTACCCGAAGTACCCATTACCACCAGGTCGACCTTTTGTTCGGCGATGATGGTTCGCATTCCGTGAAAAGGATTTCCCAGCCGAAGTTCACCATCTACTTTTACCGCAGCGTATTTAGGATCCTTCACTACTTTGAGCATTTGTCCCTTTGCCTTTTCGATCATTTTGAGAGTGAACAACTTGTCCGTCATACTGGCATAGGCAACCTGTCCCTCCACATTAAACGATCCACTGGTTGCCTCCTCAATGACATGCAGTAAAATGATACTGGCACCTGCTTTTTTTGCAATGTCAAACGCAACATCCGTTGCCATAGCAGCTGTTTTTGAAAAGTCTGTAGGGACGAGTATTTTTTTCATAGATTATTAATTTTATTGGAATTGATTGCTAGTAAATGTATGAATTTCGGCCCAAATCCTGAATGCTCAGCGAAGTAATTTCCCTACAAATTGGCCTCTACAAAGGATAAAAAGACTGTTTTTTTGATCTATTTTTATATCCCCCAACTGATTTTTTTTATTCAACTTCAAATAAAGGATCATCAATCCATTTGTTAATAACCTGGTCATATCATGAAGATTTTTTTCCTTGGTGCCCTGATTATCTTGTTTATGAATGACGCCCCACAGCGGGCTTCGCTCACGAAGAGCGAGCGTGTATTTGTCGTCAACTACCTGAATGAAACATCCCAATACCTGGCCAATGCCGTGAAGGGATTGTCCAGCGCTCAAATGCAATTCAAGCCTGGTCCCGACCGATGGTCCATTGCACAATGCCTGGAGCACATCGCCCTGTCAGAGACAGGAATCTTCTCGCGTATAGAAGCTCTTCAGAAGCAGCCGGCAGATGCTGCGAAGCGTTCTGAGATCAAGTACACGGATGCAGCGTTGACCAAGGCATTGGTCGACCGCAGCCAAAAAGCTACTGCACCTGAAAGTCTTCAGCCATCCGGCAAGTACCAAAAACCCGCATTGGCACTCAGCGCATTTTTAGAGCAAAGGAAGAAGACAACCGAATGGATAGGAACAACGAACGAAGACTTGCGCGATCACGTCATGCCACATCCGTTTTTCGGGATGCTTGATTCGTATCAATGGGTCCTTCTCTCCGCCGGACACGGGAAGCGACACTCCCTCCAGATCGAAGAAGTAAAAGCCGATCCAAATTTTCCAAAGAACTAGTAACATGAATCAAGGGTTGGCAAATGGTTGATGCCGTCTCTTAAAAGCGTTTAGCTTTACAGGGTGGACGAACCAAAAGTTACCCTTGACCATCTCTTCCGACATGAAGCTGGAAAATTAATTTCCGTCCTTACCAAGATTTTTGGACCTCACAATCTTGAGCTCGCTGAAGATGTCGTACAGGATACTCTGTTGAAAGCACTTGAATACTGGAAATACCATGGAACGCCCGATAATCCGTCTGCATGGCTATTTACAGCGGCCCGCAACAAGGCCCTCGATGTTGTACGAAGGGAACGACATCACAAAGAGTTCGCCGCAGAGGTTTCTCAATCTCTTAAGTCTGAATTTTCAGCCAGTCAGACACTCGATCAAATTGTCCGGGAAAGTGAAATTGAAGATGAGCAGCTTCGGATGATGTTTGTCTGTTGTCACTCCACTATTCAGGAGGAAGGTCAGGTGGCCCTCATCCTGAAGACTCTCTGCGGCTTTAGTGTTGCTGAAATAGCCAAAGCATTTCTCACCAATGAAGAGGTGATAACAAAGCGATTGTATAGGGCCAAGCAGCAATTTCGGGAAGAAAAGATTGCATTCGCATTGCCCGGTTCAACTGAATTACAACACCGTCTTAATAATGTACTTACCGCCGTATACCTGATTTTCAGCGAAGGCTACAACTCCACTCATCACAACACCCTGATCCGTGAAGACCTTGTGGAGGAGGCTCTTCGCCTTGGAAAAATGCTCGTGGATCATCCGCTTACCTGTCAGCCCGAAAGTTTGGGATTGGTTGCGCTGATGTGCTTTCAATCAGCGCGGCTCACCAGCCGCGTGGATGCCACCGGAAATCTGATTCAACTGAAAGATCAGGATCGTTCACGATGGAATCAGGAACTGATACAACAAGGGTCCCACTACCTCCACTTGTCTTCGCAAGGGAAGCGTATTTCACCCTACCACCTTCAGGCCGCGATCGCCCAAGAACATTGCATGGCTAAAAATTATGCTGAAACAGATTGGAGAAAGATCCTTCAATGGTATGACTGGCTTCTGGAAATAAAACCCGATGCGTTGATCGCACTCAATCGCCTTGTCGCGTACGCAGAAGTATATGGACCAAAGGCCGCATTGGAGGAACTTGAAAGAATACCGGACAAAGCTTTGCTGCAGAACTACTACCTCTACCCTGCTGCCATGGGTGAATGGCATACCCAGTTGGGGAATTCATCAGAAGCGATGAACTATTTCGAACGGGCCAGCGGGCTCACACGATCACCAGGTGAAAAACAATGGCTTCTGGCAAAAATCAACAAGCTGAGAGCGAGAGGATAAAGCCAACGCTAATTCCTGCACGTTGAGTATTTTTGCAGCCCCATGACCTCTCACCAACAACTTCAAAATACCCATGGCCTCATCCAACTTGAACGTCAGGCTGACCTTGAACAATACCGGCAGAAGGTTTTATTGCGTTCACTTCAGCAAAGAACCAGGGAGGGTGTCACCTGGTATCCTGTTCGGCTCAAACGCGACTATATCGGCACGGGAGAACGCATCATCGTGGAACTGGATCGCACAAACCACCTTGACCAGCCGCACAGTTTTCAGTCCGGTAAACTGGTAAGCGTGTTTTGCAACGCATCCGGGAAACCTGAAAAAGAACATGTAAGCGGTGTTGTCAATTATGTGAGTGATAATACCCTCGTGGTTACCCTGAATGGTGATGATCTGCCCGCCTGGATCGATGATGGCATGCTCGGTGTAGACGTCATGTTTGACGAAATGACCTACAAGGAAATGGAGCACGCCTTGAAGGTGGTGATGAAAGCTGAGGACAATCGGCTTGCGGAGTTACGGGAAATATTGCTGGGGGAGCCCACTTCAGGGTTACAGGATGCAAGTTCCAGGTTGCAAATTAATAATCAGCAATCCCTAACGAGTAACCTCCTTAACGAAAGTCAGAATTTAGCGCTGAACAAGATCATGAACACTCCCGACGTAGCGTTCATCCACGGTCCTCCTGGTACGGGAAAAACCACGACCCTCGTTCAGGCCATCCTGGCCACAGTAAAAATTGAAAGCCAGGTGCTGGTGTCTACGCCAAGCAATGCCGCTATCGACCTGCTGGTAGAAAAATTGAGTGATCAGGGATCAAACGTGGTGAGGATCGGTCATCCAGCACGGGTCACCGAGCAGACGCTCAGCAAGACCCTGGATGCCCGTATTGCTACTCACCCCTCCTTTCCGGAACTCCGCGCGCAGAGAAAGAAACTTGAACAGCTCAAGGGGATGGCATCCAAATACAAAAGAAACTTTGGCCATCATGAAAGAGAACAGCGAAGACTGATGAAAGAAGAAGTCAAATCGCTGAAGTCCGACGCGGACATGCTAGAATTTTATATCGTCAACGATTTGCTAAACAATGCCCAGGTAATTTGCTGCACGCTGGTAGGATCGTCGCATCCTGTCTTGCGAGGAAGAAAGTTCAAGACAGTCTTCATTGATGAGGCGGCGCAAGCTCTGGAACCGGCGTGTTGGATACCCATTCTTAAATCGGGCCGGGTGATCCTTGCCGGCGACCATTGCCAGCTCCCGCCTACAATCAAATCTATCGAAGCCGCCAAAAACGGATTGGCCAGGACCCTGTTTGAAAAAGGAATAGAAAAACATCCAGACCTGGCCACCATGCTCCGCATCCAATACCGGATGCATCAGGACATCATGAAGTTCTCATCACATTATTTTTATAATGACCAGCTTATCGCCCATCCTTCAGTTAAGAATGCCCGACTTCGTCCTCATCAGACACCTTTGGAGTTCATAGACACGGCAGGATGCGGATATTCCGAAGCGCAGGATCCTGAAACCCTCAGCCGATTTAACCAGGAGGAAGCTCATCTCCTGATTCAACTCGTTGAAAAACTGGTCGAAGAAATAGGGCCGGAGGAGTGGATGGAACAGTCTGTCACTATGGGGATCATTACCCCCTATCGTGCTCAGGTGGACCATCTACACAAACTGGCAGAAAGTTCTGTCGTGCTCGAACCGTTGCACAAGTTGATTACCATAAATACCGTCGATGCCTTTCAGGGGCAGGAACGCGACGTGATCGCGATAAGCTTTGTCCGAAGCAATGAAGCAGGAGAAGTAGGCTTTCTCAGCGATATCCGCAGAACGAATGTGGCCATGACGCGCGCCCGCAAGAAACTCATCATGGTAGGTGACAGTGCCACACTTGGCTCACATCCATTTTATGTGAAGTTGCTCGAATACGTTCAAAAGAATGATTTCTACAGGAGTGCGTACGAGATTAGGCAGTAGCATTGGCCACCCGGAATTGGATTTATTAGTTTCTTACTTATCTATCATTCAATGCTCGATCAACGCATTCTATCTTTCTACACCCAACTAAACCTCGGACCGATACTTTCCAACGGGGTTGAGGTGATGAATCCTTATCTCGCTGAATACACGTTGAGTCTTTGCCGAAAGTTTTACAAAAAATATTATCATGATAAGAATCCCAGAACATTGCTCCTTGGCATTAACCCGGGGCGGTTTGGTTCAGGATTGACAGGCATCTCATTTACAGATCCGATAAAACTAAGAGACGAATGTGGGATCGACAATTCGTTGAAAAAGAAACCAGAACTTTCAGCAGACTTTATTTATCGGATGATCGCCGCCTACGGTGGCCCCGCTGAGTTCTACAAGCGCTATCTCATTTCAGCAGTTTCTCCCCTTGGGTTCACCAAGGAAGGAAAAAACATCAACTATTACGATGAGACCAGACTGCAAAAGGCAGTTACACCTTTTATCATCGAATCAATCAATCACCTTGTGGACATTGCTGGAAAACAGTCAACATGTTTTTGCATTGGAGAAGGTAAGAACTATGTATTCCTTGAAGAACTAAATGGAAAACACCATTGGTTCGGTAAGCTCATTCCCTTGCCCCATCCCAGATTCATCATGCAGTACAAAAGAAAGCAACTGGAGCGCTACATAGATATATACCTGACACATCTTGGACAGGCCGAACACCTTTAGTTATTGTTTATCCTGGCGGGAAGTCTTTGTCAAAAGTTTCCGGAAACTCCTATATTCATAAAAAAATGTCCCATGAAAATATTTCTATCCTTTGGCTTTTCCTTTTTGTGTATTGCATCCCTCCCAGGCCAGGTACTTAATGTTGCTTATGAACAGTTTATCCTGCCCAACGGACTTCATGTAATTCTTCATAAAGACAATACCATTCCACGCCTCAGTGTCAATGTTTGGTACCATGTTGGATCCGGAAGCGAAAAACCGGGACGCACGGGCTTCGCACATCTTTTTGAGCATTTGCTTTTTGAAGGCTCCCAGCATGTTCCGGAAGGCAAATTT
>JANYHW010000051.1 GCA_025358885.1 Cytophagales bacterium | reverse complement strand
CCAGGGGTATTCCCGATATGGTTACAAAATTAAAGGTGAACAAAAGTCGGCCTATGTATATGGGGTTGATCCATATTACCTCACCACCCTGAATGTGACGATGGCACAAGGCCGTAATTTTGATGCGGCCATTGCTTCTGATTCTTCGGGGGTTATAGTCAATGAGGCACTTGTCCGGGATATGAAATGGACCGACCCGCTCAATGAGTATCTCAATTGGCGCGAAGACACAGTCGGGTTGGGTTCACCCATCATAGGGGTGGTGAAAGACTATCACTTTCTTTCACTTGAGCGAAATATTGAACCTATGTTTCTTTCCATGAACAAGAAGGAAGCCGGGTACCTTACCACCATCCTGATTAAAGTTAGGCCGGGAGATTTATCTGGCTCCGTGGGAAAAATCCATTCGCTCTGGAAGGAAATTGCGCCGGACAAACCATTTGACTATACCTTCCAGGATCAGGATGTTGCAAAGCAATATGAGTCATATCAACGCTGGATGAGCATCATGGGGCTGGCAACCGGATTCGCGATATTGATCTCTTGCCTTGGGCTGTTTGGCCTGTCGGGAATTAATGCCGTTAACAGGACGAAGGAAATTGGTATCAGGAAGGTGATGGGAGCGGAGCTGAGAAACATCTTCGTTCTGCTCAACAGGCAATATATTGGATTGTCATTAATTGCCTTTGCCCTTGCTGCGCCGCTCTCGGGGTACATTATGAACAAGTGGCTTTCGGATTTTAAATTCAAGATCGAGATTGGGTGGGAACTGTTTGCCGTAAGTATGATATCTGGCCTTCTCGTGGCAATGGCAACTGTGAGTTACCATGCCATCAGAGCTGCATTGGTCAATCCAGCGGAGACACTTAAATATGAGTAGTTAAAGGAATTGAGGACGCTTCCAAATTAGTAAATTGTAATTCCCAAAATTCGAAGTTCTACAGTGAGACCCCTCGTTTCCACGGAATGAAATCGTTCTGGTTAAGCCCTACGGCTTTGGGTGTAATTTTTCCGCTGGCAACGTCAATAATGAGATCGAGTATTTCTTCCCCGACCTGTTCAATATTCTTTTGACCGGTAATAATTGACCCGCAGTCAAAATCAATAATGTCAGGCATCTTGCCGGCCAGTTTAGTATTTGTTGATAACTTCAGGACATGTGATATCGGATTCCCTGTTGGCGTACCCAGCCCAGTAGTGAATAATATGATTTGAGCACCGGAACCCGTTGTGCCAGTGGTACTTTCGACATCATTGCCGGGTGTGCACAGCAGGTTGAGTCCTTGTCTCTTTATATATTCTGCATACTGGAGGACATCGGCGACCGGAGCGGTCCCACCTTTTTTTGCAGCCCCTGCGGATTTCATAGCGTCTGTGATCAACCCATCCTTGATGTTTCCAGGCGAAGGGTTCATGTCAAATCCAGAGCCCACTGCTTCAGCCTCCTTTGCATAGGTTCGCATGAGTCGTATAAAGAGATCTGCTGATTCGTGTGTATCGCAGCGGTTGATCAACTCTTGCTCCACCCCACACAGCTCAGGAAACTCCGACAGGATGGTGCTTCCCCCAAGTGCCACGAGCAAATCTGATGTATGTCCAATGGCCGGGTTAGCCGACAACCCCGAGAAGCCATCAGAGCCTCCACATTTGAGCCCTACGACAAGCTTGCTGAGTGGAGCAGGGATGCGAACCTGCTCATTGGCTTTAACAAGGGCTAGAAATGTCTGGCGAATCGCCTTTACCATCAGCTCCTGTTCTGTTCCGGCTTGTTGCTGATCCAGGATGATAATGGGTTTTGACATCCCAGGGTCAAGCACCTTTAGTTTCGTTTGGAGAATATCAACTTCAGCATGCTGGCAGCCGAGACTAAGTATGGTGGCACCTGCTACATTGGGGTTGTGAATATATCCAGCGAGCAATGTACAAAGGGTATTGGCATCCTGTCGTGTGCCTCCACATCCTCCCTCATGAAGCAGCATCCTGATGCCATCGATGTTCTTGAATATTCGGTTTTGGTCTTGTTGATTCCTTTCGGGTAAGGATAATGAGGATATGGCGTCCGTATTTCCGTTCCGATAAAGTGCCACAAGATCATCTACATACTTTTTGTATCGGTCTGGCTGGGAGAAACCCAGGCCCTTTTCAAAGGCCTGGCGCACAACATCTATGTTTCGGTTTTCACAAAACACAAGCGGAATGAGAAGCCAATAGTTGGCGACTCCCACCTGCCCATCGGTCCTCTTATAGCCCATGAATGTTTTGTTCTTCCACCGCGAGATATCAGGTGGTGTCCAGGCATATTCCTTGTTCTTTTCGGAAAATGGGGCAGACTTGTGTTTGACATTGTGGATGCCAATGACTCCTCCAGATGCGATTGTTTGAACTGCTTTGCCCACGACAACGCCATACATAATCACCTCATCACCAGGCATCATCTTTTCGGTGGCTATCTTGTGCTTGGCAGGTATATCATTAACCAGTAAGATATTCTGACCCTCATATGAAACATGATCACCGGCTTTCAGGTTGACCAGCGCCACCCACACATTGTCCCTGGGATGGATTTTCAGTATGCTGTGAGACATTTGGAACCGCGTCGGTATGACAAAAATGTAACTTGTAACAGCTAATTAGTAAAAATTGAAGAAATCAAGAAGCATTCGGCAGATTAGCCAGCTATGAATACATTTGTTAATATGATTTTCTCTCCATCGACTGAAATTGCCTAATGAAATCCGGATACGTAGTTACTTTTGGTGAGGTCCTGATGAGACTTTCTGCGCCCCATTTTACCCGTTTGGGGCAGACGGAAACGCTTACACTAGGCTATGGCGGATCGGAGTCAAATGTTGCTGTGGGGCTTTGCAACTTTGGCGTACCCACTGTTCATGTTACAAGATTTCCAGAAAACGATTTTGGACAGGCGGCGACCCAACACCTCAGACATTTTGGCGTAGATACACGGCACATCGTGTATGGTAAGGAGCGGATGGGACTTTATTTCTTTGAACAGGGCGCAAGTCAACGTCCTTCGCGAATTGTCTATGATCGATTTGACAGTTCTTTCGCGAACATACAGAAAGGCGCGATTGATTGGGGGATGATCTTTAAAGATGCCTCCAGATTTCATTGGAGTGGCATCACACCTGCCATCTCTCAAGGTGCTGCTGATGTTTGCCGGGAAGCTCTACAGATAGCTGTAAAAATGGGACTCACCGTTTCGGGTGACATTAACTATCGGAGAAACCTTTGGCAATATGGGAAGACGGCAATTCAGGTTATGCCTTCCTTTATTGAATTGAGTCATTTAATCGTTGCCAGTTCAGTGGACATGGCCAACTGTGCGGCGATACAGGGGGACTCTTTTGAATCTTCCTGCCGACAGTTGATGAAGTCATTTCCAAATGTGAAGAAAATAGCTGCGACAGAACGGGAGACTACAAGTTCTTCCCAGGAAAAGTTAACGGGTGTTTTGTGGGATGGAAAAGAACTCATTACCTCACGTCAATATGCCATTGCACATGTGGTGGATCGGGTGGGTGCTGGTGATGCATTCATGGCGGGACTGATTTATGGCGAAATGAAAGGGATGGGGGACTTGGGAACGCTTGATTTTGCAACGGCCTCTTGCGTCCTAAAACATACGGTAGCCGGCGATGTAAGCCGGGTGAGTGTCGAAGAGGTAGACCTACTGATTCGTGGAGAAAACATTGGTAAGCTCCTAAGGTGATGGTAAAAAGATTTTCCAGGGAACAAGTTCACACGGCGATCATCGAAGGAGGAGCAATTCCATTGTTTACCCATGAAGACCGGGATATTGCGGCTCAGGTAATTGACGCCTCTTATGCCGGAGGAATCCGGGTTTTTGAGTTCACAAACCGTAAAAGCAATTCTTTTGAAACGTTTGCTTATTTGATAAACTACGTACAGAAATATCCTGACTTTATTTTGGGTATAGGTACAGTTCTTGACGAATCAACAACACAACGATTCATCGATGCGGGCGCCCAATTCATAGTGTCGCCCATAGTGAAACCTTCGATGGGAAAAATTTGCGCGGATCATGGCATCCCATGGATTCCGGGCTGCGCTACTTTTACCGAGCTGATAACGGCAAGGGAACATGGGGCATTGATGATGAAGGTGTTTCCCGGAACTGTGTTAGGGCCTGAATTTGTTTCTTCAGTGCTTGCTGTAGTGCCCGACCTGCAACTGTTGGTTTCAGGAGGGGTTGAGCCTACTAACGAAAGTCTGGCAGCATGGTTTAATGCCGGGGCAACCTGTGTTGGACTGGGGTCTCAATTGTTTACCAAAGATATCGTGACAACAGGCAATTGGGTGAAGTTGCGTCAAAATGTGGGACAGTGTTTGTCCATTATTCAACGGCTGAAAAAATAATTTCTTATCCAACCAAAGCCCGCAGATCAGAATCCTGGTGGAAAACAAACCCTTTCATTCCGGAAATTATCGCTGGATCATTTGCGCCCTGCTATTTTTTGCTACCACGATCAATTACGTTGACCGGCAGGTTATTGGACTTCTAAAGCCAACCCTTCAGCAGGATTTTCACTGGAGCGAGACTGACTATGCGAATATTGTTATGGCCTTCAGCGCTGCCTATGCGTTTGGATTGCTGGGCTTTGGCAGAATTGTTGATCGCGTAGGAACTAAAGTTGGATACACCCTTTCTGTTTCTCTATGGAGCCTGGCAGCTATGCTCCACGCCGGAGTTTCTTCAACCCTTGGATTCATAGGCGTGCGCTCATTCCTGGGTCTGAGTGAGGCTGGCAACTTCCCTACAGCGATAAAGGCTACCGCAGAATGGTTTCCTAAAAAAGAAAGGGCCTTTGCTACAGGGATATTTAATTCTGGCGCTAACATAGGTGCCATGATTGCACCTGTGCTGGTGCCCTGGATATTGGGAGCGTACGGATGGCAGGACGCCTTTCTTTGGACGGGTGGCCTGGGCATCGTTTGGCTTATGTTTTGGTTATATTTTTATGAAATCCCGGCTCGCCAGAAGCGACTGACTCAAACTGAATACGATTTTATTAGATCGGACGATGAACAAGAAACTTCCGGAGGGGTGCACGTCTCAATCCTTGATTTGTTAAGAATCCGTCAGACGTGGGCATTTGTTTTTGGAAAATTTCTGACGGATCCGATATGGTGGTTCTTTCTCTTTTGGTTACCATCTTATTTCGCAGAGGCATACGGAATTGATTTCCGGAAACCTAACATCGAATTATTTGTTGTATACATGGCTACTACGGCAGGAAGTATTGGGGGGGGGTACCTCTCTTCTTACCTGGTCAGTAGCGGGTGGCAGGTTTTCAGGGCCCGCAAGATCTCCATGCTGGTGTTTGCTTTGTGTGTGGTGCCCGTGGTAACGGCTCAGTATGCCAATAATGTTTGGACTGCGGTGTTCTTGATTAGCCTCGCTGCAGCGGCACACCAGGCCTGGAGTGCAACGATATTTACGACGGCTTCTGACATGTTTCCAAAAAGGGTGCTGAGCTCGGTTGTTGGCCTGGGGGGTATGGCGGGATCAATGGGTGGGCTTTTGTTCCCATTGCTCGTTGGGTACTTACTGGATCACTATAAGGCAATGGGGGAAATTACAACTGGGTATAACATACTGTTTATGATTTCGGGATTCGCCTATTGCATTGCATGGGGGGTGATGCACATTCTTGCCCCTAGAATGCAGGTTGTAAAACTTCCCCAGTAATATTTCATCCGGATGAATATCGAATGAAAATTTGTTATTTATTGCGTAGTTGTATTTTTACCAGCCTTGATTAAACTAATTAAGAAATTTATTTTGACTTTGGCCGGGCTGTTCATCCTGGTTCTGGCGGTAACATGGGCTGCGGCAGTCATTTTCCGTGATGACGTGCGGCTTAAGACCGAACAGTTTCTTGACCAGCAGTTGGACGCATTGGTAACATTTGATGACCTGGGCATCACCATCCTGCGGGATTTCCCCAACATCACCGTGACGCTGCACAACCTGACGGTCGTAGGGAAAGAAGAATTCGCCAACGACACCCTGGCCATTGTAGATGAATTTGATTTTGAAATAAAAACGGCCAGCCTCCTGTGGTGGAGGGAAAGTGAGCTGAAGGGCATCCACCTGCGGAGACCCGAGTTATTCATTGTGGTCTTGAAGAATGGCCACGCAAATTATAACATCGTGCCGTCCGATAGCATTCGGGCCGCAAGAGCCTCGACTGAAAAGCCCTATCTCAATCTTACCCTGGACCAAATAAGAATAAGTGATGGAGAGATATCCTATGTGGACAAGAGCAGGGAACTTGATGCATTATTAAAGAACGTAACCTATTCAGGTACAGGAGATTTCCAAAAAGATGTTTTTGACTTACGTACGATCATCACGATCGGGGAATTCACCCTGGAAATGGGGAAACTGAGATATTTTTCAAAAAAGGAGGTGGAGATTGACCTGATCATGGAAATGGATTTAAACAAAAACACCTTTGCGGTGAAGGAAAATCGTCTGCGTATGAATCATTTTAGATTCAATGTGGATGGAGATATAGCAGTGTTGGCCGATGGTTATGATTTGAATTTGTCTTTTGCTACCCAGGAAACCGACTTCAAGAACATCGTATCACTGGTGCCGGGAATTTTCATGGCCGACTTCAATCAGATTTCAACACAAGGTGAGTTAGCCTTTAATGGATTCATAACAGGTCGTTATATTCCGTCCACCGGTGAAATACCCTCTATCATGGCAAATTTCAAGGTTTCAGATGCACGGTTTAAAATTGACACGCTCCCTGATCCCATAGAGAACATTCAAATGGAACTACAGGTACGGAATCTTCACGGGGTAAGGGACAGTACCACATTTGATCTCAAGAAATTTCAATGCGAGATGAGAAAACATGTGGTGAAGGGAAGAATTAAAGTGCAGGGAATGGATAACCTGCGAATTGATACCGATATCATTGCCGATTTGGACCTGGCAGAATTGGAGTTGATGTATCCAATCCGTGGGTTGGACCTGATGGGGAAAGTGGATTTTGAACTAAAGGCTCAGGGGCCGATGGTCATAAATCAAAACGCATTTCAAAAGTTACCTCAATTCCATTTGAACATGAAACTCACCAATGGCAGAGTTAAATACGATCACCTGCCCTCTGCCATCGACAGTATTCAATTTCATTTGGTCGCCGATAATCAAACCGGCAACCCGGAAGCTACGGTTCTGGATTTTCGCAGCCTGCACCTGGATCTCGACAAGAACAGGGTTCATGGATTTGTGAAGATCGAAGGTATTGAGGACATGAAAATCAAGTCTGATGTAACGGCGGATATTGATCTTGCCGACCTCGAATCCATGTATCCTATGGAAGGAGTTGTAATGAAGGGGAATTTATCCGTTGATGTTGAAGCCGAGGGGACCTATAACCGCGAGAAAAAAAAGTTTCCGGCAGTCGACGCAAAGATCAGCCTGAAGGATGGATTTCTGCAGACGAAGGGGTATCCGCAGCCCCTTGAGAATATTCATTTTTCCGGCGAGATAGTTAATACCGATGGTAATTTTTCAGATACGCGTATCGCGATTAACCGCCTGACCTATACCCTCGAGCAGGAACCATTTGAAATTATGGGCTCGGTGAATAACCTGGATAAGTTCGACTATGATTTGAAAATTAAAGGATTGATAGACCTCGAAAAGCTAACCCAATTGTACCCCATTGACGGCTTTGAGCTAAAGGGCGTCATCGAATCGGATGTTGAAACACGCGGGCGGTTATCGGACGTTGAGGAGGGTCATTATGAAAAAGTTGTTTCAGATGGTCGCGTGGCAATTAAAGGTTTCCAGGTGAAAGATGTTGCCTCATCTACCATGTTGACGGTGAGCGATGCCAAATTTGCATTTACCCCATCAAAGGTGGTCATGGAGAAACTGGAGGGAAGACTTGGTAAAAGTGCCTTTTCAATGACAGGCGACCTAATTAATTACATGTCTTTCGCTACAAGAACAAACGACCTGATCATAGCCGACCTTGACCTGAAATGTGACACCCTTGACCTTAATCAGTGGCTGGCAGAACCCACATCCACTTCAAAAGGTAGTAAGCCCACAAACAAAATAATGGTCTGGCAGGTGCCATTCAATGTGAATGGCAACTTTGACTCTGAAATTGGCTTTGTACTGTATGAAGACATGAGAATTTCAAAATTGAATGGTGAAATTGAATTGAAGAATGGGGTGTTGACATTCCATGAAACCGGATTCAACACCCTTGATGCCGAATTTAATATCTCCGGTGATTATGATACCCGGGATATTCAACATCCCTTGTTTGACGTAGCGCTGGACATCAAGGAATTAGATATCAACAAGGCCTACCGTGAGATGAGAATCGTTCGTGAATTGCTCCCGGCAGCAGGCGATTCAGAAGGTATATTCTCTATTTCCTACAAACTGAAAGGTGAACTGATGTCGGACTTGTATCCCAAAATGGAAACAGTAGCTGGAAAAGGTGAGATGCGGATTGCCAATGCAAAAATAAATGGAATGAAGATTTTTGAAGAGTTGAGCAAGGCATCAAAGAAAACGGAAGTAAATGATCCCCACCTGAAGGACTTTGTGATGCGCTCTGAAATCAAGGATAACAAGATTTTCATCAAGCCTTTTAGTATCAAAGTTTCCGGATTCGATACAGACGTGGAAGGAGTGAGCGAGATCACGGGTGAGATCAGGTACCTCGTGAAAGTGGGATTGCTCCCTTTCGGGATGAAGATACCCTTTCATGTCACTGGCACCTACGACAACCCCAAAGTAGCGATAGGCAAGGGGCATGTACTACCTGAGGATTCCCTTTCGAATTAGTGTTATAGTCCTTAACAAATAGCGTCATGTCCAATTATATTCATGGTTCGGAACCGGTGGAGCAGGCACGATTGTCAAAATTGAATGACCTTATCAATGACCGCTGCCTGAACCTGCTCACTATTTCCACCGGAGACAACATCCTTGACGTGGGTAGCGGTCTCGGACAATTTACTTTGCGCATGGCTGAACAAGCTGGCCCAACCGGAAAATGCCTTGGAATAGAAAGGGATAAAAAACAATTGACTGCATCCATTCAAAATCAACATGTCCGCCAGTTCTCATGGGTAGAGTTTCGGGAGGGAAATGCGGAAAATCTGGAGCTTAGCCAGGCAGAGTGGGGCTCCTTCGATCTGGCTCATGCCCGATTTATACTTGAGCACGTCAGAAGTCCAGAGAGCATCATGTCAGGCATGGTGAAGGCCGTTCGTTCCGGAGGAAGAGTAGTGGTCGAGGATGATGACCATGCACAAATGTGTCTCCATCCAAACCCTCCCGGATTCTTGACTCTTTGGAATGCATACATGAGGTCATATGATCGTCTTGGCAATGATCCGCACATTGGAAGGAGGCTCGTTTCACTTCTATATGATACTGGCTTGAGGAATATTCGCAATAACGTAGTCTTTTTCGGCGACAGTGGGGAGAGTCCGACCTTCAAGGCGTATGTTACTAACCTCATTGGGATATTGGAGGGGGCACGAGAACTCATGCTGCAACAGGCGCTTATTGATAAGATATCTTTTCAGTCAGCAGTAAATCACCTGGAGGAGTGGGCAAAAAATCCAGAGGCGGCTCTATGGTACACCATCAATTGGGCTGCGGGCACGAAGCCTTAACTACTTCGCTTTTCTCCCGGTCAGTTAGTCAAAGACTTTTGTCCAATCTTGAACCTCATTTTTTCCGGGGAAGTTTACAAGTTCTTTTGAACAACTCAAACCTGGGTATAGACACATTGCTTATGTATGGGTTAGACGGGTTACCCTCCACATAGTTCTGATGATACCCTTCTGCCCTGTAAAACTCAGTTAGGAGCTTGATCTCGGTGACAATGGGGCTTTTGAACTCCTTTTCGAAATCCTTCTTGGCCTGCTCGGCCAGGGCCTTTTCCTCATTTGTCTTGTAAAAGGCAATCGACCGGTATGAATTGCCTCTGTCTGGTCCTTGCCGATCCAGCGTGGTGGGGTCATGGGATGTAAAGAATGCTTTCAACAATTCGGCGTAGGTAATTTTCTTTGGATCGTAATAGATGAGCACTGATTCCGCATGACCGGTAGTCTCCGTACTTACCAGTTCATAGGACGGATTGGGAGCAGTACCTCCCGCATATCCTGAAACTGCAGAATCCACACCGACGAGGGATTCAAAAATATGCTCAGAACACCAGAAGCAACCTTCCGCAAAGGCTGCCACGGCTTTGCCTGCCGGGGCCGTTAGATTGATCCGGGTATCAACGGCACCCTTCTTCCTGGTTTGAGCATAAGTAGAAATGAGCAAACTGGCGAAGGTCAATACTGCAATCAGGGTGAGGGTGCGTTTCATGGGTATATTGTTTATGCTTCCAATAACGGAACATGTGCACTTTCTGTTCAGGGTAATTATCCTATTTGTCGGCAAGCCGTCAAAAGTAGGTAGGCAGTGAATCCTTTAAGCCAGTTCCCTTAAATCTACCGGTACAACGCGGGATATACCTTTTTCCACCATGGTGATTCCGTAAATCACATCTGTGGTCGTCATCGTGCGCTTGTTGTGTGTAACAATAATGAACTGGGAATCCTTGCTGAAACTCCGGATGATAGTATTGAACTTGTCGATGTTGGCGTCATCTAGTGGAGCATCTACCTCATCGAAAATACAGAACGGGGCCGGCTTCAGCAGGTACATGGAAAACAGCAGCGCTGTGGCGGTGAGGGTCTTTTCTCCTCCGCTCAGGGCATTGATTGTTAGTGGTCGCTTTCCCTTTGGTTTTGCAATGATGTCTATCTCTGACTCCAGGGGTTTTGTCGGGTCGACGAGCTTGAGGTCGCAATCGTCTCCTTCATTGAACAGGGACCGGAACACAGTAATGAAGTGCTCCTTGATCTTCGTGAAAGCTTCCATGAAAGTCTGGCTCGCCACACCTTCGATTTCGTTGATGGTATTAAAAAGCGATTCTTTGGCTTTTACCAGGTCTTCTTTCTGGGTGTTGATGAAATCGTTGCGTTCCTTGATCTCATTATAGGCCTCCATGGCCATGGGATTAATGGGACCCATGGCATCCAGTCTTTCACGGATTCGAGTTACATCTCCCCGAATTTTTTCTTCATTGGTTTCCGTCAGGAATTTACTTTCTTCTTCAGTCACTGCGGTAATCACTTCATCCATCACCACATTAAATTCTACGGACAGCCGCTCCTTGACAGAATTCAATTCAAGTTTACTCTCGTTCAACTCATTTTGAAGTTGCATCAGGAGGGAGTCGATGTTTTCTCTCTGATGCTGGATATTGCGAAGATCTTTTTCTACCTGGTCGATTTCTCCGCGGGCTGCATAATAGTCTTTCTCCGCTTCATTTAGACCTCGCTCCATGGCATCTTTTTGCTCATACAATTTGATGAGCTCTTCATCGCCTGTTTGGGTGCTTTCAAAGATGGTCCGAATTTCATCTTCATTGTGTTTCAATTCAGAGGAATTTGAGCCAATCCGCTGATTGCTCTGTTCTACTGCTTCCTGCTTGAATCGAATCTCCTGCTCCAGGCTCTTCACCCGGTTCGTTTGCTGATGAAAGAAGATGTTCTGTTCATTAAAAGCATTCGACTTCTGACCCAGGAGCTCATTTTGAGAAGTCAATTCATTGGAAAGTTGCTTCACCTTTTCATCAAACTGCTCCAGTTCGTGGAAAATCTGTTGCGACCTGGGTTGAAGTTCAGTCAGCTCCTTTACCAGGACGTCAATTTTCTCGAGTATGTCTTCTCGCCGCAGATCGGCATTGTTGATCATCTCGGCGAACTGCTCTTTCTTGGTCTTAACAGAAATGTACTCGTCATTGACTTGCTTGATGGCATTCTGAGCCTCTTCAATGGAGACTTTAAGATTGTGGTTGCGCAACCGCTCAAGTTCACGCTGGCGGTCCAGGAGGGAGTAGCGAACTTCTTCTAACTTCTTGTTGAGTTCTTTGATTTCCTTGTCGAGCTTTTCAAGGTTTTTGGCCCGTCCGATCTTCTTACCTTCAAATAAACCCACCGATCCGCCCGAAAGACTGAACCTCCTTCGTGTGTATTTTCCGCTCTTGGTGATAAAAGTGTTCTCTTCTTCTGGTGGAACAGATTTTAGGTCACCTTCAAAGAAATAGACACGGTCGAGGATAAATGACATCAGTTTGCCATACTTGGGGTCAAACTCAATGATTTGGGTGGCAGGGTATGCGTTGGGGTAGAGCTGTGTATTGCTGGGTACAAACTTTTCGAATGCATCCAGGATAAAGAAATTGGCCTTACCCTTGCTGGCGTCGCTAAGGATGTTGATGGCATCGTAAGCCTCCAATTCGTGATCGACAATGTAGTAATTGAGATAAGGCTCAAGGTAATTTTCAATGGCCACGCGGTATTCTTCCGGGCATGTGAGGATATCGGAAAGGAGGGGAGCATTCTTCGTCCATTCAACTTTCTTCTTGAGGAACTTGATGGCCTCCGGGAATCCTTCCAGATTTTCTACCAGTGACTTGGTAAGTTGATATTCATTCTGGCGTGCATCCAGCTTGCGGCCGGTTTCCGTCAGTTCTTCACGGATCATGTCAATGGTCTTTTCCAGCGAACTGATGCGTGCGAGGACTTCAGTTTCCTCATGTTTTATTTCATTCAGGCGATTGTTCTTCTCCTGGATTTCATTTTGGAGTATAACCAGCTTGTTCTCGAACTCCACCAGACTTGCACTCTGCTGGTGTGTGTCTGTTGTGGCGCGATCAATTTCCTGCTTCAGTGATGTAATCTGAATTTCCCTGATTTCAACTCCTTTATTGGTTTGAAAGTGTTCTTCCTGCTTGCTTCGTTGTTGTTGACGCAGCGTATCTACATCCAGCTGCAATTGAGTTGTGGCCAATTTTTGGGCATCATATTCGGCCTTGATTGTCTCGGCCTTCCGGGCAATGTCCGTAAGTATTTGTTGTGCCGATAATTCTTCTGTCTGAAGGCTTTGGATAGCAAAGTGGGCCCGTTCATTACTCTTCTTGTCCTGATCAATTTGATCACGAAGACTGGCCGCACGGTCATTCAGGAAACGCTGCCGCTCATTGTTGATTTGCTTTTCGCTTTCATGCTGGCGTATGTTGGCCACATGGTCATTGATTCCTTTTTGCCGTGTTGAAAGGGTCTTTTCCTTAATAATCAGTTCGGCCTTTTCACTTTCAATGGAAGCTTCCTTTTCTGCAATTTCAGCCGCCAACTTGACTTTCCGGTCATTTTCTTCCTCGATCTGGCTATTGACGTGATTGAATTTTTCCTTCTGTTTATTCACAACTACTTTGGCCAGGAGAATGCTTTTCTCCTTGTAGTCTTCCTTGGCCTTATAATATGATTCAGTCTGTTTTGCCTGTTTCTCAAGGCTCTTCATGTTCTTTTCTATCTCAAAGAGCAAATCGTCGACGCGCTCCAGGTCGGCATCGGTGTCTTCGAGTTTCTTGAGGGTTTCTTTTTTGCGTTTCTTGAATTTGGAAATCCCGGCCGCTTCTTCAAATAGCATACGCCTGGAATTGTCCCTGTCATTCAGCAAATCATCCACCATGCCCAATTCGATGATGGAATAGCTATTGGAGGCTACACCGGTGTCAAGGAAAAGGTTGGTAATGTCCTTAAGCCGGCAGGTTACGCCGTTGAGAAGATATTCACTTTCTCCGGAGCGATACAGTCTGCGTGTAATGGTGATCTGAGAATACTCTGTCGGAAGAAGGTTCTTGGTGTTGTTGATGGTGAGCGAAACTTCCGCCATTTGCAATGGAGAACGCTGGTTTGTCCCGTTGAAGATGATATTTTCCATCTTCTCTGAGCGCAATGCGCTTGTCTTCTGCTCGCCCAAAACCCAGCGAATGGAATCAACCACATTTGACTTCCCGCAGCCGTTTGGCCCTACGATACCCGTGACTCCCTCATCAAAATTAATTACGATTTTATCCGCAAAACTCTTGAACCCCTTGATCTCTAATTTGGCTAACTGCATTCTATGAAAAGTGATTATCCATTAATAAAGTTGGCAAAGATAGAAGGAAATATGAATCGCAGGGCAGAGATTTTTAGCTTGTTAAAGTATTGCTTTAATCCCCAGAGTGCCGCCTGGACTTGTGCTTGGGTTTTGGCCCTCGGCTTCAGGAGAAGTGGGTTGGGGGAATAATTGATACCTTTGAATTTCATGGATGAGGTCAAGATCATATTCTGGATAATTATCGGCCTGGTCTATCTTTTCTCCCGGAGAAAAAAGAGCCAGGCTCCACTTCCTCCTGCGAAGAAATCAGGAGAGCAGGAAGCTGAATATGACGCTCCTGCACCTGCGACGTTCGAAGAGCTACTGCGGGAGATTCAGGGAATGAAGAAACCTGAGCCAGTGGCGCCTGCCAAGCCTTCAGTCCGGCCGGAATATGAAATAGAACCATATTATGCCGTTCCTGAGAGGAAGCAGATTGAAGACGTCAACTACGACTACCGGAACCAGGACAAGATCTATGAGGTCTATGAGAATGCCACCCGTCAGGCATTCGCACGGCCATCCCTGGAGGAAACCATGAAGTTGGAGGATACGATTGTCCGCTTCAAGCAGTTTAAAGGATATGAGAACGAAGTAAAGCCTAGCGTTCTGTCTGAATACATTAAAGAACTTAAGGATCCGAAGGGCTTCAGGAAGGCCTTCATCATGAGCGAGATCCTGAACCGGCGATTCTGAAAGTGATCATTTTATCGCTAACAGGAATTTCATGGTGTCAACCTGATCAGCATAGTCGCCGACGTCTGGAAATTGTGCCTTGCCAAAAGGTAAGCTTCCCGTGAACCAACCCCGGGCGGAGACAATCACCTGCAGCTTTGACTCTACTTGTTGAAGTTTCTCATGAACTTCCTGTTGATCATGGTATTTTTCAAAATAGACCGTGCTGACGGGAGAAACGAATTGATGATTTTCTTTTAAGATCACAAAACCGCCATCATGAAATTGTTCCTTATTTAAGTGCATGATTGCCTTCTGGTAATCATAATTGTTGGCATACTTGTTATTGTTGATCAGCTGCTGATAAGGTTCCCATGCTGCGAGGAGCGGTTCGAAATCAAATTCACCGGGCACATAAAGTTTTGAAACATTGCGACAGCCGAGTCCAAAATAACTGAACACATCCTGCCCCAATAGCCCAAACTCTTCCTTCGATTCTTCCCCAAGAATAACTGCACAGGAAGACCTGTTCTTCCTTATCAGGTGTGGAATTTTTCTGAAGTAATACTCAAAATATCTTGATGTGTTGTCGCTGCCCGTAGCAATGATGGCATCCACTTCTTTCAGGTTTTCAGCAAATGATACCTGATCCTGAAAACGTGGTTCTATTTCTACAAGCCTTGAGACCAGAGACTTTACCAAGACAGAGTCCTGTGAACTCAACTTTGCCTTTAGCCGATGTCCTGACATTAACACACAGAGCAAGTCATGAAAACCTACCATAGGAATGTTGCCCGCCATGGCTACGCCTATTGTCCGGGGGAGAATGGGTTCGGGATAATAAGACTGGGCCCACGAATTGAGCCGTCCTTCATCAAGGAGTTCCACAACACCCTTGATCGCCAGGAGGACACTATCCTCAACAAACCAGGGATTTTCATTCCTGACCGTTTCGGCAAGCCCCATTCTTTCAGGCAGTGACATCTTGCCGAGTTCATTTCCCAGTCGGGAGAAGGCATTAATTCTGGCGGATAACTTCATGGTGGTTTGAACTTTCAGGCTCCTTGATCGTTTTGACAGTTGTACAAACGGCTGTATTTTTGCAGCCAAAATTAGAGGAAACTGAGAGAATGGCGATTAAGATTACAGATGAGTGCATTAACTGCGGTGCCTGCGAACCAGAATGCCCTAATACCGCCATATATGAAGGGGGCAGGGAATGGAATTGGGCTGGAGGCACCAAATTAACAGAGGTGGAAGGAGCAGATGCCAAAGTGCCGCAAACTCCGGTTTCAGACGAATTCTACTATATCGTTTCCGGAAAATGCACAGAGTGCACCGGCTTTCACGAAGAGCCTCAATGTGCAGCCGTGTGTCCTGTCGATTGTTGTGTTCCCGACCCAGATCATGTGGAAACGAAAGCAGAACTCACCGTAAAGAAGGCCCGTCTGCATGCAGAACAACTTCAGGCTTAAGAGGGTATTGGCCCAATAAGTTTCGGTATATCCAGAATATCCCTGGGATTTAACATTCAGCATATAACACCTGATCAAAGCTCATCTCATTTTAGATCTTTTGATGAGATATGCCTGAAGGACGGTTGAGAAATCTGTCTGTGTGTTCGCCGAGATAAAGTCAATCTTCAGTTGATTGCATTTCAGCCTCAATGTTTTATAGAACTCCTGCAAGGAGGTTGTGTATTGACTTTTGATCTCCGCAGGGTTGAGTTTAAGCTTGTCGCCACTTTCCAGATCAACAAACTCATACGGTCTCTCTTCGAAATTGAATTCCAGCTCCGTATTGTGTTCGCTGACATGAAAGAGGAGGACTTCGTGCCGGTTGTGTTTCAGGTGTTGCAGAGCCTTAAATACATCTTCTGTATCGTCAGATCCGTCAAACATGTCGCTGAAAAGTATGACGAGTGAACGCTTATGGATTTTCTCTGCAACTTCATGAAGCACCCCTGAAACCCGGGTAGATTTCCTTACTGGTCCTTTGAACTCCAGGATCTTCTCCAATACCGTAAACAGTTTATCAAGATGAGAACGGGTGGATTTGACCTGAGTGATTTCATCAATCTTGTCTGAGAAGAGACAAAGTCCTACCGCATCACGCTGTTTGTGGAGCAGGTAGGCAAGGGCTGCAATGGCGTAGATACTGAATTTGATTTTCCCCATGCTATCCGCCGGGTAATACATAGACGATGAAGAATCCAGAACAATCAGGCAACGGAGGTTCGTCTCTTCTTCATATTGCTTAGTGTATAGCCTGTCTGTCCGCGCAAACACCTTCCAATCAAGGTGCCTGGTGCTCTGGCCCTCATTGTACAGGCGGTGCTCTGCAAACTCAACAGAAAACCCATGATAAGGCGATTTGTGAAGGCCTGTAATAAATCCCTCAACGAGCTGTTTGGCCAGGAGTTCAAGGCTGCCAGTAGGACGGACGTCTTTAAGTTTTGTGCTCACGGGAAGGAAAAAGTAGTAGTTAGGGCTGCAATTTTGAGCCAATAAACTAAAAATAACGTCGCAACCCCCGATTTTATTGGCATGAGTTTGCAATAATTTATGAAACTATTATCTTCGATCGCACCAAGACCCCAAAGCAAACCTAAACCTTCGATTTGTGGAAGAGAACAAGAACGGAAGAGACGAGATTTACTCCGAAAAAGTAAAGGCTGGCAAGCGTACCTATTTCTTTGATGTTAAGTCAACCCGGTCAAATGACTACTACCTGACTATTACCGAAAGCAAGAAGCGGTACAACAAAGATGACGAAGGTTTTACGTACGAAAAGCACAAGATATTCCTCTACAAAGAGGATTTTAACAAGTTCATGGGAGCCCTCAACAACACGGTTAATCACGTGAAGAATGAGTTGATGCCCGGTGTTGATTTCACCCAATTCGATCATGTTCGCGAAGAGCGGGAAGAAATTATTCTGGATTCAACCCATGATCCCAAACCTGCGGCATCTGTTGACTCAGAGCTAAAGTGGGACTAATAATCTTACCTAACCTTTCCTAAACCGAAAGTCCCTGCCTCTGCTTACTGAGGTGGGTTTTTTTTTTGACTTACCGAGTATCAGCGTTTCTAATTTCTAAGGCCCCCACGCATAACCGCCATCCATCCCTTATATTTGCGGACTTTTTTGCTGGCTCACAAAATGATTCTGTTGACCAGGTAACACGAAGAAGGAATTATCCTATGAGTCTAAAATGTGGAATTGTGGGTTTGCCCAACGTGGGGAAGTCTACACTTTTCAATGCACTGTCCAATAATAAGGCTGAGGCTGCCAATTTTCCATTCTGTACCATTGAGCCAAACGTAGGCGTGATCTCTGTCCCGGACGAGCGACTCAATATACTTTCTGGTCTGGTCAACCCGAATAAGGTGGTTCCTACATCTTTTGAGTTTGTGGATATTGCCGGCCTGGTGAAGGGTGCTTCCAAAGGCGAAGGCCTCGGCAACCAATTCCTGGCCAACATACGCGAAGTGGATGCGATCGCCCACGTCGTAAGGTGTTTTGACAACGATAACATCATCCATGTTGATGGAAGGGTAGATCCGGTGGCAGACAAGGAAATCATCGACACCGAACTTCAACTCCGCGACCTTGAATCAGTGGAGAAGAAGATTGCCAAGGTTGAGCGAACAGCTAAAAGTGGGGATGTAAAGGCCAAAAAGGAACTTGCTGTGCTTCAGTTATTTCAGAATGCATTGCTTGCGGGAAAAAATGCACGAACAGTGATTACGGATGCAGAAGACAGGAAGGCCCTTGAAGACCTTCAATTGCTAACGGATAAACCTGTGATATATGTGGCCAATGTAGAAGAGACGGCCGTACTTACCGGAAACAAGCATGTTGATGCGCTTAAGAATCTGGTGAAAGATGAAGGTGCGGAAGTGGTTATGGTCTGTGCAGCTATTGAGGCCCAAATTGCTGAGTTGGAATCAAAGGATGACCGAGACGCTTTTCTGGCAGAATATGGACTCAAGGAATCTGGCCTCTATAAACTCATTAGGGCTGCGTATCACCTGCTTGACCTCATTACGTACTTCACTGCGGGTGTTCAGGAAGTTCGTGCCTGGACCATTCACAGGGGTTGGAGGGCACCTCAGGCTGCTGGAGTCATTCATACAGACTTTGAAAAGGGGTTTATACGGGCAGAAGTGATCAAGATTCCAGATTACCAGAAGTACAAGACTGAATCTGCTATTAAGGAAGCCGGACGCCTGGCAGTGGAAGGGAAGGAGTATGTTGTAGAAGATGGAGATGTTATGCACTTCCGTTTTAATGTTTAATTGAATAATAAAATGATTGGGTAGAATTATCTCATTATCAATTGATTATGCCATAGTTCAAATATTCCTATCAACACATATTTGGTAGAGCCTGATTTTTAGTACTTTAGCTACCCGCACAATCGAATTTTTTGCGGTCACTGGTAGTATTTTTTCCCTTTGATCAAGTTTTGTGAGAATCAGGATTGTTTTTTCGCTTAAGAATAAGGGTGCTTTCGTACCCTTCCACCACCAATTTCTCCTGGCGCAAACGGTGAAAGGGTTGGTCGTAGCCGGAAAGAATCCTGCCTATCAGCAGTTCACTCATTTTAATTTTTCCGGATTAAAAGGACAAACCAAAATTAGCCGCAAGGGACTTCACTTCTATTCATCGCGGGTGACCCTGGTATTCTCAACGGCCGACAAAGGGTTCCTCGACTATTTCCTGGCCATCCTGTTTGATCATAAAGAAATCATGATTGGAACGCTCCAACTTTCACCAGTGGTAGTGGAGCATGAGGAACCGGTCGCTGTTTCGGAAAGTGTGAAGTTCTTGTGCATCTCACCCATTGTGCTTATGCCCGCAGCTTTTAATGATGAGTCGGGCAAACGTTTCATCTCGCCTGAAAGTGATGAGTTTTCAGATTTGCTTTACGATGCTACCATCGCACAAATGCAAAGCTCAGGCAAATTCACGGCCGCACAACTGACAGAGTTTTACAAGTTTCAGCTTGTTCCCGATAAGGACTACCTTAATCGAATTCAGGCGACCCACAAAAAGTTTGCACGCATTTATCCCCTTTTTGATTCTGATATCAAATATGAGGTAAGGGGATATACGTTCCCATTCACTCTCTTTGCTCCTCCAACAGTCCAACAGTTTGTCTATGAGCATGGACTAGGTCACTTCTCACACAAGGGATTTGGTATGCTGGATATGGCAAACCATGACTCGATCCGGAAAGAAGCCGATCTTGAGCTCGTTTACGCTTAGCGGGGATTCACTGGAATAGGAAAATATCCAATTAAGAGATCGGCATTCGGCTGAAAGGCACGATAGTATACGAGAGCCTCGTATAGGTTCTCGGTTTGAAAATGATTGCCCTCAATCTGATTCCCGTCAGGCTCAGGAGGGCCCGTCCAATAGGCATAATTGTATAATCCCTGTTTCAACAACATTTTCTTCGAATACATTTCCCCATCATAGGTCAGTTTGTTCTCCTCCGTGCGGGCCCAGCTATTGAATGCCCCGATCACATATACATCGCCTTTCATAGCAGGGGTCTGCAGGGCGAATGTCACATTGATGTAGTTAGCACTGATCCATGGCTCTTGCTGAAAGTCCGTGTTGTCGACAATAAACCCGCCATCAAGGTCCGGATATTGTGAGTAGGACTGAAACTGACGCGGCCGGTCGACGTTGACGTACAGATCATAAGGTTTGTGTCCTCTGTCCAGCCTTAAGGTATTTTGACCCGGATAATTGAGCGACTTGAAGTCAACAAACCTGAATTCGTTGCCACCCTGAAATGTCTTATCCATGTCGAAGAACCGGTATTCCAGTTGGTTGACATCTTCCCGAATGAAGCTTGGTTTGATATCCTCCTTTACATTGTCCCATCGTTGATTTTGACGAAGGGTGACATGGACATTGCCCATGGGGTTAATGATTTCGCTTCGTCCGTAGTCAATGATAAAATTAAGCGCCTGGTTCGTATTTCGGATATTTCCCAGTCCCGCAATGCCTTCATCCATGACGAGGTCCAGCCGGGTGTCGAAGACAGCCACCCTTCTCGATAATACAAGGTCCTGCTTGTTGCCATCGCGATAGACGATAACCACGTAGTTGCCGGGAATTTTAACGGGTGGTAGAGCGAACCGGTAATGTACGTAAGGCACAAATGTGTTGATGGAAAAAGAGTAATCGTTGATAAGAAACTCATTGTAGTCATGCATATAGTCAAGGTCCATCAGGCTTGACTTGCTCCAGTCATAATTGCAATGGATGAATTTAACATAATAGTTCTGCCTTTGCTCCCGCAAATCATCGAATTCGAGTACCAGGTTCTGTGCATCCATCCTTGCAATGGCAGACAGGAGCATGTTTCCATCGGTGGTTTGGTTCGGATAGCACAAAATGGTGCGTATTTGTCCTTCATAGGCTTTGTCCTGAAGCAGAAGAGCCTTTTGACCAAACGCGAACAAACAGGCCAAAATCAGGGTTCCGGAAAGATAATATCGCTTGAGCATGGTTACAGGTTCATGGAATTAACGATAAATATTAAAGTTGATTATCTATGGAGGCCCTCAATTCATCCATTAAAAAACGTATCGCACGCTACCTTGATGCGGCGTTGTTTATTGCTGCCCTGTTGCTGGTGAGTTCATTACTGGAGATATTCAAGATTTAGACTGCTCCAATTCCTCTATCTCCAGCACAAGTTTTTCCCACTCGCTGTTCAGTTGTTCCAATTGTACCTGTATTTTGCGAAGTTCCGATTCATAGGTGGCCAATAGGTCGTACCTGGAATAGACTTCAGATTTTGTCATTTCCAGTTGGAGCTTAGCCTGTTCATTCTGAAGTTCCTCAATTTTTTCCTCTGCCGTTTGCAGCTGCTTCGACAGCTTCTTTACTGAAGGACCATAGACGGCATTGGGCTTCGTCTCCACATCCACCGTCTTTCCCTTGACAGCCTCCACTTTCGAAGAGGTTTCTGGAGCCACCCTATTATTCTGTTTCCAGTACTCATACTCTTCATAAGTACCAGGGTATTCCTTGATCTGGTGATTGTCGATATACCAGATCTTGTTGGCGATCTGACTGATAAAGTAGCGGTTGTGTGATACAACTACAAAACTTCCCGCATACTGCTGAAGGGCTTGAATAAGTATATTCTCAGAAATGAAATCCAGGTGATTGGTAGGTTCATCCAGGAGGAGGAAGTTTGCCTCTGAGATCAGTGTCTTGGCCAGGGCTACCCTCGATTTCTCTCCACCGGAGAGCACTTTGATTTTTTTGAACTGATCGTCATTGGAAAACAGGAAGCAACCCAGAATTCCGCGCAGTTCTTGTTCGGTCTTGCCACTGCCGGCCTGCTTGAGCTCATCCAAGATTTCGTTTTCAACATGCAATGCTTCCAGTTGATGTTGTGCGTAAAAGCCCTGGATGACGTTAAAACCAATCGTGCGGTCTCCCATTACCGGCTCCGTGCCGGAAAGAATCCTCAGTAAAGTCGACTTTCCTTTTCCATTGGCGCCGATGAGGGCAATCTTGTCGCCCCTTTCTATGATCGCATGGGTATGCCGTAGGATTTCCACCGGTCCATAGGACTTTGACACGTCTTTAAGCGTAACAACATGTCTGCCTGAAGGCTGTTTAAATTTGAATTTAAAATTTACTGCAGCGGTGTCATCCACAACTTCTTCGATAAGGTCCATCCGGCCTATCGCCTTAACTTTGGATTGCACTTGGCGTGCTTTACTTGCCTTTGCCTTAAACCGTTCAATAAAGCGTTCTGCCTGCCTGATTTTCGCCTGCTGGTTGTCGAACGCATTTTGCTGTATATATTCCCTCAGCTCTTTTTCCTGCAGGTAGAAACTGTAGTTCCCTTCATAGGTAATGAGTTGCTGCTGGGTTACATCTACCGTTTTGGTCACAACATTGTCGAGGAACTGGCGGTCGTGAGAAACAATGACTACAGCCCCCTCATAATTGCGGAGATAGTTTTCAACCCATTCGATGGATGGAAGGTCAAGGTGGTTGGTGGGTTCATCCAGCATCAGGAGGGAGGGCTTTTCAAGAAGGAGCTTGGCCAGCATCACGCGCATCCGCCAACCACCTGAAAACTCTTTTAATGGCCGATGAAGGTCAGCGGTGGCGAAGCCAATTCCTTCAAGAACTTCTTCCGCTTTAGCCTGCATGGTGTATCCGTCGAGGTGCTCAAATTTTTCCTGTAGCCGGGTGAGTTTGTGTACCAGTTCTTCCGAGTATTCTGTTTCCAGGGTGTGGAGCACTTTTTCAATTTCACGCTGGGTGTCTACCGCATCTTTGAAGGCACCCATGGCCACGGTAATGATGGCGTCTTCACTTTGAAAGGACAACAAATCCTGGTTCAGGAAGCCGATGGTGCAGTCCTTGGCTTTGCTAATGCTCCCGGAGTCAATTTTGATTTCACCGTAGATCAATTTGAGGAGTGTGGATTTTCCACGGCCATTGAGTCCAATCAACCCGATTTTGTCGTCTGGTTTGATGAACATTGACGCGTTCTCATAAAGAGCCCTTCCGCCGATGAAATAGGAGATGTTGGAGATCGAGATCATGAATGCCTTTTGCGCTTCTTAAAAAATGCCACAAAGATACCAATTCCATCGCCAAAAAAATCCTTGAATCCCACATCGGATTTGGTGGCGTGCACTAACTTGCTGACCAAATCCACACTTCATGAAGCTCCTGAAAATCCTTCCATACGTTACCCTGTTGGCGCTTTGCTGCAACAATTCATCCAGGAATGGGGCGGATGGTAAAATAGGTACCAACGTATCCGAAGATGGATCCCTGCCGGCTATCACGGATGCCAGTGCCACACTTCCACTGAACACCATCAAACTTCCCTTGGGATTCAAGATTGAAATCTATGCTGAGGTAGAAGACGCAAGGTCGATGGCAATTTCACCTTCTGGAACTTTGTTTGTTGGCAACAAGGCCGGCGACAAGGTCTATGCTGTTAGGGACACTGATGGAGATTACAAGGCAGATAAGAAATGGGTAATTGCTTCCGGCTTGAATATGCCTAATGGTGTGGCATTTAAGGATGGAGACCTTTATGTGGCTGAAGTGAATCGGATTTCCAAGTTCGCCGGGATTGAAGCCAAGCTTGCCAATCCGGGTAAGCCAGTTGTTATCTATGACAAATACCCGACGGAAACACATCATGGATGGAAATACATCGCCTTTGGTCCTGACGGGAAACTTTATGTTCCGGTTGGGGCCCCGTGCAACATCTGCGAGTCAAAGGACCCGGTGTTTGCCAGCATTACACGCATGAATAAGGATGGCAGCGACATGGAAGTTTTTGCCAGCGGCGTTCGCAATACCGTTGGCTTTACCTGGCACCCCATCACGAAAGAGATATGGTTTACCGACAACGGTCGCGATTTGATGGGTGACGACATTCCGCCTTGCGAACTGAACACAGCCTCCAAGATGGGCTTGCATTTTGGATATCCCTATTGCCATGGAGGAACTATCAAGGATCCTGAATTTGGAGGCAAACGCGCATGCAGTGAATTCACAAAGCCTGCGCAGAATCTGGGCCCCCATGTAGCGCCACTGGGTCTGAAATTCTATACTGCCGGCATGTTCCCGGATTCCTACAAGGGAAGTTTGTTCATCGCTGAGCACGGCTCCTGGAATAGGAGCAATGAAGCTGGACACATCGGCTACCGCATCAGCATGGTGAAAATAGAAAACAATCAATCGAAAGGTTATGAAATCTTTGCCAGTGGCTGGCTAGACAAGTCAACCCAGAAGAAGTGGGGCCGTCCGGTGGATTTGCTGGTTTTGCCAGACGGTTCAATGCTGGTGAGCGACGACCAGGCCAACGTAATCTACCGGATCACCTACAAAGGCTAGAAGTCGGTAGCGATGTCGTCGATCTTTTTTCCTTTGTCAACCCGCATCATTTGTAGAATAGGGTAACAACGGTAGGTGAGGCGCAGTTCATTCTTTGAATGATCGCGGAAGGTGAGGCTCATCTTTTGAGTGTTCCAGTTGTAGGTATCGGTTGGGGTCATATAGATAGGTTTTCCGAATGACTTCTCCATTCCCTTCATGAGTCGTGTATCTTTTTTGGTGACCACCGTTATTTCATACACCAGGTCCTTGTAGGTTTTGACTTCAACCTTTTTCACTTTCACCTCACCAATAGATTTGTACTCATCATTGTCAACTTCGTACAGTTTGACAGGATATTCATTTTTCTCCTTTACATCTTTCTTAAATGCTGCACCCTTGAGGCTATCGATGTGCATGCCCAGTTTCAGGTCCTTAAACCCATTTCGACGGTCCAGCTCCGCTAGGTCCTGACCTAAGGCAACATGCGTCACTATAAACAGGGATGCGAATAAGAATGGTTTCATAGTTTGGGCTCTAAGAATTGGATAGGTACGATCACTTTGGTCCTGTCCCAGGCCATTTGCCAATCTGCTTTGTCATTCTTTTGATCGATCCACATGGTAAATGTTTCGTATACCATCTCCGTATCTGTTGTGGTGGGGACATCGATTCGCATAACATCGGTCTTGGGGTTATAATTGTATGCACCCCAGAGTCCAAGATCGCCATTGATAATGATTGTCCACCTATCCTTTCCCGGGATGGTGAACACAGAATACGTTCCAGCCTTCAGGTCGGCTCCATTTATCTTCAAATCTCTTGTCACGGTCAATTCCGTGGCCTCATTGGCACCCGTGCGCCAGACCTGATCGAAGGGTACCAGCTTGCCAAAGACTTCCCTTCCTCTTTTGCTCGGTTGGCTATAGGTAAGTTTGCAATAGGTGTCCTTATATCGTGCTGCCGCGATAGCCAGCGGGCTGGGACGCGGTTTGGCCGACGACTCTTGCCCATGCACCGCATTTGATAAACAAAGTGCAAAGAATAATACAGTTGCTTTCATTCTAATGTTTAGGACTCAAAATTAAGAATTTTGATTCCATTCTTTACTTTGCAGGATGATACGCCCGGCCTTTGATGACATTTATATGGAATTGGCAGTGAATCTGGCCAAGCGGTCTCATTGCATCAAACGGCATGTTGGCGCCGTGCTTACCAAGGACACCCGCATTATTTCCATTGGATACAATGGCCCACCTTCAGGGACACACAATTGTGATGAGGAGTGGCCGGACACAGGTTGTCCAAGGGACTCCAAGGGAGGTTGCTCTTTGGCCATACATGCCGAACAAAATGCGATTCTGTACGCAGTGAAGAATAAGACATCGGTTGAGCATGCCACTTTGTATGTAACCCTTTCTCCTTGTCTGGCATGCGCCAGGATTATCTTCAGTATGGGGATAAACCGGGTGATCTATCTCAATTCCTATGCAGAACACAAGGGCTTACCCAGCGATGAGGGCGTCGACTTCTTGAATCGGTTTGGGATTCCTTGTACAAGGTACGGGGGTACATTGCAGAACGTGACACACATGATATAGGTGATCTGGGCTAGATGCCTTTCAGCGACTTCTCGATATCTCCAATCAGTGTTGCCGTAATACCTTTCGTCTTCTTTGCTTTCTCCGTTCTGAAAACCATCAAAGAGCGCTCTGCCATTTGATAAAGCCCGACAGGGTTGCCGTCATTGTGAAAACTGCCAATGCACCAATTGATTTCAGATTGCAATTCAGGTTCAATGCCAAGCTCGCTAAGCTTTGCCAATGATGCCTGGCAAACCTTAACGATGAGATCAGTGCTGCTAAGCGCTTTCTTTGGTGCAGCCTTCTTTGCTACAGTCTTTGCCGGGGTCTTTGTTGTCGCTTTGGCCATGGTGTGATTGTTTGAGGTTGTAAAATTAGAGAGATATGCACCCAGCAACCAAGGACTTTGGAACAATATTTTACGCAACCGTTGCCATTCTAAAGGCTTTGGCAATGATTTCTATTCCCCACCCGCAGGGAATGAGGGCATTTCTGGTGATGCAGATATCCAAAAGGCAACATGGATGACAAACAAAAAGGGAAGCAATCCTGGATCGCTTCCCTTTGTAAGAAGATAGGTTGTTACCTAATTACTTCTTTTTCTTAGCTGCTTTTTTCTTAGCAGCCTTCTTAGCTTTTTTTGCCATAGCGTTTAAAATTTTTGGTTAAATAATCGTTAAACGTATTCGAAGGTATAATAAATTATGAAAGGACAAAAATTTTTGACGGTTTTTTTTGAAGTGTGATAAATTCTTGTAGTCTATTCACAACTTTTCGTTACCAGAAACTATATGATCAATACATCAAACAACATTTACTTCAGTTGTTAATGCAATACCAAATTTATCTTTGACTGAAGACTGAATCTTCATCGCAAGTTCAAGAATTTCGTCACCTGATCCACCTCCATAGTTAACCAGCACGAGCGCCTGATGTGGATGCACACCAATCCTTCCAATTTTTTTTCCTTTCCAACCACTTTGCTCAATGAGCCAGCCTGCAGGTACTTTAACATTTTGATTATCAACAGGATAGAATGGTATTGTAGGATAGCCTTTTTTCAACAAGGTGAATGCTTCCTCGCTTATAGCAGGGTTCTTGAAGAAACTCCCTGCATTGCCAATCACTGTTGGATCTGGTAGTTTACTTTGTCGAATCGATATCACAGCCTTACTCACATCAATGATTGTCGGATGATCGATATGCTGGTGCCTAAGTACATCCTGAATGGCACCATATTGCACATTCAATTGATGCTTTCCTTTGGTTAACCTTAAAGTAATACTTGAAATAAAATATTTTTCTTTTAACTCCTGTTTGAAGACGCTTTCACGGTAGTTAAAGAGACAATCTGCATTGTTAAAGACTCTGATATCACCTGTGATCATATCCAATCCGGTAACATTTTCGATCACATCTTTGATTTCTACGCCATATGCTCCGATGTTTTGCATTGGCGCTGCACCGACAGTGCCGGGTATCAACGAGAGATTTTCTACCCCGCCCCAACCGTGTTGCAAACAGTGCAACACCAACTGATGCCAATTGTCGCCAGAGCCAGCCTTCACAAAAACATGATGATCATATTCTTTTGTTGTGGAAATGCCGCTTACGCCTGCCTTGATGACCAGCCCATCGAAATGCTTCGTGAAAAGAATATTGCTGCCACCCCCAAGGATCAGGTGCCTGGAACCATGATAGATCGGGTGTAACAGCAGCTCTTGAAACTGCACCTCCGTATGAATTTCAGTGAAGTAGGCCGCCGTGACGTCTACACCAAACGTGTTCAGTCCCTTTAAAGAGACGTTTTCTTCTATCCTGATCATGATATCAACAGACAAGGAAGAAAAAATACCTCAAATAGAAAATTCTCATCTACATGTCGGATTGAGACAATCTATTTTGAGGCTGTTGAATTTTATTGCCAGATTTACAATCATGAAGATCATTGAGTGCCCACGCGACGCCATGCAGGGAATGAAGAAATTCATCCTCACAGAGGATAAAGTGCGCTACCTAAACCAACTCATGAAAGTTGGCTTCGACACAATTGATGCAGGAAGTTTTGTTTCTCCTAAAATGATTCCACAGATGCGTGATACCTCAGAGGTATTGAACCATGTTGAATTCGGCAGCAGCACCACGAAACTACTGGCGATTGTCGCCAACCTCAGGGGCGCAGAGGAGGCCAGCCTCCACCCGAAGGTGAGCCAGTTAGGTTTTCCATTGTCATTGTCTGAGACCTTCCAAAAACGAAACACAAACCAATCAATACCCGAAGCCCTCAACACACTTAACGACATTCAGGAAGTGTGTGTAAAGCGAGGCAAATCCCTGGTGACGTATATCAGCATGGGCTTTGGAAATCCTTATAATGACCCCTATAATCTTGAAGTTGTGGCAAAATTTGTTGATATACTCACCACCCTTGAAATCCGAATCATCTCTCTTGCCGATACCATTGGTATTTCCAAGCCGGAGCAGATACATTATTTGTTTTCTAAATTGACCATGGACTTTCCAGACATTGAGTTTGGTGCCCACTTACACTCACATCCATCAAAAGCTATTGAAAAGATTACAGCGGCCGTTGAGGCAGGATGTCAGCGCTTTGATGGCGCCATCAAGGGCTTTGGCGGATGCCCTATGGCCGAAGATGAATTGGTTGGCAACGTGGCCACAGAAACGATACTTTCATTCCTGGACTCCAAGGGAATTAATACAGCCCTGGACCGGAGAGAGTTTGGAAAGTCCATGAAGCTGGCGGATGAAATTTTTGCCGGATAGGTCATACTTTCTTCTGTTATTTCCGTCTATACATTTTTCCTGGCAGTGAGGCAACGAGGTTCTTGAACTCCAGGGACAATAGTACGGAGGCCAAAAGTCCTTGTTCCATTCCGGTCTTGAAGCAAATTTCATCGATCAAGGTGGGATTCTTCTTCTCCTTCAACACCGTCAATACGGCAAGCTCATCCGGCTCCAGCATGGACAAATCGAGACTGAGCTGTGCCTCGGACTTAGTGTCGAGGACATTCCAATTCATGATATACTCAATGTCTTTCACCGAAGTGAGCAAGTTGGCTTTGTGAATTTTGATCAACTTGTTGCAGCCTTCGGAATAAATGCTCCCCAGATTTCCGGGAATTGCAAAGACATCTTTATTGTAGCTATTGGCGATTTCTGCGGTGATCAGGGCGCCACCTCTTGTTGCCGCCTCGATGACAATCAGCGCATCGCACAAGCCTGCAATAATGCGATTGCGGGCAGGAAAGTTATGTGCATCCGGTGCTGTGCCAAAACCGTTTTCTGTAATAAGGGCACCCTGGTCCACCATCTTATTGGCAATCTCCTTGTGAGCAGCGGGATAAATCACATCAATGCCACTTCCGAGCACGGCAACCGTGGGCAGGTGATGCCTAAGAGCAAGCTTGTGTGCGTGGATATCAATTCCATAGGCAAGCCCACTGATAACGAGAGGTGCATGGGGAACAAGATCTTCGATAAGTTTTTCAACTTGTTCCTTGCCATAGGGGGTTGCTTGTCGGGTGCCTACCAGGGCTATAGTCTTGGGGTGATTAAGATTTATGTTGCCCTTTACATAAAGCATGGAGGGTGCATCGTCTATGCCCCTGAGGCGAAGGGGATAAGCTTTGTCTGTAAAAAAAAGTATTTGGGTGAATTCCCGTTCAGCTTTCCTGAGTTCCTTTTCAGCCTGGGCAAGCAATTTACCTTCCTGGATGGCGCGTGCCGTTATCTCACCAATGCCTGGAATTTTCAATAGCCGTGCACTGGATTGTCTAAACACCTCCTCGGCCGATCCGCAGTAACTAACCAGTTGTTTGATGAGGAAATCACCAACGCCAGGCACGAGGTGAAGGGCTACAAATGAAATCCTTTCCTGATCCATTATTGATTAAAATAACGGATAATCACACTTAGGGTGCAATCAGGAAATCAGGGTAAAATTAAACGTGATTGTAAGGAGCAGGGAAGCAGTTACTGCATCTTATCCCTGACTTCAGCCAGGAATTTGCGGATGTTTCGCAGGGAATCGATCATTTCCATCTTGTCTTTGATAGCGATGGCGTCCTGCTTCAGCATCTCTTTTGCTCCATTGAGGGTAAATCCTTTTTCCTTTACGAGGTGGTAGATCACTCTGATCTGGTCAATGTCTTCTTTGGTGAATTGGCGGTTGCCTTTGCGATTTTTCTTGGGCTGGAGGATGTCAAATTCTGTTTCCCAGAAACGGATAAGAGAGGGGGCTACATTAAACTGCTCGGCTACTTCACCGATCGAGTAATATAACTTTTCTATTTCTTTTTCTTTGTAGGCCATGCAGTCAATTAGCCGGTGCTGTTCCCATCACCTCACGCAAAGTAGCAATTCTTTTAAACACCATGCAATGAAGTGAAATTTATTTCATCTACAAGATGTCAACATCAATTTGTGGATTTCCTCACCCGCATCATCTCCAACCGCAATGTGCGTTTTCCACTATCGATTCTGCTTTGTTGCGTTCACTTTGGTTAGTAGCTGTAAGGTGTGCCTGGGAAAATTCGTTTGTGGGGCTTGTGAATACTTTGATGATGGGTGCGAGTCCATTCAGCCCAGCAACGGGCTATTAATCGGACGGCAAGAAGCTAAAAAGTTTTGAGATAGGATTGTTGTCTCTTGCCGTCGTCCCGATTACTTTCCGTCTCGTTTTTCTGCTTAAATTTGCCGTTTGATTGATATTTCATGATGGATTCCGCAACGATACGACAGAAGTTTCTGCAATTTTTTGAAAGCAAAGGTCACCAGATAGTACCGTCGGCTCCGTTGGTATTGAAAAACGACCCGTCGTTGCTCTTTACCAATTCGGGAATGGTGCAGTTCAAGGATTATTTTCTTGGCAACAGCATCCCGAAATACAAACGCGTTGTGGATACCCAGAAATGCCTTCGAGTCAGTGGCAAGCACAACGACCTGGAAGATGTTGGATTAGATACCTATCACCACACGATGTTTGAGATGCTGGGCAACTGGTCTTTCGGTGATTATTTCAAGAAGGAAGCCATCGGTTGGGCATGGGAGCTACTTACCGATGTTTACCAGCTGCCTAAGGACAGGCTGTACGTTACCGTTTTTGGGGGTGACAAAGCTGATGGTCTCCCCGTGGATGATGAAGCGAAGGATTTGTGGAAGCAATTTGTCGCGGATGACCGCATCCTGAATGGGAGTAAAAAAGATAATTTCTGGGAGATGGGTGAAGCAGGACCGTGCGGGCCTTGCTCGGAGATACATATTGATTTGCGACCGGAATCGGACGTAAAGAAAAAACCCGGAAGGGAGTTGGTGAATAGCGATCATCCCCAAGTGGTAGAGATATGGAATCTTGTCTTCATCCAGTTCAATAGACTTGCCTCAGGGACGCTCGAGCCATTGCCAGACAAGCACGTGGATACGGGGATGGGCTTTGAGAGGTTGTGTATGGCTATTCAGGCCAAGATGTCCAACTATGATACAGACGTATTTCGCCCTTTGATGGATTTTATTGCACAACACGCCGGTACCAAGTATGGCGCCGATTCGAAGACCGACATTGCCATTCGCGTAATGGCGGACCATGTTCGTGCAGTTTCATTCGCCATTGCCGACGGACAGCTTCCATCCAATACGGGTGCCGGATATGTGATTAGACGGATTTTAAGAAGGGCCGTGCGCTATGGATTTTCCTATTTGAATTTCAAAGAGCCCTTCATGTACAGGCTTGTTCCCCTATTGGGAATTCAGTTAAGGGAGGTCTTCCCTGAATTGCATCAGCAGATGGAATATGTCGGCAGGGTAATGCATGAAGAAGAAATTTCCTTTTTGAGGACATTGGAAAGAGGGTTGAAAAGGATTGAATCTATCCCTACCATCACCGGAGTGCAGGCATTTGAGTTATACGATACATTTGGATTTCCATTTGACCTCACTTCCCTGATCGCCAGAGAGCGAGGTCTTGCTGTCGACGAAAAAGCCTTCATCGTAGAAATGGAAAAACAGAAGACGCGCTCAAAGACAGCAGCCGTTAAAGAAACCGGAGATTGGATATTGATTGGCGACGAGGGCAAATCGGAGTTTATAGGATACGATCACTTTTCGGCAACATCCAGGATCATCAAGTATCGAAGGGTGAAACAAAAGAGCAAGGAAGTCTTTCAATTCGTTTTGGATAAGACGCCCTTTTATGCGGAAAGTGGTGGACAAGTAGGGGATACCGGGAAACTGGAATCCATCAACGAAAAGATTTCAGTAATTGATACAAAGAAGGAAAATGATCTGATTATTCATTTCGCTGAAACTTTGCCTGAAAAGCTGGATGCTGAGTTTTATGCTTCTGTGGATGAAGGCAAAAGGAAGCTGACTATGAATAATCATTCTGCCACCCATCTTCTCCATGCGGCCCTTCGTCAAATCTTGGGTAAGCATGTTGAACAAAAGGGTTCCCTGGTCAACGAAAAGATTCTTCGATTCGACTTTTCACACTTTGCCGCGATGACTGAAGTAGAGATTTATAAAGTGGAGGCGATTGTGAATCAGAAGGTGAGAGAAAACATTCGTTTGAATGAGCAACGCGATGTGCCCATAGAAAAAGCCAAAGGTATGGGTGCTATGGCGCTCTTCGGCGAAAAATATGGTGAGCATGTACGAGTCATCACCTTTGACCCAAAATTTTCGGTTGAACTCTGTGGGGGCACACACATTCCGGCGACTGGCAACATCGGGCTTTTTAAAATTGTATCTGAAAGTTCAGTCGCAGCAGGGGTGCGAAGAATTGAAGCTGTCACGGCGGAAGGTGCACAAGAGTATGTTAATGGGTCTTTGGCTTTGCTAAACGAGATCAAGACCCTCCTTAAGAACCCAAAAGACACAACATCTTTTTTGCAGAATCTCCTGGAAGAAAAGCACGCCCTTGAAAAAAGGGTGGAGACGATGAACCAGGAACAGGCTAACCAAATCAAAGACAAACTAGCGGCAAAGGCTGTTAAGATTAATGGGTACACCCTGATTTTGGAAAGAATCACTTTGCCAAATGTTGAGGCCTTGAAAAATATTGCCTACGGCTTGCGCAATCAATTTGAGGACCTGCTCCTGGTGCTCGCGACGGATATTGACGGCAAACCTCAGGTGGCCGTGATGATCGGCGAGAAATTGGAGACAACCAAACGGTTTCATGCCGGCAACCTGGTGAAGGAGCTTGCAAAAGAAATTGATGGTGGCGGCGGTGGTCAGCCTTTCTATGCAACCGCCGGAGGCAGGAACCTGGGAGGATTACAGACCGTGCTGGACAAGGCAAAATTGCTAATCAAAGAATAGTGCTATTAACATGATCCGGTTGAGGGCCTCAGTAACAGTCTAAGAAAAATGGACGTTTCCATACGCAACAAATACACCGCAGTCATCGGCCTTGAAGTGCACGCTCAATTGCTCACCTCCAGCAAGATATTCAACGGTGATTCTACAGCATACGGTTCCGCGCCAAACACTAATGTCGGTGTAATCACCCTGGCTCATCCGGGCACTTTACCCAAATTGAATCGTGCGACGGTGGAATGTGCAATGAAAATGGGGCTAGCCTGTAATTCGGAGATTTCGGCATGGCAGATTTTTGATCGGAAGAATTACTTTTATCCGGACCTTCCCAAAGGCTACCAGATCACTCAGGACCGAACCCCCATCTGCATGGGCGGATATGTCACCATTCATACGAAGTCGATTGGAAAGCGACAAGTGGGCCTTCACAGAATTCACCTCGAGGAAGATGCGGGCAAGCTGATCCATTTGGGGGGAGGAACCGACACACTGGCAGATTTCAACAGGTCAGGGGTTCCACTTATTGAAATTGTCACTCATCCCGAATTGAGGAACTCGGAAGAGGCAACTGTCTTCCTGAGCGAGATACGGAAGCTTGTCCGTTACCTCAATATTTGTGACGGAAATATGGAAGAAGGATCCTTGCGCTGCGACGCGAATGTCTCCGTGATGCCTGTTGGTGCCACGGAATTTGGAAAAAAAGTGGAGGTCAAGAACATGAATTCCATCCGCAACGTGCAGTATGCCATTGACCATGAAATTGAAAGGCAGATTGAACTTTTGGAACTGGGAAAATCTGTGATTTCAGAGACCCGAACCTTCCAGGCCTCAGACGGCCGTACCTATGGCATGCGCACGAAGGAGGAACTTAATGATTACCGCTATTTCCCTGATCCGGACTTGAGTCCTTTGATTATTTCAGAAGAGTGGCTTAACGAAGTGAAGGCGTCCATGCCCACACTTCCTCAACAACTCCAGGAGAAGTTCGTAAAAGTGTATCTGTTGCCCGAATATGATGCTGCTGTCCTGACGGAAACAAGGGATATTGCGGAATATTTCGAGATGGTTTGCCTTCACACCGGCAACTTCAAGGCAGTCTCCAATTGGATGATGGGGCCTGTGAAATCTTTCCTTAACGATGAAGGTATCGCCATGGATCAATTCCCGCTGGAACCGGTACACTTATCCTCACTTATCAAGCTTATTGACGAGGGAAAAGTTAGCTTTGCCGCAGCATCCCAAAAGTTATTTCCGGTAATGTTGAAGGATGCCAGAGTGGATCCATTCGAACTGGCACGGGAGATGAATCTCATTCAGAACAGCAACATGGAATCCCTGTCGGCCCTCACGGATGAGGTGATCAAGGAATTTCCGCTCAAGGTGGAAGAATACAAGAAGGGAAAAAAAGGGATTATCAGTATGTTTATGGGTGAGGTCATGAAAAGAAGTAAGGGTAAGGCCGATCCGAAGATTGCAGCAGAATTAATTGAGAGGAAATTAGATACACTATGAAGCACGTTCGATTACTGTTCATCCTTGCTGGCTTTGCGCTGGTCGCTTGTTCAGGGAACAAGCCTGGAAAGGAAATCACCATTCGGGGCAGGGTAACTTATCCCCAGCCCGGAGACATTGTCCTTTCTGAAGTTCGAAAGGACAGCCAGAAACCCTATGAAGATACCATCAAACTCAAGTTTGATCACACGTTTGAAAAGAAGATCAGAATCACAGAGCCAGGCTACTATAAATTGGACTTCTATAAGCGTCAGTTCATCAATATCGTTCTCGACAAGAGCGATCTTGACATTACCGCAGACGCGAATGAGCCTGACGGTTTTTTTGAGATCAAAGGTTCACCCGACCAGGACCTTGTATTGCAACTGCAGAAAATAGTGGAAGATGCACAAAAGTCAGAAGCGGCGTTGGCGATTGGAAACGAATTTGAAGGTGCCTCCCGTGAAGGCAATGAGACTAAGATCATGCAACTGCAGAAAAGGTATCAGGAAGAAATCATGTTTAAGGCTTATGATTCGGCTGCATCCCTTGTTCGTAAAGCACCGGTCTCACTTGGATTGATATACCTGCTTCAGAACTCAAGTGCCTTCGACAAGGACAGGTATTTTTCCCTTTACCTGGAAACGTCGGACAGAGCAAAGAAGGAATGGCCTGAAAATCTATACAGCAAAGAGTTTGTGAGCTACGTGGACCGGTTGAAGAAAACGGCCATTGGGCAGCCGGCACCGGAGATTTCTCTCCCTACCCCGGAAGGCAAGGTGGTGAGCCTTTCTTCCTTTAAGGGAAAATACGTGCTGGTGGATTTTTGGGCGAAGTGGTGTGGTCCTTGTCGTCAGGAAAATCCGAATGTGGTAAAAGCATATAAACAATTTAACGGCAAAGGTTTTGAGATCCTTGGTGTGTCGCTGGACCGTGTGAAGCAAGACTGGATCGCCGCCATTCAAGAGGATGGACTGGTGTGGACACAGGTTTCCGATTTGAAATACTTCGACTGTCAGGCGGCAAAGGATTATAATATTGAAGGCATTCCATTTTCAGTCTTAGTGGATCCGAATGGGGTGATCATTGCTAAGAATCTGAGGGGAATCGATCTCCAAAAGAAACTCGAAGAAGTGCTGAACAAGAAAATATGATCCGGCCATCTATCATCTTGCTTGTATGGATCCTGGCTGTCGCTTGCGGTACGAAGCTTAAGGAATCCAGGACAAGCGTCGAGATGAAGAAGTTCGTTGCGGAGTCCACTGTTCCCTGTAACTCTGATTCCGTACCCTGCGCCCGTTTTGAGGTCAACTATCCGTTGTTTCCTGGATTGGACAAGACAGTCCAAACGAAATTACAACAGCAATTTGATAAAGCCGTCAATAGTGGTGAGCCCGGCGACGTGAAATCCATGGACGCGGAAGGGAAGGAATTCATAGATGAGTACAAAGAGTTCAAGGCACTTACACCGGATAATGCGACAGGGTGGTACCGCAATGTGGCCATCACCCTTTTGTTGTTTAATGATTCCTTGCTAAGCCTTCAGGTGACCGACGAATCGTATGCTGGTGGAGCGCATGGCAACTATGCCCTTACATTTATCAATGTTCGTCCGGAATCAGGTGAGACGTTTCGGTTGTCTGATATCCTGAAGCCCGGCTATGACAAAGCCCTGAATGTGATCGGAGAGGAGGTATTCCGCAAGACCAGGGAATTGCCTGACACGGCTTCCTTTGAATTTAACGGGTACACTTTCCCAGACAATCACTTTGGCCTCAATGACAACTACGGATTTAGCCAGGAGGGCATTTCCTTCTATTTCAACAGTTATGAAGTGGCACCGTATGTAATGGGACCAACGGAGGTGTTGATACCTTATGATAGAATAAAGGAGTGGATGAAGTAAGATTAGATTTATTTTATTTCCACTGATTGAAAACCCACAAAAGAGGCTACTAGTGCCGAAGCCTTTTCAGCATCCAGTTGAAATTTTCCATTTGAGTCAGTTACCGTTCCCTGATTATGATTTTTTATTACTACGTTGACCCCAGGTAATGGTGTCCCGTTTGATGCCATGACCGTACCATTCCAACGCACCAAGTCCCCGATGTCAATTTTTTCGTACGTGATATTCATTTTTTCGTTAATTGATTCAAGCATACCTTCGTTGTTGCCTGGATTTCCATTCATACTAAAAACGATCGGTAATACATAACGTTGCTTTACAGCGACTCCTCTTTGCTTGCCCGGAATCCACAATGGGCTGCTGGACAATACATTGATGGCTGCCTGATCACAATCTTCCCTTAGTGATTTAATGATTCTGAAATCAGAAAGTGTACCGTCAGGATTGACGATGAACTCAACGAATACTTTTCCTTCAAACCCTGCCGTTCTTGCAGCATCTGGATACTTCAGGTGGGTGGCAATGTATTCATTGAAAGCAGTTTGGCCAGTAGCAGGGGCTGCAGATTCCTCGACAATAGTAAAAACCTCACCATCCATTTTTAATTCTTCGGCGTGGCCAATCACATTGCTTAAGAGAGCTCCATTAATTTGCTGGCCATTTCTGTTCCAGACCCAGCCGGCCCGCATATAATTGAATTTACCAGCTTTATCAATCAACCTTATCAAATCTTCCCGGCTTCCCTCGATGTATGTAAATGTTTGCTCAGGATGCTGTTTTTTTAGCTTTTCAATTTCTGCTTGTACCTCCGGCGGATAGTTGCCAACCTGCGTGACCGTACTCTTTGAAATTTCCTGGCCAATCTGGTCGTGGCATGAGACCAAAAAGAACAACAGGGGCACTGCGGCGAGGATTATGAAAAGTTTCCAGGATTGAATGTTTCTTTTCATTGTTTTCATCATGTTGATGCGTTTGATGGTTAATGAATTATTGAAGTGATGGGTCAATGTGAAACCGATTGCATCCAATGTCAGTTTTGAAAGCAAATTGCAATAAGCGTCAATATTCTTATTCTTCACCACCTCGGCATCCGCTTCAAATTCATGCAGTTGGAAGAGAGTCGATTTATAAAACCGAATGACGGGATTGAACCAGAATAGAATGCCAACGACGCCGATCAAAATGATATCCAGTGAGTGCAGTTTGTAAACATGGACATATTCGTGTTTTAATATGTCTTCTTTTTCTTGCTGGCTGAGTTTGTCGACCTGACCTAGGAAGATGAACCTGAAAAAGGAAAACGTAGGCTTGGGCTCTTCCGATTCGCACACTTGACAGCCATTCCAGGAATATTTCTTTGAGCGAATGAAGAAGCTGAGGATTTTTTTCAATTGAAATACAAATATGACTGCCAATACGATCGTAACAATCAAGTAGAGCGCTCCAACGACAGACCAGACATTGGAGGCTGATGCACCTGGCTGGGCCAACATATTCCCATGTATGATGATTTCTGGCAGCCAATAGGTAGGTACGACTTGGCCAAGAGAAGGGACAAACTCATCGCTCGCTATGCTGTGGATGTGCAGGAGCGGAAAAGTCAATGGTAAGCCAATAGAGGTCAATAGATATGCCCTCTTCAATGAAAATTCATGCTCACTCCTGAGCCAGGCCCAATAGATTGCCGCAAAGAATACAAGGCCGAGGTTTGCTTCTATTAAATAGTTCAATAAAGCATTCATGGTCTTTTCTTTTTTAGACCTTCCAATTCCTTAACCAATTGATCGATATCGCGGATATCCAGTCTATTTTCAGAAGCGAAAAATGAGACCAGGCTCTGGAACGATCC
>JANYHW010000071.1 GCA_025358885.1 Cytophagales bacterium | reverse complement strand
GGTCTAAGGAGGTTGGCCTTCGCAAAGTTGTTGGCTCTACAAGGAGCGGTCTTATCCGACAGTTTCTCAGCGAGTCATTCTTGCTGACGATTTTGTCCACAATGATCGCTTTGGCACTGGCAGGGTTATTCCTGCCAGAATTTAATCAATTGCTGGGCAAGAGTTATCAAATCGGTACCCTGCTCAGTTCTTCCGTTATCCTTGGACTAGTCTTACTCGTAGGATTTGTCTCGTTGCTTGCCGGATATTATCCGGCATTGGTTCTCTCTGCCATGCGACCAGCGGAAGTGCTGAAAGGAAAGATTCAATCAACAACCAGAGGTGTGCAGCTCAGACGGTCACTGGTAGTTTTTCAGTTTTTCATTTCTATCGGATTGGTTATCGGTACGTTGGTGGTAATGGATCAGCTTCAATTCATGGAGAAACAGTCGCTTGGCTTTGACAAGGATCAAATCATTGTATTGAATGCCGCTCGGGCCGTTTCACCGAATCCCAATGCATATGAGACGTTAATCAACGAACTAAAATCACTTGCCAAGGTAGAGGATGTGACGTTCACCAATGCCCTTCCGGGTATTGCGGGGTGGCCAGGGCAGGTAGCCTACCCCGAAGGGAAAACAGGCGACGATGCCATCAGCGTTGAGTATATGGCAATTGATGAACGCTATCTCTCAACGCTAGGCCTTGAACTTGTTGCCGGCCGGGGGTTTGAGAAAGCCCGCCCCGGAGACTGGAAGGATGGCTTGGTATTAAATGAGAAGGCAGTCTCCTCATTTGGTTGGTCATCTCCCGCCGAGGCCATCGGGAAGAAAATTACGTCACCCTCAGGCTATCCGGCGGGAGTGGTGATAGGCGTTGTCAAAGATTATCACGTGGAAGGACTACAGAGGAGCATTGGTCCATTGGCCATGGATTTTGCCCCGCAGAATTCGTATTTATACGCCATCCGTTACAAGGCCTCAGAAACTGAATCGCTCATTGGGGGGATTGGCAAGGTATGGCAGAAGCTATTCCCCGGGTATGACTTCAATTACTTCTTTCTTGACAAGAGCTTCGAGCAGCAATATCAATCCGAGCATCGCATGGCAAGTGTATTTGGTCTGTTTGGAGTCATTACCATAGTCATCGCAGTGATCGGCTTGTTAGGGCTCGTGTCATTTATGGTCGTCGCCCGGACAAAGGAGATCGGCGTCAGAAAAATTCTTGGTGCTGGTTCGTTCACTATTGCAAGACTTGTTTCTGCAGAATTTATGCTCTTGGTGGTCGTCGCCAATGTTTTGGCGTATCCTCTGGCTTGGTATTTCTCCTCGGAGTGGCTTCAGACTTTTGCATATCACACGACAGTTAGTCCGGTGCTGTTCCTGTTGACGTTTCTGATCTCCCTTATTATCACAATGATTACCGTAGGCTATCAGACCCTCAAGGCGGCTATGAGTGATCCAGTTAAATCTCTGAGGTATGAATAACTTAGGTTCCTGTATTTTCGATAGAGTCAGTATCAAACCTTCGACAATCAACAAAAAGATTAGGTGACTTCAATACAACTTTCCTTGTTTTCACTTCATCCTTTTTACATATGACGTCGTGAAACTTTGAGATGGGAGAGGAATAGCGTAGTTTGGTGTCTCGGGTTTCACGACTTTATTTGGAGCTTATGATCAAAAACTACATTACAATTGCTCTGCGGTCCCTGATGGCAAGCAAGCTACATTCTTCCATCAATGTTTTTGGGCTTGGTTTGGGGATTGCCGTTTGTTTTCTGATTACCCTGTATGTCCACGATGAGTGGACCTTTGATACATTTCATACCAAAGCCAATCGCATCTACAGGGTTTGGGGGAGTGAGGACTGGGGCGAAAAGCAGCAATTCTTTAATACGGTGACCCCATTTCCCATGGGCCCAACACTGAAATCCAATTTCCCCGAAGTAGAAAATCAGGTCCGGTTCAACAATATCGGTGCAGCAGTGAAAGTTGGCAAGGACCAGTATACAGAGACTGTATCAATTGGCGGCCAGGACTTCTTTGAAGTATTTGATTTCGTGCCCATTCGTGGAAGTCTTTCGGGGGCCTTGTCTGGTCAGAATAATATTGTATTAACCCGGTCGACGGCACTTAAATATTTCGGAAATGAAGACCCTGTAGGAAAATTGATCTCCATTCAACTGGCGGAAGCCTTTGAGGAATTTGTGGTGCGGGCTGTTGTTGAGGAAATCCCCACCAATTCAAGCCTCCAGTTTTCTTTGCTAATGTCAGATCTAAACTACACGCGACTCTATAACCCCGGAACCCTAACATCCGGTTGGTTTAACATTAATCCGGAGACGTATGTCTTGCTTCAGGATCAGGTGGATCCGAGACAATTGGAAAAGAAATTTCCACCAGTGTTCCGCACAGCCCTGGGAGAAGAGAATTTTGCCAAGAGTCATTACAAGGTTGGACTACAGCCGCTGACTTCAATCCATTTGGACAACAGCTTTCCGACTGGAATTGCCCCGGTAAGCGACCAAAAGTATTCTTATATCCTCGTGGCGATTGCTGCATTGATCTTGCTTGTGGCCTGTATCAATTTTGTCACCTTGTCCATTGGACGATCTATACAAAGGGCGAAGGAAGTGGGTATCCGCAAGGTCGTGGGAGCGAAACGTCAGCAGCTTATTGCTCAATTCATAGGTGAAGCGCTTATGGTAACCCTTGTAGCCATTGTGATCGGAATGTTCTTCTCATGGTTTGGTCTCAATACATTCAATGAATTGTCTGGGAAGAACCTGGCGGTTAGACCGGATGTATTCTCCATTCTTACCTTATTGTGTTTGATTGCTGTCATCGGTTTATTGGCCGGCAGCTATCCTGCATTTGTACTTTCCAATTTTAAACCGATAGCGATTCTAAAAGGTAAAATCTCAGGGAGCAGCAAGCAAGGCCTGAGGAAAGCATTAGTGGGCATTCAGATTGTGCTCTCGATCTTTCTCATTTCAAGCACTTTGGTGATGAGGCAGCAACTAAGTTTCCTCCAAAACAAAGACCTTGGATTTAACCGTGAACAACTGGTGGTGATACCCTTGCCCGTATCCCGGGCCGGCCGGATGGCTGAACGGGTCAAAGCCGGGTTTGAGCAAGCGGAGCAATTCAAGACGGAGTTGAGCAAGGTGCCTGCCGTCCTGGCATCCTGCGGTTCATCGCATGACTTCGGCAATGGAGGATGGACGAACATTGGGTATACCGACGACCTGGGCAACTATCGCACATTCTCCATGAATGTTGTGGATGATGACTATTTGCCGACGCTAAAAATGGAGGTGGCTAATGGTCGAAATTTCTCTGATTCAATTACGTCGGATTATCGGCGGGCTGTCATTGTCAATGAGGCTTTTGTCAAGGAGTACGGTTGGAAAGACCCGATTGGAATGCGAATTCCCGGCAAGGCATTTAATGATCATGAAATCATAGGCGTTGTTAAAGACTTTAATTATGCATCGCTATACAGCCGTGTAGCACCCCTCGTCCTTGTAATGAACGCCAGCATTCCGCTAAGTGGTAGCGAAAATATAAACATTGATAATTCACCATTTCCTAAACTTATTATGCGTTTGGCGCCCGGCAATCTTTCAGCCTCTATGGATGAGGTGAAGGGTGTTTGGGATAGACTTACCAATGGATCTGAATTTGACTTTGCCTTTGTGGACCAGTCGCTGGCAGCTCAATACCGGAATGACCAGCACTTGGGAAAAATTGTTACAGTGACAACTGTCCTGGCCATGATCATTGGAAGCCTCGGACTCTATGCCCTGGCCTCACTCGCCATGCAACACCGCACCAAAGAGGTTAGTATCCGCAAGGTTATGGGGGCATCAGAACAATCATTGCTCATGCTGTTGTCTAAAGACTATTTCTACCTGATTGGCATTTCCCTGATTCTTTCAGTTCCTCTAACGTGGTACCTGATGGACCGTTGGCTCCAGTCGTTTGAGTACCGGGTAGGGGTTGGGTGGGGAGTGTTTGCCATCGCCGGACTTATATCCATGGTCATTGCTGGTTTAACCATTAGCTATCAAACTATTAAGACGACGTGGACCAGGCCGGCGGAAACATTAAAGTACGAATAGCTGTACTTGTCCCTGTGGAGACTCATTAACCAATACCTGTTATGATAAGAAACTACCTGGTGTCTGCGCTGCGAAATTTTCTGAGAAACAAGTCCTTTACATTTCTCAACATTATCGGTCTTTCCCTGGGGATTGCCGCCAGTCTCCTGATTTTGCAATATGTCAAGTATGAAAGAAGTTATGACACTTTTAATACCAAGGCCCG
>JANYHW010000068.1 GCA_025358885.1 Cytophagales bacterium | reverse complement strand
AAAAGGGGAACCACTATTTCCGGTCTTTTCTCTCCCAAACCTTGATTTTGTGGTGGGATCATTGGACAATTAACGTGTGATTAAACGGAAAACACTATGAAAGTAAAATACAACCGAGTATCAACCATCACTCAATCGGGTGATCGGTTCACAATGGATAAGGATACCTATGATTTGGTACTTTTCGACAAGGTATCGGGTTCGGTATCCTTTATGGAAAGACCGAAGGGAAAGGAGTTATCACAGTTAATCGAAGAGAGTAAGGTTAACGAAGTGGTGGTGGAGGAATTCTCCCGTTTGGGTAGGAATACTGGGGATGTTATCAGAACCTTGGAATGGATGGAAGAAAAAGGGGTTAATGTAGTGGTTAGGAATATAGGTTTGCAATCTCGTCCCAACGGTAAAAAGAACCCCATTTGGAAGATGATAAGTTCTGTTATGAGTTCCCTTTACGAAATGGAGTTGGAGAACATAAGGGAAAGAACGATGGTTGGGAGACAGGTTTATGTTCAGAAGGGTGGAGTATTGGGACGACCGATAGGTTCGATCGAATCGGATAGGGATTTCTTGAAGAAGGAACAATCTCAAATGATATTGAAGAATTTGAAGAAAGGGTTGACGATTCGTGAAATATCAAAAGTTGTGGATTGTTCCAGCAAGACGGTGATTAAGGTGAAGAAACTATCATCTGTCGGATAGTTGATTCATTACCTCGTAACCCTCAATCAGTTCAAATAGGGATTTGTGAACCTCTACTACCGGAATTGAAACAGTGATATCATCGGGTCGGTTCACCCTCTCCAATCTTACGTTCCCCTTTTTGTATATACTGAATACATGGGCAGGTAATAATTTCTTACCCTCCATTGACCGATAACCTCGTTCTGAAAGTGTTTTGGATATTTTCCGGTATCCGAGAGGGGTAAGAATATCCTCCTTTAGACCTCACTTTCTCAAATAATTCGACCTGATAGGGTGAATAGTTCGACTCCCACAGATGGGTCGTTTCTATTGTAATACAGAACGTTACGAGAAGGAGGTAGGGGTAAGAAAAGCCGTCTTCCGTTATTCCACCGTCACCGACTTCGCCAGGTTCCTTGGCTGATCTACGTTGCACCCGCGCATGACGGCCATGTGGTAAGAAAGTAGCTGGAGGGGCACCACCGAAACTATCGGCATCAGGGCTTCATGCGTTGCAGGAACTTCGATGACAAACTCAGCCATGCTTGGAATCAGTTTATCCCCTTCGGTAATCACGGCGATCACCCGGCCTTTACGTGCCTTCACTTCTTGAATGTTCGAAACCACTTTTTCATAAGAACTGTCTTTGGTGGCGATGAACACCACCGGCATTTCATTGTCGATAAGCGCGATGGGGCCGTGCTTCATCTCGGCAGCAGGGTAGCCTTCGGCATGGATGTAGGAGATTTCTTTGAGTTTGAGCGCTCCTTCCAGGGCTACGGGGAAATTATAACCCCGTCCGAGGTAAAGGAAATTGTGAACGTCTTTGAACTCTTCTGCGATGAGGTGGATCTTATCGTTCTGCTTTAGTACCCGCTCCACTTTAGAGGGGATATGCTCCATTTCCACCAGCATCTCATGAAATTTCTGCTCAGTGATGGTGCCTTTGGTGTGTGCTACAATCAACGCGATCATGTTCAGCACGGTAAGTTGTGCGGTGAAAGCCTTTGTGCTCGCGACTCCGATTTCAGGTCCTGCATGCGTGTATGTTCCGGCGTGAGTAAATCGCGGAATAGAGGAGCCCACCACATTGCAAACACCGAAGATGATAGCGCCTTTTGATTTGGCAAGCTCGATGGCGGCAAGCGTATCGGCTGTCTCCCCGGATTGCGAGATGGCAATCACCACGTCGCCTTCCCGGATTATCGGATTGCGGTAGCGGAATTCGGAAGCGTATTCTACTTCAGTAGGAATGCGGCAAAATTCTTCAAAGAAATACTCTGCAACCAACCCCGCATGCCATGACGTACCACAGGCGACGATCATGATACGGTCGGCGTTGACCAGTTTTTTAATGTATTCGCGCAAACCTCCAAGGATCAGTCGATTCGATGCGGAGTCCAATCTTCCGCGCATACAGTCCAGGATGGATCGAGGTTGCTCGAAAATTTCTTTCAACATGAAGTGGTCGTATCCGCCTTTTTCAAGGGCCTCAAGTTCCATGTCCACGGTTTGGATGTAGGGTGTCAGCGGGAGGTTGGCGACATTCTTGATTGTCAACTTTCCATTATCAACCAGAGCAATTTCCTGGTCATTAAGATATACCACTTCATTCGTGTACTCAATGATGGGTGTGGCGTCCGAAGCCATGAAGAATTCACCTTTGCCAATGCCCAGCACCAGCGGACTTCCTTTGCGTGCAGCGATGAGCATGTTCGGATTCTCAAAAGACATGACAACAATGGCATAAGCTCCAACGACCTTGGTTAGGGCCAGGCGCACAGCCTCATCCAGAGAGCATTTTTCCTTCTCGTAAATGTCTTCGATGAAATGAATAAAAACTTCCGTGTCAGTTTCACTCAGGAAGGTATGCCCCTTCCGCGTTAACTCTTTCCTCAGGGATGCGTAATTTTCAATGATGCCATTGTGGATGATGGCCAGGTTCCTGGTAGCGGAATAATGAGGGTGAGCATTCTCGTCGTTGGGTTCACCATGAGTGGCCCAGCGGGTGTGACCCATGCCAATGTGACTATTGAGGTCCATCCCCTTCAGGTAGGTTTCAAGTTCTGAAACTTTCCCTTTCTTCTTATACACGTTCAGGCCTCCGTTCACCAACGCGATGCCTGTGCTATCGTAACCTCGATACTCAAGACGTTTGAGGCCTTTGATGATGACCTCACTTGCCTGACGGTATCCGACATAGGCTACAATGCCGCACATATTACCTGACTTTGATAACGGGTTGTGAATAATAAAGCCGCAGCACAATACCGGGATCCAGCACGAGTGAACTAACGGACTTGGAAAATTCTGTCTCCGCAGCCATCAGCCCCAATGATTTTACCCGGCGTGGGTCAGTTTTGACTTTATAGATTTGCTGACAGAATTCTGTAACGAAAAATTTTCCTATGGTATTGTCCACGGCGACATTTACCAGGAATCCCTGATCGGCACGCACATCGATGGCGTTGGAGGTGGTCGAAGCTACGGCGAGTGCTGTGGGTATTTTTCCGAGATACGGATCAATCACCTGTTTCACGGCCCCATTAACGAGGCTGTCAACATATGGACTTCTGAAGTAGTTTGTGGAATCCAGCAACCTTAATTGAACCTGATACGGTCCTTTTTTTGTGCCGACGTTGTTGAATACGACTTCGGCTGAGTTGAAGACCGCATTCTTGAGGGTATCTGCAAAATCATAAAAACTTCGAAGATCAAGTTTTGTAACAAGGGCTGTACCACTTTGCATGTAGAAGCGCTTGTCGGAGGGAATGAACTCTGTGTAATTTCCAATACCAGACAAGGCGGTTGGAGACCGGTCTGTTGAAATTGTAGTGAAGCTCACCCCTGGAAATGTGATCCCTATGGAATAGTTATTGGCATAGTAAAGAGGAAAGTCTGCCCGACTCTGAACACCCTGGTCGCTGTAGTAAAGGCACATTCTTGTATACTTTGTGCCGGGCGTTGTTCCCGTAAACACCGGATTCACGCCGACAATCTTATCCCCATCTTTTAAGATAAAGGCAAAGCCCTTGTACTTACCGATAAATGGCTTTATATCCTGAAACAAGGCTGTATTCGTGATCATGTCGTATAGAAGGTTTGCCCCGTAGTCACCCCGGATTTTTATCCGAACCTTCTGATGAATATTATTTGAGGTGTCTGCATCGGCATTGAGTCCAAGTGCCAGATCAAAATTTTCCGGACTAACACTGAAATAAGCGTCTCCCAGGGGCTGGGTCCCATGATTGATCACGGTGGTGGTATAATATCCTGCCGTTGGTTGAATGGTGTCCAGTACTTCAAACACCTGTACATGCTGCTGTGAGGAGTCGTGCGTTCCATAGTAGTAAAAGTCAAGATTCAATTCCAAAATAAGGGAGTCCACGGTTGCCGTAGAGGGTGGACTTATCGTCACCGTTGGTGGTGATAGCCCCGCGTAACCTTGCACCTCTATATTGCCGAATTCAGGATCATTGAAATGACCAAACATGAACCTCGCCACCTTATCGGTGGGAGAATTTCTGGTCAGGATGGCACTGTATTGCAGAACACTCGGGTGGAGTGGTATCTCAATGTAATGTGTGCTCAACCGCGGATCCTTCGGGTAACCTATATACGCTGAATCGTCTTTGCAAGAAAGAAACAGAAGAATAAGAAAGCACAGCAGCAGGCCCGCTGTATTACCCCGCCAACTCCGTATAAAGGTTGTAAAACGACTCAGTGTAGTTATCGTCCTTCTCGATGGTTTCAACTTTCTTCTCTTTAATCTTCTTTACTAATCCTTCCAATTTTTTATTGTCGCCGGCCACAGAAACAATGTCTGCAAATTGGGCTCCCAATTTAATGAACCCTTCGTAATCAGCCGTCTTAAGGTGGCCAAGCATGTTGTCCTCAATGTCCATCATCTTCACCTTGCCCATCAGGTCACCCTTGAATTTATGGCTGAAGCTGTTGTTGTAGATAGTAAAAACAGTCTTGGTGTTTTTAAAGAGTGGATCGTTCTTGTAGGTGGTCTTCAGGTACAAAGGAATAAAGCTGGTGATCCAGTCATTGCAATGCACAATGTCGGGAGTCCATCCAAGCTTTCGCACAGTTTCGATAACGCCTTTGCAAAAGAAGATGGCGCGTTCGTCATTGTCTTCATAGAACTTGTTCTCCTTGTCGTGAAATACTGACTTGCGATGGAAATAGTCTTCGTTGTCAATGAAATACACCTGGAGTTTTGCATTTGGAATGGAAGCCACCTTGATGATCAGGGGTTTCTCTTCATCCCCAACAGAAATATTGATACCGGAAAGACGGACAACTTCATGCAACCTGTTCTTACGCTCGTTAATCAATCCAAATCGGGGTACCAGGATGCGGATTTCCATCCCCTTTTCCTGCATGGCCTGGGGTAGTTTTCGAACAAATTCGGCGACCTCACAGGTTTGTAGAAAGGGATTGATCTCGCTGGCTACATAGAGAATACGCAGTTTAGACATAGTAATGGTTTTTATAAGGAAACAAGAGCACAAAGGTACGGTAAATTCACCCTCTATTCAACTGTGAATCAATTATTAAGCCTATATTTGCGCCCTTCAAAAAACGGCTTGGAATGAACATTTTCAAGGAAATAGGGGCCTTGCAGGCCCATTTGAAGCATGCCCGTTGCTCTAAAAAAACCATTGGATTTGTCCCAACTATGGGGGCATTGCACCCTGGGCACTTGAGCTTGATCAGAGCTTCGAAAGCCGGGAATTCGCTCACCCTGTGCTCGATTTACGTCAACCCTACCCAGTTCAACAACCCTGCGGACCTGGCCAAATATCCTCGCACCATGGAAGCGGATGTAGCCATGCTTGAGGGTCATGGCTGCGATATAGTTTTTGCTCCGGAAAATGAGGAGATGTACAAGGGCCCCATCCAACTTTCATTTGATTTCGGTAAACTGGATAAGATCCTGGAAGGAGAATTCAGACCGGGTCACTTCAGCGGCGTGGCACTGGTGGTGTCAAAGCTTTTCAACATTGTTCAACCTGATAAGGCTTATTTTGGCCAAAAAGATTACCAACAGTTCAAGGTGATTGCGCGCCTCGCAGAAGAGTTGAAATTCAATACAAAACTGGAATGTGAGCCGACTGTGAGAGAGCAGGATGGTCTGGCAATGTCTTCGAGGAATAAAAGATTAAGTGCAACTGAGCGTAAGCAGGGATTAATATTGTATGACTGTCTGAAACAAACGCGGCAGCGTCTCATGAGGGGCGAAAAATTGATGACGTTGCGGGGTGAGATGGCGGCAACTTGTCTTAAGCAAGGTGTCAAAATGGAATACCTTGCCCTGGCTGATACGGAAAACTTCAGCCTCCTGGAAAACGTTGTCTCGCCAGAACACTCCATCTTGCTGATTGCCGCATATGTGGGAGAGATAAGGTTGATTGACAATATCTTGCTGGAGGAGAAATGAATATGGAATCAGCGCATGAAAAAACATTTTCCACAGTCCCTATCGCTGTCTGGAGCACAGATTTTTGCAGATTGAACAGGAATCATTCCGAAACGATACTTTTGTAAGTCAGAACCTCAATTTCAAATAAAAGAACTTGCCCAAAGCCCTTCGCACTGCTGCACAATATATTCTGATGCTTGGTCTCACGGCCTTGCTACTGTGGCTTTCTCTCCGTGGTCTCAATGTGGGTGAAGGGGAGAACAAATTTGATTTTATCCTAAAGGCGTGGAATGATTCATCCAAAACCTGGTTGCTGTTGATGGCCGTTGTTGCCTTCATCAGCCATACGATTCGTGCGGAAAGATGGAGAATGCTTCTGGCTCCTTCCGGCAACCATGTTAAGCTGAGCACCAGTTTCCTATCTCTCATGATTGGCTACCTCGTGAACCTGGCCGTTCCCCGGGGAGGAGAAGTGTCGCGCTGTTACAACCTGTATAAACTTGAAGACACACCGGTCGAGACTTCCTTCGGGACCGTAGTGGTAGAACGGATCGTGGATGTTATGTGCCTCTTGCTTGTCATTGCCCTTGCCTTTGTTGTAGAATGGGACAAACTGATAGATTTTCTTTCTTCATTGGGCGTAGGTTCAGGCAGTGGCGACGGAATTCATATACCCTTGTGGGCCTGGCTGGTCCTGATTGGTCTGCTCATCCTTGGGGGGGTCGCCTGGCGATTCCGTCGGAATGAAAAACTATTGAAGATTTTTCAGGGATTTAAGGAGGGCCTTCTCTCGGTTTTCCACCTGGAAAATAAATGGCTTTTCATATTCTATTCGCTCTTTATATGGTTTCTATACTTTCTCATGAGCTATTGTGTCATCAAAGCTTTTGATACCACAAACCAACTTGGCTTCAGCGCCGTGCTTGCTGTTTTTGCACTCGGAGCCATTGCGATGGCAGCACCGCTCCCGGGTGGAGCGGGCTCTTACCATACGATAGTACCTCTGGGGCTCGTCATGTTGTACAATCTTCCAAGGGCAGATGCCATCGCGTTTGTATTTATATTTCATGCCTGGCAGACGTTGACCATGATCGTTGGCGGTGTCATATCTTTGATCATCAGTTACTGGCTAATTAAATGGAAAAATCAGCCGAAAAAATAAAGAATCTTGTCTCCGCGAAGGAACTTGTAGAGAGCTGGAAACGAAAAGGCCTCAAGGTCGTGTTTACCAATGGGTGCTTTGACATTCTGCACCTGGGCCATGTTGATTACCTGGAGAAAGCCCGGTCACTTGGCGACAAACTGGTCTTGGGATTGAACTCCGATGAGTCCGTGTCGCGCTTCAAAGGCCCAAACAGGCCCATCCAGGATGAAAACTCCAGGGCCCACGTGCTGGCTTCCCTTCAGTTTATCGACCTGGTGGTCTTCTTCAACCAGGACACCCCACTGAAATTGATTTCCGAGCTCCTTCCCAATGTTTTGGTCAAGGGAAGTGACTATTTGGCAGAAAATATCGTTGGCGCAGATGTTGTGAAAAAGAATGGCGGAGAGGTGAAGACCATCGAATTTGTGCCGGGTTACTCCACCTCGGGGATAATTGAAAAAATAAAGAAAACTTAATCACAGAAACTATGACGGGAATGGCATTGATCATTGGTATTTTCTTCATGCTCGTCGGCTGGATGATCAGCTCTCGACTGAAGAGTAAATTCAAACTGTACTCACAAACGCACCTGACGAAAGATCTTTCAGGTGCAGAAGTGGCGCGCCTCATGCTGGCTGACAATGGCATTCATGATGTAAAGGTTGTAAGTGTAGAAGGTCAGTTGACGGACCACTACAATCCGGCTACCAAAACCGTGAACTTAAGTCAGGAGGTATTTGTGGGAAGAAACGCGGCGGCGGCGGCGATTGCCTCTCACGAGTGTGGTCACGCCGTGCAACATGCCACGGCTTACAGCATGCTGGAGTTTCGTTCGGCCATGGTGCCCATTCAAAGCATCAGCGCGAGTGTATTGAACTTCATGATGATGGCGATGATGTTTGGAAGTATTTTTGCGGGCGGCTTTCTTCCCTGGAAGACAGCATTGCTGGTAATGATTGTCTGTTACGGTGTGTTCTCCTTGTTCGCCCTCGTTACGTTGCCGGTGGAATTTGATGCCAGCCGTCGTGCCCTCGCCTGGGTGAAGACGCGCAATATCGTTACCCCGCAGGAATATGATATGGCGCAAGATGCGCTCAAGTGGGCGGCGATGACGTATGTGGTAGCTGCTATTGGTGCCATCACCACGCTGGTGTATTATGTGATGTTGTATCTTGGTGGAAGTCGTGACTAAATAGAGGGTATCTCTAAAAACCCTATCAATTTATCTATAAATTTTGTTTCTTGAGAAAAAGGAGAAAATAGATGAACAACAAATCGAGAGGATTATTTGACGAGCAGTTTCGGTTGGATAAAATTG
>JANYHW010000050.1 GCA_025358885.1 Cytophagales bacterium | reverse complement strand
ATCCCGATGGTCCCCATTCACGTCCCCAACACTCATCCGCGGGCCTTCCGAGCTCAACATGTGATACAACAAACGGTCACGGTCAAAATCTACATACTCATTCTCCACATGACGATAATCGATGCCTGTGGACGCTGTTTCCTTCTTGAAAATTGGAGGTAAAGAACTCTTTAAATTCTTGATGCTCACCGGAAGTCCATCCTTCTCGTTAAGCGTCATAATTTGATTGGTAGAAACATTGTTCAAGAGGGTAACCGTCAGGTCAGGCCATTTCACTATCACTGAATCAACCATAGAGCGGTTGCCCAATCCAAAATTCAACCGGGCATCCACCGTAGACTGAAAGCCCCTCATGGGTGCGATCTCCTGGTAAAAATCCTGTCCTTTATCATGGATGGAAATCTGAGCGCCCAGGGCGAATTGATTTCCATCCCTCCCGATAAGAATAAACTTGAGATAATGATTATTACCTAACAATGTATCAGTTTGGTTTTGGTACACAAATGACCTCATGTTCACATTGTTGACAACCAGGTCGAGGTCGCCATCATTATCCAGGTCGCCATAAGCCGAGCCGTTTGAAAAGCCGGGCATATCCAATCCCCATGCTTCAGCCCTGTCAACAAATGTCAAGTCTCCTTGATTTTCAAATGAATAGTTTGAAAGCCGCTCTGAAGGAATTGAGTCAACGAGTCGTTTGATGACCTGCTTATCGCGCTGTAATATCTCCCGGACAGTATTGGGATCAGCCATGAAATTGACGTAGTCCTGATCAAGAAGATCTTTGTAAATGCCATTAGCGACAAATAGATCTTTCTGGCCATCATTATTCAGGTCTGCAATCAGGGCGCCCCAGCTCCAGTCAGTCGCATACACCCCTGCCAACCTCCCGATTTCACTGAAAGTTCCGTCTCCATTGTTTAACTGGAGTACATTTCTTGGGAATTGGTGGTGATAACCACTGCTTACGTTCAATTGGTACTTTTGCCAGTTCTCGAATGAAGCCTTGGTTTTCAACCGGCCTTCAATCTCCGGGAGCATTTCAGTCACAAAAATTTCGGGGAACCCATCATTATTTATGTCTGCCACATCCGCCCCCATTGAGCCCATGGAAATCTCTTTAACCGCTGACTCAAGTACCTCGCTGAACTTTCCGTTCTTCGTGTTGATATACAAATAGTCACGCTCAAAGAAATCATTCGACACATAAATGTCTTCCCATCCGTCTTTGTTGATATCCCCAACGGTAACCCCTAGACCAAATCCAATTGAACTTCCATAGATCCCTGCTTCTTTGCTGACATCCACAAAGTGGTTATTATCATTTCTGTACAACCTGTTTCCTCCAAGTGTATCGCGAATTTTCCTTTGATCCTTGCGGAGATCGTAGTTACCGACTGACCGGAACGAATTGTTGAGCAGGTAGCAATCCAGGTCGCCGTCCTTGTCGTAATCAAAGAATACAGCATGAGTCGAAAGTCCCTTGTCATTGATACCGAATTCTTCTGCCCGTTCTGAGAACGTGAGGTCGTGGTTATTGATAAACAATTCGTTGTTCCGTCTCTCCCCTTTCGGATTTCCAGACTTGCACACGTAAATATCCAACCAGCCATCACCATTGACATCTACGACACTTACACCTGTGGACCATATTCCGACAGAGGAAAGTCCTGCGGCGTCTGTAATGTCCTTAAACTTGAAATTTCCCTGGTTGAGGTAGAGTTTATTGGAAACCTGATTTCCACAAAAGAAAATATCGACCAGACCGTCATTATTAATGTCCCCGAGACCTACGCCCGCACCATTGTAGAAACTGCGGTACGTGTACACATTAAACTCTTCCGTGTAGCTGAGGTCGTTCGAGAAGGATATCCCAGTAGAAGATTCAGGTAACAGTTGAAAAAGTGTCGGGTGATCCGGTTTCAGTTCCTTCTGCTGACTACAGCCGCTCAGAAACACGCTTACCACACAATAGAAACAAACCTTGATCCGGGAAATCATGTATGCAAAGGACTTACAAAGACGGGGCAATTACAAAAAAATAAAGTCCCGCCACGAAGATCGTGGCGGGACTTTAGAATTCCCTTATGCAAGCCTTGACTTAATAGCCAGCGTTTTGCTTAAGTGCAGTCGCAGATCCGGCAGTTGCTGTGATTTGTGACAGAGGCACCGGGAACAAGTTGATGTGCGCATCGTCTGTTGCAGGCTTACCAAACCAAGGTGCGAGGTACTTGCCGAAACGAACCAAGTCATTCCTTCTCCAAGCCTCAGAGAACAATTCGCGGCCTCTTTCAGCCAATAATTCGTCTGAAGTAAGACTAGCATAGTTCGGCATACCTGTACGTGCACGAACCTGGTTAACCAGAGCAAGCCCGGTAGGGTCACTAAAATTGCTACTCTTTCTAAAAATCGCCTCAGCTTTATCCAGCATAATGGCACCCAAACGGAATACCGGGAAGTCGTTATCCAGGTTAGGAGTAGCACCAATTGCAAACTGGAACTTTCCTAAACGTACGCCAGACTGACGCAAAGCATTCGGTAGGAACTCATTCACTTTAGGTGTGAAGTTCAAAGGCGCACCATCTGGGTCAATAGTATTATTTACATCCCCAGTGACCTGAGTCTTCTCGTAGCTGTCATCAGTAATTTTCGTTACCCCGTCAGCTGCATACTGTTGACCTACAATAAAGGCATTCTTTCTCTTGTCACCTGCATTGTAGCTATTGTAGAAGTCTTCAAGGGAGCAATAGCCGTTCCATGGCTGCTGCTGCAACTTATAGGTTGCCTGGCTGCCATAGTGAAGAGTCATCTGAGGAAGGTTGAACCCTTGCACATAGGCACGGTCAAAAGGAATAGCCCAGATATGCTCTTTTGAACCATTGTTAGAAGCGCTGAAGATATCAAAATAATTGGGCTCCAGTCCAAAACCACCATTGTTGATGATGTCATCCGCTGCCGCAATGGCCTTGTCATACTGTGCAGTTCCTGTATAAGTCTGTGCATTGAGGTACAGCTTAACCTGAATTGCCCTGCCAGCCCAATATGTAAGACGTCCGTAGTTCGCAGCCTTAGTTAAGAGTGGAACATTTGTAGTCAACTCTGCATCAAGGAATGCATAGATGTCCGCAGGAGTCTTTTGTCCCTGGTTCTCACCCAGTTTGGTTGAAAGTGGTATGTTTCCAAATCCATCCAATAGGTAAAAGTAATACCAGGCGCGGAGCACTTTAAGCTCGGCAACCTTAGCTGGGTTCTCAGCAATACCTGGTTGCACGATCAACCGGTTAGCAGCACTGATACCTGCATAGGCATTGTTCCAAGTTCCAGAAAAGGCATCAAATCCTTCAGGTTTCGCAATAGAAACAGTTTGGAAATGTGAATGAAGCGCCTGAGGCTGTCCACCATCATACCAGTCACCACCCCGCTGAGGAATCATTGCCTCATCTGTAGTGATTTCTTGCAGTGTGAAGAAACCATTGTGACCATAGTTGTTATACAAGTTTGTATAAGGAGCAACCAGGGACGCATCGATTTCCGTAGGGCTCTTAGGGAAGTTAGCTGGTGTAAGCGTGTCTTTTAAGTTCTCATCAAGATTAGTACAGCTTACAGCAACCAATCCAGCACTAAGCAAAATTGTCGGCAAAAAATTTACTCTTTTCATTGTTTGTATTGTTTTCATAGATTCTGGCATGTCTTAGAATGAAAGGTTGACGCCTATAGTAACGGTTCTTGCCCGGAAATAGTTGTTTCTCCGGTCAATACCAGGTGCCAAGGGGTTAGGAGCAGGATTTACAGCTCCGTTGTCAGTTGCACCAGAGTCAGTTAACCTGGCCTCAGGATCAGTTCCGGTGTAGCCTGTGATCACGAAAAGGTTGTTACCCCCAACGTAAACACGCAATTTCGAAACCATTGAACCTTGAGCGAACCGGAAGTTATAGCCCAATTGAGCATTATCCAGTTTTACAAAGTCACCATTTTCTACATAGTAGCTTGACCACTGTGCATTCTTCAAATTAGGATCAAAATACTTTGTGTTAACACGGTTGTATGAGGAGATCTGGCCACCAATAACGGGCTCGTAAAATGCCCGGTATGAGTTGATAAGCTGATGTCCGAAAGTTCCACGGAAGAAGATGTTGAAATCAAAGTTCTTGTACGTGAAATTGTTGGTCCAGCCCAAATCCATAGTAGGTAAACCGTGTCCGATAATGCCTGGGGCAGCGCTGAGGATCGGGTTACCCGATGCATCCACACCCTGATAGGTGGGTCCCCACATGGTTCCGACTTGCTGACCAGCAATGTTCTGGATAGTATAAGTACTGTTCTGACCAGGTGCACCGAGGGCCGAACCAACTTCAGGAAGGCCAGTAGCCGTTTCGGTTCCACTGTACAGTTTCACAAGTACTGACTTAACATGGGACGCTACCAAAGTGGTGGTCCAGGTGAAATCCGATTTCTGAATGGCTGCATAGCTCACTGCCAATTCCACACCATTGGACTTGATCTCACCAAGGTTTTGGTATTGGGTAGAGGCTACGTTTTGAGATGCATCGATAGGCCTGGACAAGATGAAGTCTTTGGCATTTCTCTGATACACATCTAATGAACCAGTCAGGCGGTTATTAAGGAACCCGAAGTCAACACCAACGTTGATTTCCTGCTTCTGCTCCCACTTCAAGTTAGGGTTAGGGGCAAGTGTTGTGTTTACCACAGGGATTAGGCCTCCACCGCTGTAACCATAGCTTGTGCTTTGACCATACTGAGTCTGGGAAAGTCCGTATGTGGGAGGAAGTGCTCCTGTTAATCCCCAACCTGCTCTCAGTTTTAAGTTGCTTACTGCTGGTATATCAAACAGTTTGTTCAACACCACTGCACCGCTCACAGCACCGAATGTTCCCCACTTGTTTCCTAGTCCGAAACCTGAATATCCTTCTTGACGAACAGATGCAGACAGCAAGTAGGTCTCCTTATAGTTTGCGTTTGCACGACCGAAGAAACCGATAAGCCTTTGGTTAGGGCTGGCGTAAGAACTCAGCGTCGTCAACCCACCTTTGGCAAGATCTTGTGAGCTTGCCAGTGCATTGTAACCAAGCGCGTCTGTAAGGAAATTACCTGTAGAAACACCGTAACCTTGAGTAGCTCTTTCCTGGAAGGAATATCCACCAGTCAATGCGAGGTTAAGGTCGTTGAACTGCTTATTGTAGGCGAGGTACATTTCCAAAACGTCCCTGTTGCCCACATTCGTATTTCTATTTGCAAGACCAGTTCTATTGAATCCACGGAAGTAGGCATATTTTGAATAGTACTGACCGAGGATTTCATTTTCTCTCTGGATAGCATAAGTACCCGTAGCGGTCAACCCGGGAAGGATGTCGACATCCAACTTTCCGCTCACGTTGATGGTTGTCTTCTTTCCGTCGTTCTGGTTTTGATTCAGGATAGCTACAGGGTTAAAGTTATCAAATAAGCTAGCCTCATAATAAATACCACCTGTTGTCGGACTATTGCTGCCTGGATCATAAATGGGTGCAGTAGGATTGTATGTTACTGCATAACGCAACGCCTCCTGGAAAGAATAGTTGGTATTCCTGGTCGTTGAAGAAGCATCGAGGCTGAATCTTACTTTGCCATTGAATGCTTGTTGTTGCAAAGAGAAGCGACCATTAAGTTGATCGAAACCGCTGTTCTTCAAGATACCTTGTACATCACGAACGTTAACCGAGAAGCGATATTGGGTATTGCCAACGCCACCACTCAATCCAAGGTTATTCACAACAGTAACGCCGGTCTGGGTTACTTGCTTTGTCCAATCTGTGTTTGAACCCAAATCCGTTCCGCCTACTCCTAAATATTGTGCACGATCCATGTGCGAAACAGACTTTGCAATGTTGTCCATGGCAACATAAGAGTTGAAATCAACGACAGTCTTGCCAGCCTTACCTTTCTTGGTTGTGATGAGGATCACACCGCTGGAAGCCTGGGTGCCATAAATAGCTGCAGCAGATCCATCCTTCAACACATCAATTGATGCGATGTCGTTAGGGTCAACGTTAGCGATAGACGCACCAATCACACCATCGATTACATACAAGGGTGAAGTATTTGCGCCTGCAGTTGTTAACCCTCTCATTCGAACAGTGAAAGGTTCGTTGGGGTCACTACCAGCCTTTACAATGCTTACACCAGCAACTTTGCCTTGCAGAAGCTGAGATGGGTCCTGGATGGCACCCCTGTTAAAACTCTCCTGCTTCATGGAAACCACAGCACCTGTAATCTCCTTTTTTTCCTGCGAGCCGTAACCAGTTACGACCACTTCCTGGAGGGCCGTAACGTCAGAATCGAGCGTTACATCCACCTTGTTCTGCGACCCAACCGCAACTTCTTTGGTGGCATAACCCACAAAAGAGAACACGAGGGTGGCATTCGCGCCCACATTTATTTTGTAGTTACCATCAGCATCGGAAACGGTACCATTGCTGGTCCCCTTTTCGAGTATGTTAACTCCGGGTACGGATGAGGCATCATCTTTTGATGTCACCCTACCAGTTACGGCTCTATCCTGTGCCAGCGCCATGGAATAACATGATGCTAGAAAAACCACGGGAAGTAACCTTTTGACGAGCAAGTAAAATTTGATCATACAGGTTTTAGTTTGGGTTTACTAATTGGGTTTAACGTGTTTAAAAGAACTATTTTACAGAGTATATTTGACCAATATTACCTTGAAAAAGAGACTTAACAACGCCTTCCCGGTAAAAATTTCAACATTATTTAATGAAATCGAAACCGCAATCGTTTGCAATAATTATCTAATTTAACAAAAAGATCGCAATTCATTCCCAAAGCAGTCAAAGACGATGAAATTCAACCAGGTTACGATCAAAGATATTGCCCGAGAGTTGGGCATTTCGCCTTCTACGGTGTCAAGGGCGCTGAAAGACCATCCCGATATCAGTACGGAAACAAAGAAGGTTGTCCATGCACTGGCTGAAAAGCTAAATTATCAACCAAACATTGTTGCACTCAATCTTCGTCAGAAGAAAACCAATACCATAGGCGTGATTATTCCAGAATTGGTTCATTTCTTCTTCTCCACCGTTATAAGCGGAGTTGAAGATGTCGCCTATCAGGCAGGATACAGTGTCATCTTAGCGCAATCGAATGAATCCTATGAGAGAGAGAAAACGGATATCAAGGCCCTGTTCAATAGCCGGGTAGATGGCATGCTCATCTCAGTCTCCCGGGAAACCAAGAACTTTGACCACATTGAATCAATTATATCAAAAGGCGTTCCTGTTGTATTCTACGACCGTATGTATAACAATCCCAGCACCAGTAAAGTCATCGTTGATGACTACATCGGGGCCAAAGAGGCAGTAGAACACTTGATTGATCAGGGATATAAGCGGATTGCCCACCTTGAGGGAGCACCCAGCTTGATTATCAGCGCAGACAGGAAACGAGGATACATTGATGCCTTGAAAGAACATAAGATGGAAATCAAAGACTCGATGATTCAGGAATGTCCATCCGGCAGCCAGGAAGACGGCAACCGTGCCACCAAGAAACTTCTTGCTATGCCCAATCCACCCGATGCGATATTTACCAACAATGACCCAATGGCTATCGGAGCGATGATGGCGATAAAGGAAAAAGGTTTGAGGATTCCACAGGACGTAGGTCTGGTGGGTTTCAGCAATTGGTCTTATGGCTCTTTAATAGAACCTTCCCTGACCACCGTGGATCAACCTGGTTTTGAAATGGGCCAGGAAGCTGCCCGCCTCCTCATACGGCAAATCGAAGCTGGTGACAAAGACCAGGAGCCACAACCTGAGACGAAGATCCTGAAGACAAAGCTGATCGTGCGGGACTCCTCCATCCGCAAGGCCGTTAGAAAAAAGTAACAACCGTTTCCCTAATATTTTGGCCCTTGTTTTTTGGTTAAGTGTTATCGTTTGCGCTTACTTGGACGTCTTAAGCCAGAACATTCATGTCAAGTGTAAGTAACCGACTCGGCAACCTGGTCTCTTATCTGAAGACCGAAAATGGATTTGTGGGCAAGACCTCCGAGGGATTCTTCCGCATACAAATATTTTCGTCCGCAATCATCAACATCACTGTATCGGGAGTAGAAACTTTCGAAGACTTTTCATATGCGGTGGCTAGCTCACCACTACCGGTTGATTTCACCCTGGAGGATCTGGGTAACTCAATCTCCATCAAGACCGGTATCACCGGATTATCAATCCTGAAGAATCCAATCTCATTTTGCTTCACCGATGCATCTGGAACTGTTTTGAATGAGGACGATCAGGGCCTGGGAACATCCTGGATCGGTGATCAAGTCACGACCTACAAGAAACTACAGGAGGGAGAAAGATTCATCGGATTGGGCGAGAAGACGGGTCCTCTGGATCGAAAAGGCACAGGATATCAGAACTGGAACACGGATGCATATGCTTACAATTCAGGGACCGACCCTCTCTACTGCAGTATGCCTTTCTATATTGGCATTCATCACGGAATTCAGTATGGAATATTTCTTGACAATTCACACAAGTCTTTTTTCAATTTTGGCGCATCCAACAATCGCTTCTCCAGCTTTTCTGTTGATGCCGGTGAATTAAACTATTACTATATATATGGAGCATCCGTTGCTGAGGTTATCCAGCATTACACCTGGCTCACCGGGCGCATTCCTCTGCCTCCACGCTGGAGTATCGGTTATCAACAATGCCGGTACAGTTATTACCCGGCTACAGAAGTCCTTAGCATGGCCCAGACCTTCCGTGAAAAGCAAATACCGGCTGACGCGATTGTACTGGATATTCATTACATGGAAAAGTACAAGATCTTCACGTGGGATCTTAAACACTTCGCCAATCCAAAATCCCTTATTGATGAACTAAAATCGAATGACTTTGAAGTTATCCTGATGTGCGACCCTGGCATCAAAGCAGAACAAGGGTATGATGCCTATGAAGATGGGTTAAAGAAAGATGTATTTGTGAAATACCCGGATGGGCAAAATTATACAGGACAAGTCTGGCCAGGCTGGTGTCATTTCCCCGACTTCACCAAACCTTCCACCCGGGAATGGTGGGGTCAAAAATTGAAGAGCTACGCCGATCTCGGAGTGAACGGATACTGGAATGATATGAATGAAATTGCTTCCTGGGGTAATATGCTCCCGGAAAATCTTGAATTCGACTTTGACGGCAGAAAAGCAACCTCTCGGAAAGCCAGGAACTTGTATGGTTTTCAAATGGCCCGGAGCACCTATGAGGCCGCCCGCAAGTTGCTCAAAGGAAAACGCCCATTCAATCTTACGCGTTCTGGCTTTTCCGGTGTTCAGCGCTATGCAGCCGTATGGACAGGGGATAATGTTTCCTACGATGAGCACATGATGTTGGGAGTTCGTCTCGTGAATAGCCTGGGACTTACCGGAGTTGCATTTGCAGGATATGACGTAGGCGGTTTTGTCGGTGAAGCGAGTACCAAACTTTTTGCAAGATGGATATCCATCGGGGCGTTGTCGCCTTTCTTCCGTGGCCATACCATGATCAACACAAAGGATTCTGAACCCTGGTCATTCGGTGAAGAAGTAGAGCAGATCTCAAGAAATTATGTCCGACTTCGGTATCAACTCCTCCCCTATATCTATTCCTTGTTCCATGAAGCTTCTCAAACGGGCATGCCTGTGCAGCGTTCACTCGCCATTACACACTCCCATGACGCCAGGGTGTACAATGGCCAGTTCCATCATCAGTACCTTTTTGGTCCCTTTATTTTGGTGGCTCCCGTTGAAAGCAACAAGGAATTTGTCAAAATCTTCTTTCCGCCAGGAGAATGGTATTCCCTATTTGACGGAAAGCAATATAACGGTGACCAGGAATTAATTCTCGAATGTCCAATCCACCGGCTTCCTGTGTTCATCAAGGCAGGCGCCGTTATCCCTGCCCAACGGCCCGTACAGAATACCAAGGAAAAAATAGACGAATTGATCCTCCATGTATACAAGGGTTCAGCCGATAGTTATTTTGACTTCTATGAAGATGACGGAACCACATATCAATTTGAATCCGGGACATATGCACGAAGAGCAATTGCTCATCATCCCTCTCAGCAACGGGTTAGCATCGGGAGTCAGGAAGGAAATTATGCAAGTGCATTCAAGAGTATCAGGTTGATCACCCACCAGTTTTCACCATCTGTCTTGCATGTGAATGGACAAAAGGTCGCCGGCAGGCAATTGACTAACTCATTTTTCCAACCACTTGAAAAGTACGATCCAATCAATGATCCAGATAGCATGGGTGAAGAAGTAGTGGGTGAATTCCAATTTCAGTTCACTTCAGATCAAATAGAAATTACCTGGTAATTCTTGCCATTCAACAACGTTTTCCCGGACTTTTGCAATCATGACCGAGAAAGTGGACAAGGCCAGATTGGAGTTCTTCATGGTTATTTTTAGTCTGGCGGTAGTACCGCTCCAACTGTTGGTATGCCTTGTGCTTGGCGGAGTCATTCAGGCAGCGGAAAATAAAAATAAGTCAAGCATCTTTATCAACCCTGCGGTATCGTTGGCAATCTCTTCGATATTGTGGACATTCGTGAAGGAAGAATCCGTTCACCCAATGATTTGATCGAACGAATCTTTCATAGGCCTTAAACAATATTCATGAGTACGCTTACTGCCAAGCCCCATCTCTCCTTCTGGCAAATCTGGAACATGAGTTTTGGTTTTTTTGGAATCCAGTTTGGATTTGCACTCCAGAATGGAAATGCTTCCCGAATACTGCAAACATTTGGCGCAGATGTTGAGCACTTGTCATGGTTCTGGCTGGCAGCCCCTCTTACCGGAATGATTGTTCAGCCTATCATCGGATATTTCAGCGACCGCACCTGGACAGCACTCGGCAGAAGAAGGCCCTACTTCCTTGGCGGATCTATCCTGGCATCCACTGCCTTAATGCTGATGCCCAACGCCGCAGTACTTGCCTACCTGCTTCCTCCGCTCTATGTCGGTGCAGGGATCTTGATGGTGATGGATGCCTCATTCAATGTCGCCATGGAGCCGTTTCGTGCGCTGGTGGCTGACCTATTGCCTTCCGACCAGCGCACCCTGGGATTTTCCGTACAAACCTTTTTGATAGGTTTGGGCGCAGTTCTAGGATCATGGCTGCCCTACATTTTTGCCGAGTTCTTTGGCATTGCTAAGACTGCAGATGTGGGAGCAATCCCTTACAACGTTACATTGTCTTTTTATATAGGTGCTGCCACCTTCCTTATTGCCATTCTCTGGACAGTGATTACTACAAAGGAATTTCCACCAGAAGAATATAAAAAAGAGCCGGAACAGATCGGACAGAAAAAGGGATTGTCACAAATTCTCACCGATTTTGCCAGAATGCCGAAGACAATGAAGCAGCTTGGCATTGTCCAGTTTTTTTCATGGTTTGCTCTTTTTTCGATGTGGGTCTTTTCCACTCCTGCTATCGCAACTCACGTGTATGGACTTTCCGACGCCGACATTTCATCTGCAGCCTATCAGGATGCCGGCAATTGGGTTGGCATTATTTTCGGTGTGTACAATGGAGTATCTGCCATTTATGCACTCTTCCTTCCCGCCATTGCACTAAAACTCGGAAGGAAACTTACCCACTCAATTTCACTCACAGCGGGCGGTATTGGGTTGATATCCATTTACTTCATCCATGATCCCACCTTACTGATTTTCTCCATGGTAGGGGTTGGTATGGCATGGGCAAGCATTCTGGCGATGCCTTATGCAATTCTGGCTGGCTCCATCCCCCCAATGAAGATGGGCATCTATATGGGGGTGTTCAATTTTTTCATCACGCTGCCGCAGATTTTCAATGGTATTGTAGGCGGCCCTATCGTCAAGTACGTCTATAACTCAAAGGCGATTTATAGTCTTGTGATGGCGGGTGTCTTCCTGCTCATTGCTGCTCTTTCTGTAAGGTTTGTTGAAGACAAGGATGATTTGGTAAAAGCATGATAAAAAAAGTTCTTATCCTATTGCTGTGGCTTGCCTCCCTGAGGGGAATGGGTCAGGATTACAGTGCATTTACACAGTCGATAAAGAACTTGTATCTCGCAGCCGCTGTCCAGGACACTACCAAACGTGCGGTGGAGCTTCAAAAATATTGGCAAGTAATTGAGGGTGCCGGAATTCCATTAATTCACGAGGATTCTGTTGCCTTTTTGTATCGTGGCAAAGCCAACACGGTAGTATGGATGGGCGACTTCAACGGTTGGGGATATGACAAAAACTTTAAGAACAAAGGGAGGCGAATTCCTGGTTCCGACATCTGGTTACTTAAATGCTCTTTCCCCAAGGATGCCCGACTTGACTACAAGATCTTTGTAGACGGAAGCCTCTGGCTTCTGGACACCGAAAATCCTCATCGACAATGGTCTGGCGTGGGCGGAGGAAGTCCCAATTCTGAATTGCGTATGCCTCAATGGAAAGAGGACCCGATCCTGAAGTACCGCCACGGAGGTGCTCATGGCAATGTGAAGCCAGACTTGCTATTCAACAGTAAGATTCTGGGCTATCAAATCACCTATAGCGTATATCTGCCTGCTGGATATGAAAAACTTGGAAAGCTGCCCGTCCTTTATGCGACCGATGGATTTGAATACATGCTGCCAGAGTTGGGCAACATGGTTACCATTCTTGACAATCTCCTCCAGGACAAGAAGATAGAACCCATCATCGTTGTCTTTGTTGATCACCGGGAGCCGGTTAACCGAACAAACAATCGTCGAATGGAAGAACTGAACATGAATGAGAAATACCTCAAGTTCTTCGCAGACGAATTCATCCCTCATGTGGAGCGGAAATTTCCTATTCACGGCGATGCCGCCCACCGGGCGATCATTGGCACCTCCATGGGTGGCCTGACATCAGCTTTTTTCGCCTTCCGCCGACCGGATCTTTTCAGCATGGCCGGTATGCAGTCACCGGCATTTTGGGCGCGTCCCCAGATCTACTCGGTCTGTGATAATCCAAATGGATCAAAGATAAAAGTCTTCATCACCAGCGGAATGATCAATGATGCCAGTGAGGGTTCGAGGAAAATGAAAACAATTCTCCAGAATAATGCCTGCGTATTTCAATATCATGAAAACAATGAAGGACATTCCTGGGGCAACTGGAGAAACCTGATTGATGACATCCTTATTGATTTCTATGGGAAGCAATAGTGCCTGTGTCCCCATTGCTGACTGAAAACAACTTCATAATTTAAGGCTTTTATCTTTGAAATTGCTTATGCGAAAGATTTATGTTCTTGTTCTGGTTGTCAGTTTGCTAGACGCTTGTGTTTCTGGCAAGGCAGCTCTTAAAAAAGGTGATTACTATGATGCCGTTTTGGAATCCATTCAGCGACTGCGTTCTAGTCCAGACAACAAGAAGGCGATGGCCGTACTTCAGCAGGGTTACCCGATGGCCATTCAATATATTGACCTTAACATTCAGAATGGCATCACCGCTGATGATCCGAAGAAGTGGAGAAATGCCGTGAAAGGATATGAACAAATCAACTACATCAATGATCAGATAAAGACTTCCCTTGGGGCAATGAAGGTAATTCCAAAGCCGTCAACCCGCTTCAAGGAACTGGCAGATGTAAAAACCAAGGCTGCTGAAGAGAGCTACCAAGCCGGCATTGCTGCCCTGATGAAGAACACGCGTGACGATTCGAAGGAGGCCTATTTTGATTTTAAAGATGCCAATACTTTTGAACCCGCCTACAAAGAGTCCATTGAAATGATGACGCAGGCCGAGTTTAATGCCACCTTGCGTGTTGCCTATGAAGAAGTGAATGGCACAACCATCAACTACGGTAGTTTGCAACCGGTGATAAATGGCTTGCAAAGACAGTTTCTTTCTTTCAAACCCCTTACCCAAAAGGATACGGTACCCCCACACCAAATCTTGCGCATCGTGTTCAATGGTTATCAAGCTGGTGGGCAAGGCGATGTTACCTCTTTGTTGAAAGGACTGATCACATCTTCTTCTGAAGAGCTGAAACGCGACGTAAAAGTTGGTGAGAAGAAAGGACCTGATGGAAAGACACAGGACGTTATGGAGACAGCAACGGCAAGGATTACATATTTTCATAAGTCCAAGAAATCGTCAGGCAATGCCACCTTTACCATTACCGACGGGAATACAAGTGCCATACTTCAAAGCGAGAATGTAATTGGGAATGCGGCCTGGCAGCAGGACTGGGCTACCTATACTGGCGATGCCCGGGCCCTGACTACAAGTCAGCTAAACCTTTGTAAGGTAAGGGAAGCCAATCCCAGTGATCAGGACATGTTTAATCAGGCCATACAAAACCTGGAGCTTAACCTGGGTAACCAGTTAAGGTCATTTTACAACAAGTATTGAGGGAGTTGTATTCCTGGCGACAATTACATCACCTTTTCAAAACCAATTTTGCCATTTAAGGGTTAAAGACCATGTCGGTGGTTTGAATAAACGCTGTGGTAAAATTTATGGATAGTGAAATCAATCTTCAGAAAGCCACTTTTGGAGGCGGGTGTTTCTGGTGTACGGAGGCAATATTTCAGGCAGTAAAGGGTGTATCCCACGTAGAGTCCGGATATGCCGGTGGAAATGTGAAAAATCCAAGTTACCGCGAAGTATGTTCAGGTTTAACGGGTCATGCAGAGGTAATCCAGATTACGTTTAACCACGGGATTGTTGGCTATGAGCAGCTATTGGAAATATTCTGGAACACACATGACCCCACCACCCTTAACCGTCAGGGGGCGGACGAGGGCACCCAGTATCGATCGGTGGTTTTCTACCACACGGATGAACAAAGGAGACTGGCCGAAGAATACAAGAAACAATTGCAGACCTCAGGCACTTTCAAGGACCCTATGGTAACTGAAATTAGCCCACTGAATAGTTATTATCCTGCCGAGGGGTATCATCAGAATTATTATGTGCAGAATCAAAATCAGGGTTATTGTCAGTTTGTCATTCGACCAAAAGTTGAAAAATTCAGGAAGAAATACAGTGAAAAATTGACCGGATAGACTCCGGATATCAGGGCTTTTTGAACAAACATGAAACCTAAGTGGCGGCCTTCCGTTAGACTGCCCAGGAGAGCAATCTTCTCATAGGTTTAGGTTTAGGTTTAGGTACAAAAATACCCTGGCAGGTGGCCGGGGTTTTTTGTTTTAGGAGAATACAATGAAGAAAGTTTGGGGCAGCTCCCAGATATGCCTTTAATATTGATCAACCATATTCTTAAGCAGTATATGATAAAAAATTCATTCTTCATGTCCATGATGTTGCTGGGCATTTCAACAATTTGCTGGGGCCAGGGCAAAACCAAGACTGCTTCTCAGGGGAATGCAATAACCAAGACAGAGGCTGAATGGAAAAAAGAACTTACACCTCTTCAATACCAGATACTAAGAGACAAGGGCACAGAACGCGCCTTTACAGGTGAATATTGGGACAACCATGAAAAAGGAATTTATTATTGCGCCGCATGCCATCAACAACTATTTGATGCATCGACCAAGTTCGAATCAGGTACAGGCTGGCCAAGCTTCTGGCAACCAATCAAAGAAAATTTGATTTCGGTTGCAACAGACTCGAGCTATGGGATGGTCCGTGATGAGGTGGAGTGCAGCCGGTGCGGAGGTCACCTGGGTCACGTATTTAATGATGGCCCCAAGCCAACCGGTCTCCGCTACTGCCTGAATTCTGCCTCTCTTAAATTCGAAAAAACCGAATCGAAGAAATAGCGTCTGCGGTTTGGAGATTGCAGGCGTTGCGAAAAACTGATTTGTGACCGCCCGGAACGAATAACTGCCCATCCTGTTGACCTAGATTACCTTCGAAATTCTGTGAATGTTTGTTATCTTTTCAGAAACGTTCAAGAATATGTGTCGATTGATGGCCTATAAAGGAACTCCGATTGTTATTGACAATCTCCTGTACAAACCAAAGAACTCGTTAATCAATCAAAGCCTTCATGCGAGGGAGATTGAGGAGCCACTAAATGGAGATGGTTTTGGCATCGGATGGTATGTCCCGGAGGTGAATAACGAGCCCGTAACCTTTGTATCCGTCAACCCGGCGTGGAGCAATCGGAATCTCCGCAACCTCGCTCCAAAAATTAAGGTTGAATGTATGGTGGCCCATGTGCGTGCAGCCAGCGTAGGAGAAGTTTCAGAATCCAATTGCCATCCATTCCAATACAAGAACCTTCTCATGGCACACAATGGCGGCATAGAGGACTTCGGACTGGTCAAAAGAAAGATCCGCGCTCCCCTATCCGATGAGATGTACAACTGGATCAAGGGTCAAACAGACTCAGAACATATTTTTGCCTACTTGCTCAACTACCTGTTTAAGCACCACAAAGTTATCAACACAGATGCAGTAGCAGATTCCTTTGAGCACACCTTTGGTTTTATCAAAACACTGATGAAAGAGGTAGGGATCACAGAAGCAGCTTATCTCAACATGGTGGTTACGAATGGCCTTTTTATTGTAGCAACCCGCTGGGTGAGTGATCCCATGGAAGAGCCGCTCACCATGTACCATTCTGAGGGGAGCCGCTATGTAGTGGAGGATGGTGTCACCCGCCTTGAAGCGCCCGAAGACGACGACCATGCTGTGCTCGTGGTTTCTGAAAAACTTACCGACGGTCCGGAATGGACTCTCATTCCCAAAAATCACCTGGTGATGGTAGAACAAAACCTCAATGTCAGGATACGGGAAATTCACGATCACTAGGCATTCTTTCTACCGTCGTAAACAATGAAAAGTATAGGAAAATTTTTCTGCTGTGCTCCTCTTTTCAGTTCTTTGCATGCTCATACAACCGGATAAATGTTTGATAGTATAATCATAGGCGGCGGGATTGTCGGCCTCGCCACCGCCCTGCAACTTCAAAGGGCTAAGCCATCCTCAAAAATATTATTGATCGAAAAGGAATCCCAGCTGGCCCGCCATCAAACTGGTAACAACAGCGGCGTTATCCACTCGGGGATCTATTATAAACCCGGAAGCTTGAAAGCAAGCAATTGCATCCGGGGATATCATCAATTGATTCAATTCTGCAAAGAAGAAGGTATTCCCTTTGATCTATGCGGTAAGATAATTGTTGCCACAGAAGAAAAAGAACGGCATCAACTCGACATCCTGCATGACCGGGGTATTCAGAATGGACTCACCGGCATGAAACGCCTGACCAAGGATCAACTTCGGGAGTACGAACCACACGTGGCTGGCCTGGAAGGGATCCACGTTCCCCAAACGGGCATAGTCGATTACAGATTGGTGTCCGAGAAGTATGGAGAGTTACTCAGGAAACATGGAACAGAAATTCACCTTTCAGAAAAGGTTACTGCAATACAGGAAAATGAAGTCATCACGGATAAAGGAAATTATTCTGGGCGGCTAATCGTCAATTGTGCCGGTCTCTATTCCGACAAGGTGGCAGCCATGACGGTGAGTCCTATGAATGTCCGGATCATTCCGTTCCGGGGAGAATATTATAAGCTGCGAAAAGAGAAAGAATACCTTGTCAGAAATCTCATCTATCCCGTTCCTGATCCCAATTTTCCTTTTTTGGGCGTACACTTCACGCGGATGGCAAAAGGCGGAGTCGAAGCAGGACCAAATGCCGTGCTTGCATTTAAGAGGGAAGGTTATAAGAAGACCGATGTCAATCTTCGCGAACTCAGTGAATCCCTTGCTTGGCCCGGATTTCAAAAAGTTGTCAGGAAGTACTGGCGTACCGGGTTTGGAGAAATTTACCGATCATTTTCAAAAGCAGCCTTTACCCAAGCGTTGCGAAAGCTTATCCCCGACATTCAATCAGCCGATTTGATTGAGGGTGGCGCGGGCGTCAGGGCCCAGGCATGCGACCGCGAAGGTGGGTTGGTTGATGACTTTATGATCTTTGAAACCAAACATGCCATAAACGTGTGCAATGCTCCTTCTCCTGCCGCAACTTCTTCCTTGGCGATTGGAGAGACAGTGGCAAAATTGGCGTTAGCCAGGCTCTAAAAAGGTTCATGTAATCGCATAACAAGATGCAAGCAGCCAAGCACCTTGTAATGGTTTCAAGTTACCCACTGCAATGTTTCAGCCTGGAGCGGATTTCTGAACTCGGTCCCTTGCTTCTGGGCGGCATTCCACTGTCTCTTGAGTTCATAGTACCATCTCGCTTGCGCATCGGGTTCACCCACCAGCATTAATGTAGGATCATTCTCCAATCCTCTTGCGAGCTTGTTGAATACGCCAACATCCTGGCCAATGAAAGTTCGTCCCAACCTTTTTAACGGCCACCATAACCATCGTGTGATCGCAAGGGAAGAATAGAAAAATTGGTTCAGCTCAGTAGAATGGTCATCTATGGGCGTAAGGGTGGTGATTGAAATAACTTTGTTCCTCTTCCCTACCGAAATGTGCTCAAGCCGGTTACCAGGGATGTCAAAGAAAATCTCGGTAGACACATCTCCCTTCAATACCCTGTAGCCTTTCGAGTTGGTGGACGGGGCATGTCGCACCATTTTGAAGCCCCGCGGTGTAGGTTCAAAATTTTTGGTTTTCAATTTCAATGACTTCGCAGAGCGCCAGAACCACGATTGGTGTACAAAGGTCACATGTGCCGGGTCAATCAGACCAATCACAGAGTGGTCAATGTTGGTGGGCATCACAATGGATTCAACATGAAGAAAATTCTGGTCAGCAAGCAAGTGCAGGTCGGGCACAGGTTCCTTGACTTCAATATGCGAGGTAAGTTTTTCAGGGATATACACCCAGATGGTATTGTTGATCTCGGCCACGGGAAATTTCAATGCCCTGATCTTGCTTATGTCTGCCTTTGTGTCGGGAGGAAGGGCAGGGATATTCCGACAAACACCGTCCGCATCGAATTCCCATCCGTGATAACAACATTGAATATTTCCATTATCCAATACATGACCTGTTGAAAGTGGAACACCCCGGTGAGGGCAATTGTCTTTCAAAGCAAAAGGTTTTCCAAGGGTATCGCGTCCAAATACGATTCGGTGGTTGGCAACCTGACGGTGCACCAATTTTCCATTTTTTAAACCTTCTCCCGCCAGTGCCAGGTACCAGAGGTTCTTAAGAACCAGATCTTTATTATCCGCCATGAAGAGTATAAATCAAGCTGCAAGTTTACCATAATATGGTTGATTTTGCTGAATTTTGTCTTTCAAAACCGAACTGCCTTCTATGAAAGAGATAACTGTCCTGGAGCTTAAGCAACTGAAAGACGCCAATGCTGATTTCCAACTGATTGATGTACGCGAACCTCACGAATACGAATTATGCAATATTGGAGGGGAACTCATCCCTCAAGCTGACGTCCCGCATAACCTTGACAAGATATCCCGCGACAAGAAGGTGATTGTGCAATGTCGCAGTGGGTCGCGCAGCGGCAACATGGTGAATTGGCTGGAGAAGAACCACGGGTTTACAAATCTTTACAACCTCAAAGGAGGTATTCTTGCGTGGGCGGATCAGATTGACCCGAGCATTCAGAAATATTGATGATGCAGATTCAAAAAAAAGCAGGCCCCCCGCTGTAAACCGGGATGGCCTGCCAACCGTAAACTTGAAGAGTCTCTTCGTGTCTAAAAAAATGGATGCCGTAGGGCTTTCATCACCAATTCACTTGAATTCTTTGCATCAAACTTTTGACGCAAGTTCTTCCCGTGACTCTCAACCGTATGGTGGCTGATGGACAGGCTTCCCGCAATTGCTTTTGTCGACAATCCCTGCGACAGCAACGTCAATATTTCCTTCTCTTTCGGCGTGATGTAACTCATAACCATGGGTAATTTATTAGTCTGATTCTTTGTTCGCTTCCGGTTTCGCCGCCGACTCAGCAGCCTTTTCCAGCACCTCTATCGCATCCTGACGGCTCCAGTGATTGGCCTGCATGAGGAAGTCCACATCCTCCTCTCTGTAGTTCCGAACAGACCTTACAACTTCCTGCTCCTTCATTTGAAACCTCTCTCCTGCTCCTGCCTGGTTTACGGACTGAGAAGCTGCCAGCACTGCGACAGTCGCAATCGCGAAGATCACAGACAGTTTTACTCTCGCTTTCATATCCTGTAATGTTTGGTTTGTTAGGCTTTATGAAACGCCATCGTCGGTGTAACCAGTTTCTGGCCAATTTTTTATAAAGACCCTCGCTGGTCACGCTGGAACTCAAATCTGATGGATAAAAGGTATGTTTGAGAGACTTATTTGAAGGATTCAAACAAGCCCTTCGAATCGACGATATAGTACTCAACATTGTTGACCTTCCTTCTCTTTGCCGTTAAAAAAAGCTTCTGGATAATTTCCCTGGCCACGGGTCTCGTGTTCGTCTGCCTAAGACCGCTAACTACATTTGCCAGGATTGCGCCGATATGAGCAACTGCCATGCTTGAACCGGAACTTGATCTTTGCAACTGCTGCAATGACAAGGATTCAATATCTACTCCTGGGGCGCAAATGGTAGGCACCAATTGGTTGAGGTCACAAAATGAAGTCAGAATATCTTTTTCGTCCACGGCCCCCACTGATATACACTCTGCATATCTGGCAGGGAAATATCCTGATTGGCTCGTCCTGCCACCTCCATTGCCTATTGCGGCCAATATGATGATATCCTCATCATTGGCTTGCTTTATGACAGCATGC
>JANYHW010000019.1 GCA_025358885.1 Cytophagales bacterium | reverse complement strand
GGTTCGGAAAAATTCTCCGGATCCAGTAGGGAGGACGTTTCATTATATGCTGGATGAAGACACCCTGGTGACTGGCGGAGCAACCAATAACGGCGCCATCCTTCTTCAATGGTATGCTGAAAATTTTCTAAAGGAAAAAATCAATATCCAATCGTTTGGAGATAGAGCTGCCAGGGTAACTGCAGGATCAAATGGACTTATCTTCCTGCCTTTCCTATTTGGAGAACGGGCCCCCATTTTTGATCCTGAAGCCAGTGGTGTATTTTTTGGTGTGAGACATCATCACGGAACGGAACATTTCATGCGTGCAATTCTAGAAGGGATCGGGTACGCGTTATTTTCCATCGCCGAGGTGGTAGAAAAAAATTCCGGTGGTTATAAGAGGTTGATGGCAAGTGGCAGTTTTGTCGAATCACCTCATTGGGTGCAAATAATTGCCGACATCTTTGGAAAGGAAGTTCATGTGCAGGGTCAGGAAGATGCCTCCGCGCTGGGCGCCGCACTCATGGGCTTCAAGGCGTTAAAGATTGAAAGCCATTTTCAGTTCTCCGCGGAAAAGACATATCAGTCTGAGTCTATTTCGCACAGGAAGTACCGTGAGTATTTTTCAGTCTATCAGGAACTATATCCGCATCTCTCGAAGGATTTCCATCGCTTGCATTCGATCATCAAAACCTGATCCATGTCATTGCTCATCGTCTCCGCATGTATTGTTTTGTTGCTGGTGCTCATCCTGCTCAGGATAAATCCCCTGCTCGCGCTTTTGATAGTCTCCATCATCACGGGGCTTTCGTTGGGTATCCCGCCCGACCATGTGATCAAATCAATTCAGTTGGGTGTGGGAGATACGCTCGGCGGCCTGGCATTGGTGTTGGGTCTTGGGGCCATGTTTGGTAAGATGATTGAAATCAGCGGAGCAGCGCAACAGATCAGTGAAACCCTGGTAAGAAAGTTTGGAAAAGAAAGACTGCCGTGGGCGATGATGCTGACAGGTTTCATCGTAGGGATTCCACTTTTCTATAATGCGGGTTTTGTGATTTTGGTTCCACTCGTGTTTGTTGTGGCACAGACATCCCAGGTACCCATTCTATGGCTGGCCATTCCCATGGCAGCCTCCTTGTCGGTAACCCATGGATTTCTTCCTCCTCATCCCGGCCCCACAGCAATTGCATCGATATTCAAAGCGGATCTTGGAAAAACGTTATTGTATGGTATGATCCTGGCGATTCCCATTGCCATGATTGCCGGGCCATTCTTCGCCCGCTTCATGAAGCGGATCAAAGGAGGGGAGATCAAACCATCACCTATGTCTGAAATTACCCAACTGCCTTCCGTGATGCTAAGTTTCAGCCTTGCCCTCTTGCCTGTGTTGATCATTTCATTGGCCACCGTTGCCAAAGGATTTTCAGACTGGGACGATCCCATGATCCGCTTATTTGGGGAACCTGTATTTGCACTTCTTTTTGCACTCGTACTGGCCTGTTATTTCCTGGGTTGGAGGAAAGGCATGTCACTGAAAGACATGATGGGTTTCTTGCAGGATTCTGTTTCAGCCATGGCCATGATCATGATGATTACTGCTGCGGGAGGAGGATTTAAACAGGTACTGATTGACAGCGGTGTTGCCAGGGAGGTTGCCAACTTTGCGTCAACACTCTCATTTTCTCCTCTCGTATTGGCGTGGATGATTGCTGCGCTCGTTCGTGTTTCGGTCGGCTCGGCAACGGTGGCTGGACTAACCGCTGCTGGCATTGTGTCTTCCCTGGCGCAAGGGCCGGGTGTTAGTCCGGAATTGATGGTGTTGAGTGTTGGTGCTGGCAGCGTCATGTTTTCACATGTGAATGATACGGGTTTCTGGATGTTTAAGGAATATTTTAATCTTTCGCTCAAGCAGACATTCCTGTCATGGAGTACCATGGAAACGATTGTTTCAATTCTGGGACTGGCAGGCGTACTAATTTTGAATCGATTCTTGCCTGTTTAATGCTATCAAATCCTATTTTTGAACAATGCGGGGATAACGGTTGACCTCACCAAAAACTAAAGACATGCAAATCGGATTGATTGGTCTTGGAAAGATGGGCTACAACCTGGCCCTGAACATGAAGCAGAAGGGTCATGAAGTTGTGGCTTTCGATGCGAATAAGGCCGCCATGGAACGGATTCAAAAGGAGGGTATCAGGACGGTAGCTTCAATCGGAGAATTGCCACCTGTCCTTACCGGAAGGCGTGTTGTCTGGATCATGGTGCCGGCAGGACAGGTAGTGGAGGTGGTAATTAATAATTTAAAGAACCATCTTAAGGCCGACGATATTGTCATCGACGGTGGAAATTCATTCTACAAAGACTCGATCAACCGCGCGAAAGAATTGGAGAAGACCGGTGTGCACTTGCTGGATTGCGGTACCAGTGGCGGAATCGATGGAGCACGTCATGGTATATGTACCATGATCGGTGGATGGAAAGATGCTTTCGATTTTTGCGAGCCGTTGTTCAAATCTATTTCTGTCGAACAAGGTTATCTCTACACAGGAAAAAGCGGCAGCGGCCATTTTGTGAAAATGATTCACAATGGAATCGAGTACGGTATGATGCAGTCCATCGCGGAAGGATTTGAATTGATCCATAAGCACAATGCAAGTTTGGATCTGGCTTCCATCGCGAAAGTATGGAACCATGGCTCTGTCGTTCGAAGCTGGCTCCTGGAGCTTACTCAAAAGGCAATGGAGAAAGACAAGAACCTGGAATCAATAAAAGGCGTGATGCATTCTTCAGGTGAAGGCAAGTGGACGGTAGAGACAGCACTCGAGATGGGGGTTCCTGCCCCGGTCATCACCATGTCTCTACTGATGCGCTATCGGTCTCAGCAGGAAGATACGTTTTCAGGAAAAGTTGTCGCTGCGCTGAGAAATGAGTTTGGCGGCCATGAGGTGGAGAAGAAGTAGCCAGATGATTTAACATCTCTAAAAGGTGACATTCACGGTTTTCTCCTCCCCATTGCGGATGAGTTTCACCGGAACAGTCTGTCCTTTTTCAAATTTGCCAAGGGCTTCCATGTACGCCTGGATGTCTTTGATCTTGTTGTCGCCGATCTGGATGATGAGGTCGCCAGTGAGAATTCCCGCCTTGGACGCAGGCCTGCCATCGCTGACACCATCTACTTTCAAACCCGCCTCTGAAGAACTGTAACTTGGCATCACACCCATGGTGACTTTGAATGACCTGGATCCTCCCATGGATTTATTCTTGGTGGCAAGGAAGGCAAGCTTAGGTTCCTTTTCCACCGACTGAATAACCGAGATGATGAGATTCAACACCTTTACTTCTCCATCATAGTTTATCTTATCCCAGTCATCCGACGGTTTGTGGTAGTCGCTATGCGATCCGGTGAAGAAGTGCAGAACGGGAATGTTTTTCAAATAGAATGACGTGTGGTCAGAGGGTCCCGTTCCTGAGGAATCTGTCTTGATCGGGAGATCCGTGGAGCTCAGTTTTTTTAATGTCGTCTCCCACACGCCGCTGGTCCCCGAGCCACTTACGGTGATCCCATTCTTTGCGTCGAGCCGGCCAATCATATCCATGTTGATCATGTAAGTGACCTTTCCAAAATCAACGGTTGGATGTTCCGTGTAGTATTTTGAACCGAACAACCCGAGCTCTTCTCCTGAAAAGCAAATGAATAGGAAATTGTTCTTCTCCCTGGTTTTGTTGTTCTGAAAATATCGGGCAAGTTCAATTACGCCTGCCGTTCCCGATGAGTTGTCGTCGGCGCCATTGTGAATTTTTCCCTGGGAATTGGCTTCCAGTGATCCACTTTCCATGCCCAATCCAAGGTGATCGAAATGGGCCCCAATGATGATTGTGTTTTCTGCTTTGTTATCCAGGTAGCCCACGACATTGTATGCTATTCCTTCTGAGCCTGTGGCATGGACGCCTGACTTAAAAGAGAATTTTTGTGCGAACTGCTTGCCATCTCCTTTGGGCTCCAGACCAATTTGCTTGAACTGGCTTTGAATATAATTGAGGGCAAGTTTTTCTCCTGCGGTGCCTGTCCCCCGACCTTCGAGCGAATCACTTGAAAGGATCCTGATATGTTGTTGGATCTTTTTTATGTCGATATCCTGGGCGGAACAACAAAGGCTGAGGACGCCGGAGACGACGAGTAAAAGGAGTGTACGTACTTTCATGTGGTTCGTTTTTCTTGACTGCGTTGCAAGGTAAGATTGATTTCGAATTGAAACCGACACACCCTGTGTTTTTTTGCTCTTGGGTACGGAATACGTTATTTTTGATCAAACCCAAAACCTTATGTCCGGTCCTAAACTGGTACTTCTTACCGACTTCTCACACTTGTCGAAAGTGGCCATGCGGTTTGCATTGAAGATGGCAGCACCCCTTGATGCCGAATTCGTCATCCTTAATATTGTTCGGATAGAAGGAGTGCCGAAGGCCAATTTGAAACTCAAGCAGATAGAAAAATCGTTGACTAAAATTGCGGAAGAAGAAGGGGAGGCGCTGGTCAAAGAATTGCGCCAGGAAGTGAAAGGAAATTATTCACTCACCTTCAAGGCCATCCGCGCACACACCGTGGCTGAAATGGTTAGGCGTTTTGTTGAGAAGAACCCGACGAATATGGTGGTTATGGGTTCACGCGGAGCTTCAGCGCTGAAGAAAGCGCGAATGGGAGGTACGGCAGTGTCTGTCATCGACGACAGCAAGGTGCCTGTACTGGCCATACCTGACTTTGCCCAGTACAATAAACTTCAGCATATCGTGTACGCCACGGATTTGAAACACGTCCAGAAGGAACTGGAAACCATTGTGGAGTTTGCAAAGATTTATGGCTCCCATGTACACATGATTCACGTTGTGCCGGCCATGGACAAAAAAGTCGAAACCCTAAAGAATTCCGTAGAGGAGGTTATTCGTAAAGCCGACTACGGAAAACTCGATTTTAAATTGATCATTGACGATGACGTGCCGGCGGCGATTGACAACTACATCAAACATACCAAAGCCGATCTCCTCACGACTTTCACCCACCACCTCAGTTTACATGAAAAGCTATTTGCTAAAAGTGTAACGCGCACGTTGGCATACCTGGGAAGGATCCCATTGCTGGCGATCAAGAGGAAGTAATCCTTTGAGACACCTGCCGCACTATGGGCTGGACTTTTGAACCCTGGTCCAATACCAGTAAAACGGGACACCCGTCAACATTAGGCCAAGACCAAGCAATGCCTCTCTCGGTCGCCCGATCAACGTAATGACAATCAACGCCACGCAGAATGCAATAAATAGAGCGGGCACCACGGGATAGCCCCAGGCTTTGTAGGGACGCGGCGCATCAGGCATCTTCACGCGCAAGACAAACACCCCAAGGGTCGTGGCCCCGTAAAAAATAAATGATGCGAATACCAACATGTCCGTAAGCTGATCGAAGCTGCCGGAAAGCACAAGGATGCTCGCCCATATAGCCTGGATCACAAAGGCGTTCGAAGGAGTGTTGTAACGGGGATGAATGAATGCCGCGGTGCGAAAGAACAGACCTTCACGCGCCATGGCATAATACAATCTCGGCGGCATCAGTGCCGTGGTGTTTGTCGCACCGAACGTGGTGAGGAGAATCAGCAACGAAATGAAAAGCGCCCCGGGGCTTCCCAGGAAATGTTTCACCACCTCTACCGCTGCGATGGTGTTTTGTGTTTTGCTCACCGCGACAATTTCATCGATAGGCAAAACAAACAGATAGGTAAAATTAATGCTGGTGTACACGACGATGACGAATAATACGCCGAAGACGAGGGCCAGCGGAAGGTTGCGATTGGGATTTTTTATTTCCCCTCCGAGGTATCCCGTTGTACTCCAGCCTTCGAATGCCCAGAACGCCGCCAGCATGGCCGCGAAGATGCCTTTGATTAATCCGCCGTCGTACCAGGGTCGCTCGACAAACCCTGTTGCCGTTATTTGAAAATTCTGAAAACTGCCGCCGCCGATCGTCAGTCCAAGTACAATGATGAGGGTGATGTTAGCCGTAACGAGGATAAGTATAATGCGGCTGAGCCCTTCACCTCCCTTGAGTCCTCTATAGTTTACATAGCTCAGGGAGGCAATAAGCGAAATCGTGAGTGCCTTTACCCCCAGGTTGTTGAACGGCGTAAAAACTCCAAACACAGAGATATCCGCAATGTCTTGCGGGAGTTGAGGCAACGGCACCAGCGCATTGAAAGATTGTGCAAACACGTAGGCAATGGAAGCCAGCGACGCCGATCGTATTACGGCAAAGGAGGTCCAGCCATAAAGGAATGCAAAGAACCGGTTGTATATTTTCCGGTAGTAAACATACTCACCGCCGGAATCCGCCAGCATGCTCGCGATCTCTGCGTTGCTCAAGGCACCGCACAAAGTGATCAAGCCAGCCAATGCCCAACAAAGCAGCACCAGGCCAGGAGACAAAAGCTCCGCCGCCATCGGCGCTACTTTCTTGTAGATGCCGGATCCGATAACCGAACTTACCGTCAGAATAAAAGCGGAGAAGAGACCCAGTGACCTGATCAGGTGACCTTGGGCTGACGGAGATGGCTTCATAGCCCTCAATTTGCAAATATTAAGTCAATCAAGTGCGATAAAGCAATAACTCCTGTTTCTTGCAATTGCATCGGTTGGCTGTGACTTGTTCAGTAAATTATGCTCTTAACGCGTATGTCCAGCCATCATTCTTACGGATCCCTAACAAAAAATGAATAATAAATAGAATGTCCAACCCTCGTCCAAAGTCGGCTGCCTGGCGCAATATTGTTGAGCTGCTGTTTTCGAGCAAGAGGAAATTTGTGATGGTGGTCTTTGTCAGCCTGCTGGGCACTGGCGCCAGTCTGGTTGAGCCGCTGATCTACCGTGAAGCCATCAATGACGTAACGGGTCTATTTGTACGACAAGCCAGGGAAGATGCGAAGGCGACTGTGGCGACGGATAGCGTCGGCACAGAAGAGAATGATCCCATTGATGACTTTATACAGAAAGAGATTTCACATGCTAAAGAACCTCATCAAAAAGGACATGTAGCCTCCCGGACGCCTCAGCAGGCGTTGGAGACATTGCTCTGGGCAGTAGGCCTGATCTTGCTGGTGAATATTTTCGCCCATTTCCTGCACATGGTGGGTGAGAACATGAATGTCAGGCTCGCGTGCACCATAGAGCAGAAATTTATTCAGGACACATTCACCCATGTCTTGCGGTTGCCACTGTCATTCTTCAGCAAGCGGTCCAGTGCGGCGTTGAGCAAACAGATCAACCAGACCGAAGAAGTATCCACCATTGTAAACGGATTCTCACAGCAGATACTCCCGGAACTCATCAGCCTGGTCGGAATTCTTACCATCATGTTCTGGCAGAACGTAACCCTCACCCTCATTGCGGTGATCGTCATTCCCTTTTACCTGGTTCTTGCCTGGCGCTCCGCCAACCGGCTTGAGTCCGGCTTATCGGATTACTATGACCGATGGGAGGAAGTGGCTACCCGCATGCAGGACGCGCTGGGAGGAATCAAGACCGTCAAGATATCTGGAGGTTAACCCAAAGACTCGCGAGGGAGTCGATGGGATCATACAGACGGTCGAGGTATGCTACAAACATCACCACATCGCCGGGAGTGAGTTGATTTTCCAGCGTCAGGTAGCCGCCATATCCCAACACGCCGGCAG
>JANYHW010000018.1 GCA_025358885.1 Cytophagales bacterium | reverse complement strand
ACTGGATGTCTATGTACCCGACAATCACAACGGGAAGATTCAAGTTTTTATTCACGGGGGTGCGTGGTCAGGAGGCAAGGCATCAGAATATACATTTGTCGTAGAATCATTATTGAAGGCCGGCGCTATTGTTGTCATCCCGGATTTTAGTCCTGTACAAGAGGTGAACGGAGACCTGAATGTATTAGCCGACCAGGTAAGAAGAGCGATAGCGTTCACTTACAAGAGGGCTTCTGACTTTGGAGGGGACCCGTCCCAGATGTATTTGTCAGGACATTCCTCTGGAGGTCATCTGGCTGCCGTCGCTCTGACAACACAAGGGTCGGCGCTTGGATTACCCCAGGATGTCTTCAAAGGGGGTGTCATTTGCAGTGGGCTGTTTGATCTAAACCCCGTGAGACTTTCAGCCAGAAGTAAGTATATCAAATTCACCGATGAGATGGAAAACTCGCTCAGTCCTCAGCGCCATTTTGAAATGCTCCGGGCGCCGCTCATCGTTATCTATGGCACGAATGAATCACCGGAATTTCAGCGTCAATCCATAGATTTTGTCGCAGCTGCGAAGAAAAAAGGGAAGAATGTGAAGCTAGTGGTAGCTAAGAATTACAACCACTTTGAAATCCTGGAATTGATGGCAGACAAACAATCCGTTCTTGGAATACCCATGTTTAATCAAATGGGACTGAGTTAGTAATGTAAACTCAATTCCTATTTTGACCGCAAAAGGATTTGATAAGAAACGTACACGACAGAATACCTTAGTGTTTGAGTTGTTCCAATCCATTGCATTCTATATCCAAAATCAAATTGTCTCAATCGCATACCAATCCCCGGTGAATAGCTAAACTTCGATTCATCTGAAATATTGACTTTTACCCCGTTGAGTGATGCATCCGCGGTCAAATAGTGAACTCCAGCTTGCCCCGAAAAGTAGTAACGCTTCTTAGGATCTATAAACCAAATGACTCCCAGTTGTATTGGAAGCATCGTTATTTTCGTTGTAGCAATTGAATTGGTAGTCTTCTGGCCAAAGGAATGATATTCAATCACAGCAAATGCCTCTAATTGGCTACCTAATTTTCGCTGATACTTTAATCCAATTCCAAATCCAAGCTCAGCTCCATTACCTAAAACATCTTTAGGCGACAACCCGGAAATAATTGGAGAAATAAAGCTTTGAGCTAAACTAACGGTTGACCCAAAAAAGATTGAAATCGCAATATATAAGACGTGTATACTCCTGACATCCATCACTATTCGTTACTCTTGAAATAAGTGCACACTTTTCTTACTACACATTCCGGACATTTTGGATTCGTGGGGCGACAAGTTTCTCTTCCCAGAAAAGAAATCGCCATTCCGACTTCGCCCCAGTCCTTAGCCGGAAGGATCTCCATCATTTGCTTTTCTAGTTTCTTTGGATCCGTACCCAAAGCAATCCCGAGTCGCGGCGCGACCCTTACAACATGCAGGTCAACTATAATGCCTTCCGCCTTGGCACCAGCTTCACGCTTGATCACATTCGCTGATTTTCGCCCGATTCCAGGCAAGGCTGTCAGTTCCTCCAGCGTAAGAGGAATCTTTTTATCATCTTTTATGGTTGACGCCAATTCCAGCAGCCACTTCGTTTTATTCCTGAAGTTGCGGACTTTGCTGATGAACGGATAAACTGCGTCTGCATTCACTTTTGCCAACGCTTTCATGTCGGGAAAAGCCTTGAAGAATTCAGGGGCGATTTTGTTGATGTGCCGGTCGGAGTCCTGGGCAGATAGCACGACCATAACCACCAGTTGATAATTTGAATGATAATCCAGCGGGTGTTGCTTGCCCTTGTACTTTTTGATTAGGGGCTGGATTTCTTTTTGCCAGTTGATGGAGGTCATGTGGGTTGTGTTGTGGGACTAAAAATAATAAAAAGGACGGATTCGTTCTGTGAGATGGCATTTTGTAAGTATTAAAAAAGTGATCAGTAACCAGCATTTGCTCTATCCACCATAAAAGGCCAGCATCAACTCCAGTTGTTCCTTCGTCGTCAATTGTTCACCGCTACGAATGCGCTCATGAAAGGGTTCCCATCTTTTCATTTCCGGTTCAAAGAAATATGTGGCCTCCTTCCCGATAAACAGCTTATAGTCCATTTTAGGAAGACCAGCTACCAGGTAGCCCGGGTAATAGTAAGCATAGCCGTTGACCTTGAGAAAATCCATTGTCAGCAACATCAGGTATTTGCCAAGACTCTTGTTCTTATAGACCGGATCAAAAAAATGAAGAATGGATGTGGCCGCCTCAATCCCTACATCGAAATATCCTGCAGCAATCAGCCGGTCCTGGTCAAATACAGAAATAGATTTAGTCTTATAGATGCTTCTCTCAATGCCTTCTCCTCCAAAAAGTCCATGTTGGACGCTCAGCGCCCCATCAAAATCAATAGATTGCCGATAACGCACAAAAAGCTCCTCGTGGTCTGGCCGAATGAAATCAACGTCCTCAATGATAAACCGGAAAGTTTCATTTCTATTCCGGATGCGTCGATGGGAAGCATGTTCCATAACTTCAGTCAACAAATAGCGAAGCCAATGCACCCGGTAGAGATTTGCATCATAGAATAGATGCGTGGTCCTGAAAATATTCTGGTGCATTCTATACCAACCCAGGGAAAGGAGCAGATCCAGGTCCTTTCCGGAAAGAGATTCAGGGGTTACCGATTGGTGGTAGGCAATCACGGCCAAAAAATTGACTTATATCCAGGATTAAGAAAAGTCTACTTCGTCATGTGAATCTCATCGATGGTCTCACCCTTCAGGTTGATCTGACGCAAGGTAAGTTTCTTTCCCTCGGTATCGATCATGGTAAACGAGTGAATATCCGAGACAAGCTTCACGGTAAAGGGTACCCAATTCTCCTTTGCTTCACGTTTCCAGAGCTCGGGCTTGTTACTAAGGTCAGTGTCGTAAAGTGCAGCACCACCACCGCCGGTAACAATGTAAATGATGCCATTGGCCTTCGTCTGGGTGGCGCCATCGAATTTTTGATCCAGGGTAAACGTTCCATCTACACTTCCCTCCTTTGAGATGATAAACTGGTTGCCCTTGTCATTCATCTTTGGCGCAAACCTGAGCGGCATAGTGCGTTGATAGTTATGCACATGTCCGTTTAACACCATGTCCACACCCAACTCTTCCATGATAGGGGATAATAACCTCATGAGCTGAAATTCATCATGTGTTTTACTCGAATTAAATCCGGGCTCATGAAAGGATACAATTTTCCAATCCGATGTACTGGCTGCAATATCCTGCCGCATCCAATCCACCAATGCCTGATCCAACGGGTTCACATACGAATTGGCATCGATGCAGGTAATGTGCACATTGCCCTGCTCGAAGGAATAGTTGGCGGTACCGGGGAAGCGGCCTCCCGTAGCCGCGTTGTAGGCTTTCACCGCCTCAGGTTTACCCGTGAGCTCCAACCGATGTTCGGTAAGGGGGGCATTCTCCGGTAGATCGTTATAATAAAAGTACGCAAGGCCGCCGGGAATCTTGTCGAGGTTGGAAGAGTAGATATCGTGGTTTCCCAAGAGTGAATAAAATGGCACAGATTTCATTAATGAAGCTCCTTTTTCCAATGATGTTTCAGCTCCATTGTAGACAGGGAAAAAACGCGCTTGGTATTCGTTCACCATTCCCCTGTTGTACACAAGGTCTCCCGGGATCAGAACAAATTCAGGTTTTTGCTGAGCCACCTGATATGCGATGGCTTTTTGCTCAGGTGATCCGACACCGCAATCACCGAATACGGCAAAGTGCGAAGCCTTCTTTTTGGTCCGTGAAACGAATGAGGCTGCCAGGACAATATCATTTCCTTTTGTCACACGGTATGCATATTCCGTATCAAATTTGAGACCTGTGAGAACGGCACGGTAAAGTATGGAAGTCTTCCCACCCAGTTTAAGAGTGATCACAGAGATTTTTGCGGTAGAGACTTTCTTCGCATCTTCCAGCGAACCCGCCGCAAACTCCACATTGAAAGTTGCCGGAATACTGTCGGTATGCCAAATAATAACCTTTTGTTCCCTAAGCAGATTGGATGCATTCCCGGGCTGGATGTAGGGTGAGACCAATATCTCCTGTGCCGCCACGGTGAACACCACACCCATCAGACAAGCAAACAATATATATTTCATGGTTGATGGATTATCTCAATTTATTCGCTCCAGATACCATTTTATCATTACGCAAATTACAAGGGCGGACATCATTTTCAAATTCATTAATTTTCAAGTTTTCAAATTGCATATATTTGGTAGCGCCTAATGTCGCCTACGTCTTTGGCATTCTTATCTACCAACCTATGACAAAACTATTACTCCTTTCAGTCCTCTGCGTCACCACGCTAACATCAAAAGCTCAAATCCCTTCAAAAGTTGATTACGATCGGGCGGTAGGCTTCCTTTGGGATAATGTCAATAATAAGAAAGCATTCAATCTTTCGGTAGCCCCTAACTGGTTTCCCGACAGCACTGGATTCTGGTTCAATTATTTCAGCAGGGACGAGAAATTGTATTACAAAGTCACATTTAAACCACTTTCAAAGACCTTGTTGTTTGATCACGTGCAACTCGCAACAAAGTTAGGTGCCCAACTCAAGGAGTCTGTTAATTCAAAAGCTCTTCCTGTCGAAAACCTGAAATACATCAAGAATGATCTCCTGGAGTTCAGCGTCAAGGGAAAGAGATACCAGTGGAATTCCATCAGCCATGAATTGAACGAAAAAAAGGAAAAAGAACCCGATCCAAATCTGATGGAAGCAAAATCACCGGACGGCAAATGGATCGCCTATACCGATAGCTATAACCTATTTGTTCGATCCACCACTTCGGGCGCGGTGAAACAACTTAGCACAAAGGGCAAGAAGAACTATGAATATGCCAGCTTCTATGGATGGAGCGACATCATAGAAGGTGAAAACGGAGAGCGGCCCAAACGTTTTACCGCCCACTGGTCCAAAGATTCAAAATGGATTGAAACCTCCATCTGCGATCTTCGCTATGGACGCAAAATGTACCTGCTCGATTGGAGTGTGGATACACTCTATCGTGCGAGGCTACTCTCCTATTACAGGGGATCACCCGGCGACACGACCGTGGTGCACATTATACCTGTGGTCTTCAATGTGGAGAGCGGCAAAGAAATCAATCCCGGACTGCCACGCATGGCCCACGAAAACGGATACTCGCTGGACTGGACAGAAAAATCAGGCGTTGCCATAGCCAGTTACAGTGATCGGGGATTTCACAAAACTCATCTCCTGAAAATGGATATGAACACCGGTTCCAGCCAGGAATTGTTTACCGAATTGAGCCCGACCAACACCGACGGTTTCTCTTATGAGCATTTCGCAAAGGGTGACAAGATTGCCCTGACTTCCGAACGCACAGGCTGGAAGCACCTGTATGCATACGACTTGAAATCAAACACGCTCAAACAACTCACTTCAGGTGAATTCTTCGTCAACTCTATTGTGTACACAGATCCTCTTGATGGCGCGGTCTACTTCACCGCCTCGGGTAAGGAGTCAGGAAGAAATCCATATCAGCAATACATATACCGCATTGCGCTCGATGGAAAGAATTTGAAGTTGCTGACTCCGGAAGAAGGCAATCATGATATTTCGCTCTCCCCCGACAGGCGATACATTGTCGACAACTATTCTTCACCTCAGCAGCCGACGACCACCGTCTTGCGAGAAGTGAAGACCGGAAAGGTCGTGATGGAGATTGCGAAAGCAGAGATTCAAGGACTCACCTCATTGAAGTGGAAGGCTCCCGAAGCATTTACGGCGCTGGGTAAGGATGGGAAGTCCACCATCTATGGATTATTGTGGAAGCCAGTGGATTTTGATCCTTCCAAGAAATATCCAGTCATTGATAACAGCTACACTGGACCACACGGCCAAATCGTTCCTCGCACGTTCTCAAGGGGAGTAGGCATCAACAACCAACCATTGGCCGAGCTTGGCTTTGTCGTGATGATGGTAGATGGTCTCGGTACGGCAGGAAGGTCGAAGACATTCCACGATCATTCCTACAAGCGGATGGGCTACAACCTGGAAGACCATGTCCGCTCCATCCGGCAACTCGCTAAACAATATTCATGGATAGACACAACACGTGTGGGCATCTTCGGGCATTCAGCAGGTGGCTACGACGCAGGGCATGCCATGCTGCAGTACCCCGATTTCTATAAAGTGGCTGTAGCCAGTTCTGCCGACCACGACTTCAGGATGGAAAAAGCATGGTGGCCCGAGATGTATATGGGATGGCCGGTTGATTCTACGTATCAACTGCAGTCCAACATTACCATGGCATCGAAGCTCAAAGGTAAGTTGTTGATTGTGCACGGCGGCATCGATGAGAACGTCAATCCCTCAGCCACATTCAAATTTGCGGAGATGCTTGTCCGGGCCGACAAGCAGTTTGACATGCTGATCTTTCCCAGCCAACGGCATGGATACGTCGGTGCGCAGCAGATGTATTTTACGAAGAAGCGATGGAATTATTTTGTGGAGCACTTACTTGGACAGAAGCCCCTGTGGGATTTTGAGTGGAACTAAATATAATAGCTATTGGCCTTTAGCCTTTGGCAGCCCTTCGGCCAACCTCGTTATTGATTCGACGGAATCAAAAAGAAATTACAGTCACCGCAAACAGCCACCAGGCTAATGGCTAATAGTATTTGATTATATTTGGCAATGCCCTCTCTTTTTCCCGGATACACCTACGATATTTTTATCAGCTATCGCCAAAAAGATAATAAAGGTGATCATTGGGTTACGGAGTTTGTCAACGCATTGAAGGCAGAACTCGAAGCCACCTTCAAAGAAGACATCTCCATTTACTTCGACGAGAATCCTCAAGACGGCTTGCTGGAAACCCACGATGTGGATGGCTCCCTCAAAGAGAAACTCAAGTGCCTCATCTTCATCCCCATCATCTCCCAGACCTATTGCGACCCGAAAAGCTTCGCGTGGAATGACGAGTTTCTGGCTTTTTTGAAAACCGCGGCGGCAGATTCCTACGGCCTGAAGATCAGACTCCCCAATGGTAATATGGCAAGCCGTGCGGTGGCGATTCGCATTCACGAACTCGACTCCAGGGATAAGAAACTGATTGAGACCGAACTCCAGGGGCCCCTCCGTGCCATTGACTTTACCTATCACACTGCCGGCGTAAACCGCCCTCTTCGGCCGAAAGACGATGAGGTCAGAGGTCCCGGACAAAATGCGTACCGCGACCAGGTCAACAAGACAGCCAATGCGATCAAGGAAATTATTGCAGGGCTCCAGGGTGCGGTAGTAGTTGATCCATCGGAAATTAAATACACTTCCATTTCATCTAAGGATGGTTCGTTACCGAAAAAGAAACGGTCTTTCAAAATTCCGCAATTGGTAAAGGGGGCCAACCTGTTGTCTATCCTGGTCATCCTTGCATTCATCGCTTTGGCAATCGTCCACTATTCAGAACCTACACCTGAAGAAAGAACATACAGGTTTGACATTCAGCCTCCTGAGAACAAGAACTACTCCACCGTGTTCGGCGGACACATTTCGCTTTCGCCCGATGGCCGCCTCCTTGCATTCGTGGTGAAAGACTCCTCGGAAAAGATGCTCTTATGGGTGAGACCACTTAATGCCAGCACTGGTGTGGCACTTGCAGACACCGAGAATGCCTCATTCCCATTTTGGTCCCCAGATAGCCGTTTCATTGGATTCTTTACCAGTGATGGCAAACTCAGGAAGATTGCAGCAACTGGGGGAACTGCTCAAACCCTGTGCGAGGCTCCCCTGGGGCGGGGCGGTAGCTGGAATTCCTCAGGAAGCATTATTTTTTGTCCGGAGGGTGGCAAAAATCCACTTCTTAGAGTTTCAGATTTCGGTGGAACACCCGTTGCTATTACTAACCTTGATTCAGGTCAAATCAGTCATCGTTGGCCTCACTTCTTGCCTGACGGCAAGCACTTCCTTTACCTCGCACGAACGGTGGGAGGAGCCGTTGGTGAAAGAGATGCTATCTGGTTAGCTTCATTGGATTCAACTTTTAGGCCCCGACCTCTTATCAATGCAGGTTCAAGCATGGCTTATGCCAACGGCAAACTTTTCTTTGCTCGCGATCAGGTGCTCATGGCACAGCCTTTCGACGCAATCCATCTGCAAACTAAGGGCGATGCAACACAAATTGTGGGGCGAGTGTATTTCGAACCCGTTAGCGCCAGTGGTGCTTTCACCCTTTCGCAGAATGGAATTCTTGCTTACCAATCAGGATCAGGGACCGGTGGTAGTAGCCTCTGCTGGACTGACCGAAGTGGCAAACGGACAGCTGTAATCCCTGGGGTTTCGGAATGTGGGAGTTTACGCATCTCGCCTGACAAGAAGAGAATCGTGGTGGCGCAACCTGAT
>JANYHW010000015.1 GCA_025358885.1 Cytophagales bacterium | reverse complement strand
CAGCCCATAATGGCAATCTTTATCCCCTTCAAGTGATTGGTGCGCGAGCGAATCTTAGCCGTTGTCTCCTGCAAATCAAATAGTGTCCGCCCGCATGATGGGCAGGAAATGTACTCTGTCTTGGAAATGCGGGTGCGGGTTGCTTGCAAGATGTTGAAGGCGGTGTCGTTAACTCCCTTGTCCGCACAACAATCCCTGGCATCAATCCAAATTCCATCTCCTAAACCATCAATAAGAAGTCCACCCAGGTCGGTGGCCGAATATAGTTGCAAGCTCTGCTCTGTCAGGGAGGAGTATTGGCGCTTAATGATTACAGGCATTTTGCAATGTTGGTTGATCAGGTCCATGAATAACCTTCTCTGTTCGGCATAGCCATGCTTGTTATGGGTAGTGATCACTAGCACAGCCGTTGGATCAGATTCTAGTTTTTCTATCAATCTGCCTGACAAATCCTTAAGACCGACGGAGATGAAATTCAATGTATCAGAAACGGTAGCCCCTGAGCCATATTCTACTACTGATAAAAGTGGATAGCATCTTGCCTGATGCCGTTGTTGCATCCAGACTTTATGGTCGACTATGAGCCCGAGCGTGCCTGGGATCTCAAAATTAACCATTTGATTTCCCAAATAAATATAGTCGCATGCCACGTCAGTAATGTTCCACTTGTCGAGAGGAACTGAATAATGGTATCCTACTGCAAACAATGAGGCTTGAGTCACTTTGCCCTTGTGAGAAAAATCCGCCACTACCCGGGGTACCTGATGACCTCCTAAATTCGCGACTACCTGCGTGACACGGCGACTGTAATCAAAAGGATGAATGGGGTTGTGCGTTATTTCAGGTATAGATTCGTGTGGCAGGCGGGATTTATAGCGGTCTGCCAACTCAATGCATACAGGTACCTCTGCCTCCGGCTCTTCAGTAAGGGAGACGCGGATCGTGTCGCCAAGACCATCCTCCAGGAGCGTCCCGATACCTACCGACGATTTAATTCTTCCATCTTCACCGTCTCCTGCCTCCGTGACACCAAGGTGGAGAGGATATGGCCGGAACCGTTCCTCTTCCAGCTTCTGCACCAGCAATCGATAGGCCTGAATCATCACCTGGGGATTGCTGGCCTTCATGGACAACACAATATTATGATACTGCAGGTCATCACAGATACGCAAGAACTCAAGGGCTGACTCTACCATGCCCAGGGGTGTGTCGCCATACCGGCTCATGATCCTGTCGGAGAGTGAACCGTGGTTCGTTCCAATCCTCATGGCGGTTCCATACTCCTTGCAGATCCTCACCAAAGGTGTGAATTTAACGCGGATGCGCTCCAGTTCCGCCTCATATGCTACATCGGTATAGTCAATCTCTTCGAATCGCTTTTTGTCGGCATAGTTGCCGGGATTCACGCGCACCTTTTCTACAATACGTGCGGCAAGTTCGGCTGCATTGGGTGTGAAATGGATATCGGCTATGAGCGGGACCGTATAGCCCCTGGCGCAAAGTTCCTTCTTGATCTCCGCCAGGTTCTGGGCCTCTTTGAGGCTTGGGGCAGTGATCCGCACATATTCACAGCCTGCATTCACCATTCGAATCGTTTGTTCGACAGAGCCCTTGGTATCCATCGTATCGATGGTTGTCATAGACTGGATGCGGATGGGGTTATTACCTCCCATGGGCACATCGCCGATGGCCACTTCGTGAGTCTTCCTTCGGGAAAAGGAAACGAGACTATTGCAGTATCGATTTGCCTGGGCTACTGTTGAATCCATTGCTCAAGGGTTAATACAAAGTTAACCTTTCGGGAAGGAAAAAATTTAGATATCCCCCAGTTGCGGCCGGATCAGAATTTCTTCGACCACACTTCGGGGGGACAGGGAGTATGCATCAAAAACGGCATCCGCAACGTCTTCCGGCCTTATGAATCGGTCGTCTGGCAATTCTACTCCATCCCAACTCGCCGTCCTTGTGGCACCCGGTAGCACAGCCGTTACACGGACACCATGGTCCTTTAATTCCGCTCTCAGCACTTTGCTAAAGCCGAGAAGGGCAAATTTGGATATGGAGTAAGAGCCCCCGTTCGGATAAGCCATTATGCTTGCCACCGAGCACATTGAAAAGATATGCCCTGACTTTCTTGCTTTCATGTCTGGTGCCAGACCCCTGGTGACATGGTAAGCACTGTACAGATTGGCGTCCATCATCGCCTCAAGGGCACCTGACTTTTCATCCAGCACCTGTCCCGGGGCAAAAAAGCCGGCGTTGTTGACAAGCACATCTACAGGTCTCCCCAACCCATGAATGAATTCGATAAAGGCAGTCACCTGTGTCCTTACAGACATATCTATTGGAAGAAAAAACAGCTCCATGGTAAATGTCGACTCGAGGTATTTCTTCAGCGACTCCAGCTCATTCCGGTTTCTAGCACAGGTGACTATATCAAACCTTTCTGCTGCAAATTTTTCGACAATGGCCCTGCCAATACCCTTGGTTCCCCCGGTAATAACGGCCAGTTTACTCATAGAAATTATTTTATCTTTAGGGCAAGTTAGATGATTTCATGAAGGGATTTGGCCAGTACATGATTTTTTTGGGTTCGCTGGTGGTCCGGCGCGAGTCATTTAAAACGTATTACCGACTGGTCATGGAAGAGTCCGTCCTGATCGGCGTGAAATCCATTGGATTGGTTGCCCTGGTGGCCACCTTTATAGGTGCAGTGACCACCGTCCAAACAGCTTATAACCTCGTCAGTCCCCTCATTCCCCGATACATGATAGCGAACGTCGTTCGTGAAATGACGGTGCTGGAATTGGCCCCGACCATCATGGCAATTATTTATGCAGGGAAGGTTGGGTCCAGTATGGCGGGAGGGCTTGGCACCATGCGCATCACGGAGCAAATCGATGCCCTTGAAGTCATGGGAATTAACTCTGCCTCTTACCTCGTGTTACCAAAGATCGTCGCATCGCTTCTCATGTATCCTCTCCTGGTCATCGTTGCAGGTGCATGCGCTTTGTTTGGTGGCTACCTGGTAGCAACCATCTCTGGGATGGTTACCCCTACCGACTATGCCTATGGCCTTCGATTCTATTTTGATTCCTATGCCATCACCTTTGCATTGATTAAGTCCTTTGTGTTTGCATTTCTGATTTCTTCTATATCTTCCTTCAAAGGTTACTTCACCCAAGGTGGTGCTCTGGAGGTTGGAATTGCCACGACGGCTGCAGTAACAGCGAGCATTATCGCGGTTTTACTTTCTGACTACCTGTTGGCCCAGCTACTCTACGTCCGCTAATGATCAAGATCAAGAACATTTCCAAATCATTCAACGGCAAGGCTGTCATTCAGGAGATCTCTGGCGAGTTTGACAAAGGGAAAACTAACCTCATCATCGGATCCAGTGGCACGGGCAAGAGCGTACTCCTTAAATGCATTGTTGGATTAATCACCCCAAATGAAGGCAACGTGTTCTACGATCTCCGGAACTTCACCGAAGCCGACAAAGAACTGAAGTCGGAAATAAGGCGGGAGATTGGAATGCTGTTTCAGGGTGGCGCATTATTTGATTCTAAGAATGTAGAACACAACGTCATGTTCCCCCTCGACATTCTGACCAAAATGCATCCTGATGAAAAGCTGGACCGCGTAAATTTCTGTCTCCAACGAGTAGGCCTGGAAAATGTAAACAAAAAAATGCCCTCCGAGATTTCCGGAGGGATGAAAAAGCGTGTAGGAATTGCGAGGGCAATCGTCAATAATCCCAACTACCTTTTCTGCGATGAGCCGAACTCCGGCCTGGATCCCCAAACCTCCATCCTCATCGACGACCTGATTGGCGAGATCACTCACGAATTTGATATCACCACCATCGTAGTAACACACGATATGAATTCAGTGATGGGTATTGGTGAAAAGATCTTGTTCCTTTACAAAGGAAGAAAGCTATGGGAAGGTTCCAACACAGACATTGTTCATTCAGGTTTATCTGAACTCGATGACTTCGTATTCTCCAACAAAGTAATGCAGGGTTTAAAAGGGAAACCTCAATAGCTTCACTCATACCGCAGCGAATGGGCAGGATTTCTTGAAGACACTTTTAACGAGTGATAGGTGACCGTCAATATGGATACAGTCATACAGGCGGCCGCTGCAATCACCAGTGATTCCCAACCCACCTGTATATGGAACGCATAGTTGCCCAACCATTCATTCATGGCATACCACCCTATCGGACATCCAACAAACGCTGCAATCAATACAAGGAAGGCAAACTCCTTACCCAGCAACCCCACCAAACCGGGCATGGTCGCTCCAAGAACTTTCCTGATGCCGAGTTCCTTCGTCCTTCGCTCTGCGGAGAAAGCAGATAGCCCAAACAAACCCAGGCACGATATAAAGATTGACAGGAGCGCAAGGGCATTAAATAACTTGCCTCGTTGCCCTTCGGCCTCGTAGTACCTTTCCCAGTCCTGATTCAGGAAGGAATACTTCAAAGGGTAGGCTGCAGCATATTCCTTCCACAATTTTTCCGTCGATTTAATCGCTCCAGCCGTTTGCCCTGCCTTCACCCTTATCAGCAGACAACTCAAATTGCCTGGCTCTCTGGGAATTCGAAGGATCAGGGGCTCTATTGGACTGTGGAGTGATTCAAAATTGAAATCCTTTACAACGCCCAGAATCTTACCCTTTCTGTCCCACATGGTTAGCTCCTGATTCGCAGTGCCATTCTTAAATCCAAATTTTGCGGCAGCCTTTTCATTCACAATATAATTCACGCTATCATTCACTATGTTTCTATCGAACGCGCGGCCTTCAACCATAGTCATCTTCATGGTCTGAATGAAGTCATAATCCACATTGAGGTTCGTAAACAATATCCTGTCGTCCGGGCTTTTACCCTCCCACTTCACTCCTGACGTCGAGTTTCCAATATCGATCGGTAGCTGACTTGTGGCGGTAACACTTTCAATGTTGGGGTCCTTCAAAAGTTGTTCTCTCACCGTTTCAAATTTCTTGACCATATCATCTTGCATCCATACATAGAATAGGTTGTCACGTTCAAATCCAATTTCGCGGTTCTCCATAAATTTCATTTGACGAAAAACAACGATGGTACTTATGATAAGAACAATGGAAAGTGCGAACTGGACAACGACCAGTGACTTGCGGAAAAAACTTGCCGCATGGCCACTCATCAATTGGCCCTTCAGAACTTCTACCGGCTTGTATTCCGCGATAAAAAGGGCGGGATAGGTTCCAGCAAGAAGCGACGTAAATAACAAGACCATCACAAAAATCAAAGCGATGCGAATATCCAGTTGGGCCAGGCTGAGGTGCTTACCCGCCAATGAGTTGAATCCCGGCAAAATGATTATCACAAGACTTATGGCGACGATAGAAGATATGAATACGGTCAGAAAGGATTCTCCCATAAATTGCCTGAACAGCTGTGCAGGAAACGCCCCGATGACTTTTCTCAAACCCACTTCTTTGGCGCGTTTTGATGCCTGGGCTGTAGCCAGATTCATGAAATTGATGCAGGCGATCACCAGAACAAAAACGGCGACAATAAAAAATATCCTTATGTATTCGATCCTTCCACCTGAAGGTTTCCCATTCTCAAATTCACCATAGAGATAGTTAAGACCAAAGGGATAAACAAAAAGTTCTACATTGGTTTTTTCCACATGGGCTTTGATCTCATGTTTGAACTTTTTTCCAAATTCTTCTACATCCGTTCCAGCCCGTAGCATCACAAAAGTGCGGATGTTGTTATTGTCCCACTCGTCGAGCCAGGACTTGTTCTCATCCCAAAAGAATTGAAAAGGTATGATGTAGTCAAACAGGACCGAGGTGTTTTGTGGAATGTCTTTGAGTACGCCCGTCACCGTGAAGGGATTCTTCGTATTCATGACCATGATCTTCCCCAGGGGATCCTCCTTCCCGAAGAATTTTTCAGCCATCGCCCTGCTGATGACAATTGAGTTCTTGTCATTAAGTGCTGACGTTACATCACCAGACACGAGGGGAAAAGAAAACATATCGAGGAAGTCCTGGTCAGCATACCGCCCCGCCTCAAAAAAAGAATTATCGCCTACCTGAAAGAGTTCGTTGACCACCCAGGTAAACCGGGTTGACTTTTCAATTTCAGGATATTTGTCCTTGATGAATGGCGCCATGGGGCCAGGTGTAGAGGTGAACGTGAAAAGTCGTCCATCGGTAAACTGCTGGTTTTCCTTGACGCTGTATATCCTGTCAACTCGCTCATGAAACTGATCCACGTTCCACTCATCATTGATCCATAGGAAGATGAGGAGTGCGCTGCCCATCCCGAAAGCAAGACCGAGGATGTTGACTAAAGAGAAGAGCTTGTTGCGGAAGATATTGCGAACGGCAACAGACAGATAATTTCTGAACATGGATATGAAATTAGGTCAACAATACTTCAGTGACTAAATGAATATACCGGTAGTTGCCTCAATGGTTACAAAAGAGCGAAAAAGGGTCAAAAAGGCTGAAATTAGCTGGTTTCTAGAATCAAGCGACCATAGGAACCTCTACATAGAATGTTGTCCCCAGACCAATGGCCGATTCAAACCAAATCTTCCCCTGGGCCTGAAGAATGATCTGCTTCGTCATGGCCAGTCCAAGTCCGGAACCGGACTCTTTCGTTGTGAAATGAGGTTGAAATACCTTCTCCTGGACCTCCGGGCTCATTCCTTTTCCATTATCCCGGATGATAGTCACAGCAACACCGTCCTTGAAGGATGTTGTTATATCAATCTCTACCACCTGCTGTCCGTCTTGCTTTGCTTGAAGCGCATTGATAACAAGATTTGAAATTGCGCGGCTGAAGGAGGTTGGGTCGACCGACACCCTGAGTGTCGTGCCGGTTCTTGCAAAACGGATATTGCCGGACGTTTCCGCACCAAAGAGATGAATCGTTTCCTGAATTAATGTGTTCAAGTCAACGATCCGCGGAGAAGACGGTGGCATCCTAGCAAAATTGCTAAAGGAGGCAGCTATCTCATTCAGAATATTCACTTGCTTTAACAACACCCCGACCGATTTCTGTGATTTCTCGGCAGACATTGATCCTGAATTCAATGCCATCTCCATTTGCTGGAGGATCAATTTCATGGGTGTCAATGGGTTTTTTATTTCATGTGCAACCTGCTTTGCCATCTCTCGCCATGCACTTTCCTTTTCACTTTGTGCAAGGGCCTTCTTGCTCTCTTCCAGATTTTCCACCATACGGTTATACTCCTTAACCAATGTCCCTATTTCATCCGACGATTTCCACTCAAGCGGTTTGTTCTGACCATTCAAGGTCGTTTGGCCCAGGGTTCTGGTGATGAAGCGGATGGGGTACGTCAGGCTGTTGGAAGCCCAGAATGAAAGCACCGAAAAAAAGATAAACACCACGACAAACACAATTAGAATATTTGAGAATATAAGGGACTGGCTTTTCTGGAGGAAAGTTGCAGATTCAAAAAACGGAAGGCCAACAATTGCCATCAATTGGCCCGTCTCCGGCGATAACACGGCAGCATAAGCACAACTGTATTGAAGTTTACCGAGTTCTTCGTTGGTAACCGTCTGCGATTCCTGCTGCAGCGCGATTCTTTTCCACCCTTCCCGATCCATCAACCTGGAAACCAGCTTGTCATCAAACAAGGCCGGCTGGGAGGTGGCAATCAACTTACCTTCCGGGGAGTAAACGGAAATATCCGTTTTCGATGACGTGGCATTTTCTTCGATCCAGGTTTCGAGGGTTGTGTCATTTCCAGTCTTCACACTATCCGATGAAATGAGTCCACCGATCCTACGGCTTATCACGGTTGCTTTTTCAATGAAGTCCTTTTTTATTCCCTCCTCATTGGACCGTCCGATTAACGTGAGAATGGTAATGCTCACGGCCAATACTGGCAACAGGAAAGCCAAAAAGACAAATAATTGTATCCGTGCGGTATAGTTTTCGGGGACGCCCCGCACATAGGACAGAATTCCCATTATGCCCTGTCCTCCAAAGAGGAGCACCAGACCAAGAATAAACCAGAAAGAAAAGTTGGTAATAAAATAGAACCAATCATATGTCGAGGCCGAAACGACCGCAACAGATCCTTCGGCATCCTCTACGGCAATATGATGATATCCATTCTCAGGTATTCCTGAAGTAAACAAACCCGGATCTTCAAGCCATGCGCTTCTAAAGTCACGTTCATAATTAAACGGGCCAAAACTGTTTACCAACTTCCCTTTGGTATATACAGCATAGCTGAAATCCCTGTTTCGATAAATCTGGTTGAATCGATTGTCTACCAGCAGCTCAGGATATACATTTTCAGGAATGACGCGTTTGAGCGCCAGGTCCAGTTCAACCCAGCCGACAGGGCGCTGGTATTGAATGGGAACGACCATATGATAGCGCTTTATGGCTGTGCCTTCAGATGCATTCTTATAAGATATGCCTGCATATCCGGTAGGTAGGAAGTCGTTAAGGCCGACCTGTCCCGGTCCCATTGGCTGGCTGTCCAGGCTGTCGGGTAAGGTCTGGCTTACCGCCCGGGTCCGGATGCTGATTTCATACCGGTCAAAGTAATTGTTTAGAAAGACACGCCGTATTTTGTCGACAACTACTGTCTTCTGAAGAAACAGGCTGGACATGCGTGTTTGTATGAACTGGTCATTCTGGATATGTTGACGTGCCTGATCCAGCAAGTATTCTCCCAGAACATCCCTTTCCGTCAGGAAGTCCTTCGCAAACCTGAACTGGTCCTTGACCTGTCGCTCGGTAAAGAAAGTGCGAACAGCCCAGGCATTCTGAAGACTGTACACACCCAATGAGAAAATCAGGTATATGAATAGTCGAAATGACATGTGAGAAACGTCTTTGTGGACTTCCGTGATCCTCACCACGGAACAGAAGAACATGGCAAGGAGAAGGTTTGTCCAGAGGTTTCGATCTGATAAATAAAACTGGATGATGAAGACCATGGAGGCCAACAATATTCCGGTGAAAAAGCCAATCTGGCGATTTCCAAACAGTGACGTCGCCAGGGAAAAAAAGACGTGAAAGAACATAAAACTCGCAACACATCCCAGCAGCACAGAAATAACGGCAACAACGTGGATAGAATCGTAAGAAAGAGATTGAATACTGTCGAGTGAAAGTGTCGAATTGTGATATATCGCTTCTATGAAATCAAAAGGGAACAGCAAAGCATAGTAACACGCCAGCAGACACAGTACGCCAATACCAAATCGCAAGGGGCCTGAGCATTGCAATGCCCAACCTACAAATCGGAACTTCTTGTGCTTCAGAAAAAGATAGGTCATCGGAACAGCCAGGGACATTGCATTAAACAACAAGTCCCCGAGTGACGCATTCAATGACGACGACGCAAATCTTTTAGGATCGAAGATATCAGCAGGCCAATAGAGTGCTGGGATGCCGCCTGCTATCATCCCGATCCGGATGGCCAACAAACCAAAGAAGAGGATGGCCAATGCCATATCACAGCTAAATTTTGATTCAGCCTCCCTGGCCAAAGTCCACAAGGCAAGTAACAGAAAGAGTATGCCGAATAGCAACAGGAGAAAGGATAGCGTCCCTTCCCGCGTATCCGATTTTTGAATTGAAATTTTGAACAGAGTCCGTCCACTCAATGAGATGCCAATGCCACTTTCAAATTCCGGAGTCATGATCACGACATCCCTGACAGGGAAAATGGAAGGTTCCCACTGGGATGAGAGAAAGTTATTAATGATCGGGAAGCGGTCTGTAAGCTTGAGAATGCAGATCAAGGAAGATCCTTTTGTCACCGTCCATCTCTTCAATAGAAAATCACCTCTTGAGGAGCTCACGAAATAGATGGAATCATCGCTATTGGCAATGGTCAGGTCAGGAACAAAATACGTGCGGTTCCATGCAGCGATCCGGCCCTGGTCAACATGTATGAAGAAATGTCTCGCTTCGTCCCACATGGGGGCTGAAGGGGCAAGGTGCTCGCTGAGTAGTTGATGGGCCTCCTTGTCAATGGAGGAGAATTCACGTTCTACGTTGCGCTGAATGGAACGGGAAAGGTCCGCATCAAAGTTGCTGGAATAGTACAAGCGGGCCAGGAGCCCGGCCCCGATAAGGAGCATTGATAAGTACAGCAATCTGCGTGCGCCCATGACCATGTCAGCGTACGAAGATACCAAAAACTACCCTTATGGCTTCTGTTCTTCCTTGCGTTGCAGACCTCCAAACCAGTAGAGCCACAAGACACGGGATACCCTGAAAGAAAATGGAGTGGTGACTACAGCAACCGAGGCTATAAGGATGAGGTACATTATTTCAGGAAGGGCCACCAAGTAGTATATCGAAAGGCCAAACGCAATCAGGATAACAATGTTGAACGCATAGGTGATGTACATGGCTCCAAAATAGAAACCCGGTTCAGGTTCGAAACTCACACCACATACCGGACAGTTTGAATGCATGTCTGCAAAATGAGCCACATTCGAAAGCGGATACTTGAATATCTCTCCTTGTCCGCAGGTGGGACACTTACCGAATGGCATGGGGTTGGACATTATTTCTCTCGTTGGACTTGCTTGTCCGGTACCAGAGGTATGCCAGCACAGCCACTGCGAGATACGGCGCAAAAAACAGATACATAATTCCAAGGTTGATACCCGCTGCGATCCCAATGTTGCCATTACTCACATTATTCTCCAGGGTCGCCCTGCACATTGCACATTGAGCCTGGGCGGCACTTCCTGCCAACAGCATAAACAACCAGGAAATAATTACTCTCTTCATCAGGTACGGTAATATGGACTAATCATGATGTATACAATCACTCCAGTCACAGCGACATAAAGCCAAATTGGAAATGTGAATTTAGCCAATCGCCGGTGACGTTCAAAATTACCTGAAAGTGCCCTGGAAAATGTAAACAGCACAAACGGGATAACGACGACAGAAAGCCCGATGTGCGTAATCAGTACGAAAAAGTAAACAACCCTGGCGAGTCCATAGCCCCCGTAAGGCGTGGGGGCACTGGTCATGTGATAAAGAATGTACATGATCAAAAAAGCTGAAGAAAGGCCAATGCAAGTGTAGTTAAGCGCCTCATGGAGAGCTTTTTTCTTATTCGTGATAGCCCAATAGGAGGTCATCAGCAAGACCGCCGTAATGGCATTCAACGTGGCATATACAGGCGGCAGGAAGGAGAAATCATAGCCGGGTATAGGCGGCACCCGGAACAGGACCGCTACTGCCAGGGGGATAACAATGGACAAGGCGACAATCAATTTCTTATGAGGCTCTTGCTGATCCGCCATATCAATATTTTTTCAATAGTATTTTCAATTCCACCCTCAACCTGTCCTCTTCTTCACGTAACCTCAAATCATAGTACCCTCTGATTCTGTCCTCCTGATCAATCAACACCGAATGAGACGGATCGTTCAGAAGAAAAATACAATTCTTCACCAGTTGAATACTGTCGCTACTCATACCCACTGCGCCATCCACCATTCTTACGGCACCCGTCCCAAACTCATCATCTATTCTTTTCTTCAGTCTTTGTACATCAAACCCTTCTGCCGGGACAACCAGAACGTTAGCGGCATGCTGCGAGAAGTTCCAGGGAAGGTCCGGGACAAGATAGGGGAC
>JANYHW010000010.1 GCA_025358885.1 Cytophagales bacterium | reverse complement strand
TATAGGGAAGAACCAAAATGTCAGCCCGCTATCACCAACTGCGTATATGATCCAGTTGATGGATCAATTTGTCGACGAGAAAATTGATTCATTGGAGGACGCGAAGTTATCGGCCGAAAATCCGGAGTTCCGAAATATATTAAGGGAGTATAAAGAAGGGATCTTGCTGTTTACAATCATGGAAAAGGAGGTCTGGGCAAAAGCACCAGAAGATACCATTGGCCTGAGGAAGTTTTACGAAGCGAACAAGCAGAAATACCAGGCTGGGGAACGCGTACGGGCAACCCTATTCGCCTCGAAGGACAAAGATTTTCTGGATGAAATGGAGAAGAAAATTGCGGAAGGGGACTCCCTGAAGAAAGATGACCTGAAAAAATTCAAATCCATGCAGCCAGTACGCAATTATCAAAAGGGTGACAACAAAGCAATTGACAAGGCACCGTGGGCCATAGGCCTGCACCGGGTTGAAACGGATGGAACCTATTATCTTGTTGAAATTGAAAACCTATTGCCTCCGGGGGTCAAGGGGTTTGAGGAGGCACGTGCCCAGCTGGTATCGGACTATCAGGATCGGGTAGAGAAGGATTGGGTGGCAGGGTTACGACAGAAATACCCCGTCAAGGTCAATAACAAGGGAAAGAAATTCGTTATGAACGAACTTACACACAGTGAAAGCAAGTAATACCCTTTGGTTCGTCTGGATTCTTGGAATCGGGTTATTCTCAACCTCGCTGGTAAGTTGTGACCTTATTCGAAGGAAAAAGGAGGAGCAGGTCCAAACCCCCGAACGCCGACCGGTGGCCCGGGCCAATGATATATACCTGTACCAGGATGAATTGGTGGGCATTGTGGACCAAAACTCCACGGCTGAAGACAGTGCAGCCCGAGTGACCTCATACATTAACAGCTGGATTCGTAAACAGCTCCTCATTGGTGAAGCCATGAAGCGAATCAATATCAATGAAGCAGAAGTGGAGCGAAAAGTACTTGATTACCGTTATAGCCTCATCGGGTATGAGTATCAGAACTATTATGTCCTGCAGCATCTAAACGACACGATTTCCGAGAAAGAAATTGAGGACTACTACAAGAGTCATGTTGACAATTTTATCCTGAAGCAAAACATTGTGAGGGGAACCTATATTAAGATACCAAAGACAGCACCGCGGACGTCGAAAGTAAAGGATATGATTTTTTCAAAGAAGGAAAAGGACCAGAACGAATTGAAATCCTATTGCCTGAGTTTCTCAGTGGCCTATCACCTCAGCGACAGTGCATGGATTGAGTTTGACAAGCTGGTCGTCAATTCGCCTATGGCCGAAATTCCCAATAAAATCCAGTTTCTGAAAACGAACCCGTTTTATGAAACCAACGACATGGATTTCTTGTATTTCCTTAAAGTGGACGCTTATAAGATTTCTGACAACGTATCACCCCTGGAATTCGTGAAAGAAGACATTCGCAATATTCTCTTAAATAAAAGAAAAGTAGAACTTGCGCGGGCATTAGAAGATGAAGTGTACGAAAATGCAGTCAAACAGAAGAATTTTGAAATTTTTGATCGGTAGCCTCCTGCTGATTGGGGGATGGCAATACAGCCAGGCCCAGGAAGCGAAGGGCTTTGTGGCCGACAAAATCATTGCGAAGGTGGATAACTATATAATCCTCCGGTCGGAATTGGAGGGTGCCTACCAGAATTACCTTGCCAATGGAGGTACGGCCTCGGAAGAGTCCAAGTGTGGTCTTTTCAGCCAGCTGGTGATCACCAAACTATTGGTTGCTAAAGCGGAGATTGACTCTGTGGTTGTCACTGACCTGGAAGTAGATGGCAATACAGAGCAAAGGATGAATATGATCCTACAGAACTCAGGGAACTCACCTGAGCAGTTGGAGCGTACGTACGGTAAGACCCTGGAGCAGATCAAGGTCGAACTTCGCGACCAGATTCGCGAACAGATGCTGGGCAATGAAATGCAACGAAAGATCACCAAGAGCCTGACCATTACACCTGCCGAGGTGAAAAAATTCTTTGGCAAAATTCCCATTGACACCTTGCCCTTTTATTCTGCGGATGTGGAGGTAGGGGAAATTGTAAGGGTGGCCAAAATCAGTGAAGAGCAGAAATTTGAGACAAGGAAAAAGCTCATGGAAATCCGCGACCGGATTTTGGCGGGAGAGAATTTTAATGAATTGGCGAGGAAATATTCAGAAGATCCAAGCGCACAGTACAATGGTGGTGAATATGGCTATGTTGGTCGTGGCGCCATGGTTCCCTCGTATGAAGCAATGGCTTTTAAGGTAAAGTTGGGAGAGATCTCGCAGCCATTTGAATCGCCGTATGGTTTTCACATTCTGCAACTCCTTGACCGCAGGGGTAACGAATACAATTCAAGAGGTATCCTGATTGCCGCAACCCCATCAAAACTGGACGTAGTTCGGGCAGAGCAATTTCTGGACAGCTTGCGCCGTAAGATTGTCAAGGACAGTATCAAATTTGAGCAGGCTGCCAAACAGCTCTCTGATGATCAGAAGACAAAAGGATTTGGAGGATTCTTCACAGATCAGGATGGAGGCACCAAGGTGTCGATCAAGGAACTTGATCCTGTTGTCTACTTTACCATTGACAGCATGAAAGAAGGAGGAGTCAGCAAACCCATTACCTACAGGACAGATGATGGCAAAGATGCGGTGAGAATTATTTACTTTAAGCGACGCGTTGCCCCACATCAGGCCAACCTTAAGGAAGACTGGCATCGGATTCAGGCCGCTGCCCTGGCGCAGAAAAAGGACAGAATGCTCGACAAGTGGTTCACCAAGGCGCGTCAGGATGT
>JANYHW010000243.1 GCA_025358885.1 Cytophagales bacterium | reverse complement strand
CTTGCCATAAACCTTTGCAAAATGTTTTTCTATTAGCTCAGGGTTGACACACTTCAGCCATTGACCGCCAACAGGAAAGCCACCATATCCTTTGCTTTCACGGATGTTTGATTTTTCGAGCAAGTGAAGAGACGCGCCACCGGCACCGATGAATACAAACTTTCCGTTTACTGTCCGCTTGGCTTTTCCGCGCAGGTCTTCGACCCTGACCGTCCAGGTTTTGTCTTTCTCTTGTTTCAGGTCAAGTACTTCATGCGCGACATTCATCCTTACGCCAGGCTTACCCTTCAAATAATCAAACATCCCGCGGGTGAGCGCGCCGAAATTCACATCAGTACCAATGTTCATCCGGGTGGCGGCTACTGGCAGGTTCTTTTTTCTTCCTCTCATAACAACCGGGAACCATTCATTCAACCGATCCCATTCTTCTGAATACTCCATCTCTTTGAACAGGGGAGTTTCCTGCATCAGCTGAAACCGCTTTTTCAGGAACGCAACATTGTCTTCTCCCCAGACCAGGCTGAAATGCGGAACACGGGTAATAAACTCTGACGCAGTGGGCAGGAACTTTTGTTCCATGAGATAGGTCCAGAATTCTTTGGAGACTTCGAATGATTCGGCAATTTTGGTTGCCTTGAGAATGTCAATGCTTCCGTTGGATGACTGAGGAGTATAGTTCAATTCGCAAAAGGCAGCGTGCCCGGTGCCCGCATTGTTCCACGCATCGGAGCTTTCCGATCCGGTAACTTCCATTCGCTCAAAAATTTCAATAGTAAGCTCCGGTTTGAGTTCTTTCAGCAAAACACCGAGCGTAGCGCTCATGATGCCCGCACCAATCAGAATAACATCCGGACCGGCTTCCCCCACCGTGGTCTTCTTAGTCATGGTGCGAAGTAAGCATGATTGGAATCATGACGCAAGAGCAGTGGGAAAATTGGTTGTCCTCATTGCCTTTAAATCGCCTGAAATGGGACCCATCGACGAACCAACAACATAGAGGGATCAGCAACAATCTATCGGAAAACTTTTCGAATAAAGACGGGTATATTTACAGCCCAGCTGCGACCACAATTCGAACGCCATGAAAAAATTCATTCTTCTATGTATCTATCTCTTGATTTGCCAATACACCTACGGACAACCTCGAGGCAGTTTTGCAGTTCAAACTTCGATTGAGAATGGTGTCATTGAGGGACTTTACGACGTAAAAAGTGGCGTTCAATTTTATCTGGGCATACCTTATGCCAAACCGCCGGTGGGCTTGCTTCGTTGGAAAGCACCTCAGCCCATTTCAAACTGGAAAGAGACTCGGCAGACCAAAGCTTTTGGACCAGGGCCTGTCCAGGCAGCCGTATTTGGTGATATGAATTTCCGTGGCGATGGTTTTAGCGAAGATTGTCTATACCTGAATGTGTGGACACCGGCCAAGCGAAATACCACCGGACTTCCGGTGCTCGTCTATTTTTACGGAGGTGGAATGGTCGCCGGAGATGGATCAGAGCCCCGATACGACGGCGCCAGCATGGCAAAAAAAGGAATCGTTGTGCTCACCGTAAATTATCGACTGAACATCTTTGGATTTCTTGCACATCCTGAATTGAGCAAAGAATCACCATACAAGGGCTCCGGCAACTATGGTTTGCTTGATCAACAAGCTGCTTTAAGATGGGTGAAAAAGAACATCGCCGCCTTCGGTGGGGACCCAAAAAAAGTAACCATTGCCGGAGAGTCGGCCGGCTCCATATCTGTAAGCATTCAGATGGCATCACCTCTTTCAAAGGACCTTATCGCAGGTGCCATTGGTGAAAGCGGCGCAGCAATCAATCCAACCCTTTCGCCTGTGACACTCGCAGATGCAGAAAAGACAGGTCAGGATTTTGCGAAATCAATAGGGTATCCGACTTTGGCGCAATTGCGCGCCCTAAGCACACGAGACCTCTTCGAATTGTATGTGGATTCAAAGAGGTTTGGCTTTCCATCCGTGATGGATGGGTATGTTCTCCCAAAATCCCTACCTGAGATATTCAAAGCAAAGGAGCAGGCGCAAGTCCCGTTGATGTTGGGATGGAATTCTGCGGAAATTCCTGGAATGGCTTTCATGCAAGGGTTGCCTTACAATGAAGAAAACTTTGTCAAGAAGGCAAAGGATGTCTACCCAAATAGTTATACAGAGGTACTCACGCTCTATCCACACAGCACTCCAAAGGAGATTGAAGAGTCTGCCACAGCACTGGCGTCCGATCGATTTATTGCCTACAGCACCTGGAAGTGGTTTGACCTGCATCGCAAGAATGGCAACAACCAGGTGTATCGATATCTATACAGCAAGTTAAGGCCGCCGCTGATTGATCAGAGTCTTACCACCGGCCTTGCAGGAGGAACACAAAAGCAACAAGGTCCAAAGGCACCTGACCTCATTGGTGCTCCCCACGCTTGTGAAATTGAGTATTGCATGGGGAACCTGGGTTCAAACACCGTCTTCGCCTGGACTGCAGATGACTACGCTGTTTCTGAAACGATGCAAAACTACTTTGCCAACTTTATCAAAAATGGCAATCCCAATGGAGCTAATCTCTCTGAATGGCCCGCTGCTTCTGCTGCTGATGTTACTCCACCCGTAATGGTTATTGATGTCCAGTCAAAGACGATCAGGGCCAAAGACGATGCGAGATATCTTTTTCTTGACAAGGCATACAAGAATAATTGAGGCATATATTAATACTCCGTTTGTTCTTTTCGAGACGTCAAAGGCAGGCTTTATAAATGCCGTTGATATTTATCAACCCAGTTGCTGGCGCCATCATTCCGGTTGTCAAACTTTGTTTTGACTATCGTGTGAACTTCACTATCATTCGAAATAATTCACCCATTCATGAAAAAACTAATCCCTTTCGCGCTAATTCTTTTCTGCCTTACCACCAATGCTCAGGTCGACAAACAACGACAAGCCATACAAACTAAAGTCGAAAGCATTGATGCCAAGGTGATTGCCTGGCGCAGGGATTTTCATGAACATCCGGAACTCAGCAACCGTGAGTTTCGCACGGCAGAGATTGTAGCCAAGTACCTCCAGTCACTGGGGATCGAAGTGAAGACTGGTGTTGCCAAAACAGGAGTGGTGGGTATCCTTAAGGGAGCCCTGCCTGGTCCCGTGATCGCCTTGCGGGCAGACATGGATGCTCTTCCGGTCCTTGAGAATAATGCCTTGGCTTTTGCCTCCAAGGCGAAAGGAGAATTCAACGGCCAGCCTGTCAGCATCATGCATGCCTGTGGCCATGATACCCATGTCGCGATTCTGATGGGAGTTGCTGAAATCCTGTCGTCAATGAAGGGTGAACTCAAGGGGACTGTAAAATTCATCTTCCAACCGGCTGAAGAAGGGGCGCCAGCGGGTGAAGAAGGCGGTGCAAAGCTCATGGTGAAGGAGGGTGTCCTGGATAACCCAAAGGTGGATGTAATCTTTGGATTGCATATTTCTGCTCAGACCGAGGTGGGTAAGATTGATTATCGGCCTGAAGGCGCCATGGCCGGAGCGATGGACCTGAAGATTACCGTCAAGGGGAAGCCATCACACGGTGCTTCACCCTGGACTTCTGTTGACCCTATTCTCACAGCTTCTCAAATTGTATATAGCCTGCAAACTATCGTGAGTCGCAATGTGAACATTACAAAAAATGCTGCCGTGGTGACCATTGGTTCCATTCATGGTGGCAACCGATCCAACATTATTCCTGAGCAAGTGGAATTGATGGGAACCGTTAGAACACTGAGCGCTGATGACAAGAAATTGGTCATGACAAGAATTAATGAAATAGCGACAAACACCGCAGAGGCTGCCGGCGCGACCGCCGTGGTAGAACTGCCTTACACCATCGATTACCCTGTTACCTACAATGATCCGACCCTGACGGCCAGGATGCTTCCATCACTGGAAAAGTCGGCGGGAAAAGGCAATGTTACGCTGGTCGCGGCACGTACCGGATCAGAAGACTTTTCCTATTTCAGCGAAAAGGTACCGGGGCTGTTTATATTCCTTGGCGGGATGCCCAAAGGCATGGATCCATTGAAGTCGGGTCCTCACCATACACCTCAATTCATGGTGGATGAGAGCGGACTTAAACTTGGCGTAAGCAGCCTTTGCAACCTCGTGATTGATTATAGCAAGGTGAAATAGGGTTTACGCCCAGTTCCGAAGCCATTTTTACGTAATATTTCTACCTCTTTCTCACACACCTTCCGTCGAGGTAGGTCTTGAAATCATTCAAGTTCTGAGGGGATGCGATTTCGAATTTTACCGAAAGTGTCTTGTCATCAAGGAATCGGTAAGTGAGACGATATCGAGGGGTACCTTCAGTCGCCGCACTTGTCATAATTATTCCTGACTCCTCATACAAGATTGCGTATTGAATAACATGCCCCTCATTGTCAAAATAAATTGATTTGGAGGGATCACCAGAACTTTCGGCATACACAATCATGAGATCATCGTGAATGATGGCCGGCCTGCCCGCCTCGCCAGGATATTCAGAGTGATTCTTTCGGATCAGTATTTTACCACCCAGGTCCGTTTCAAAAGAGAACGACCCTTTGCCCTGTCCGGGTTTTCCTTCCCCTTCGCCCTTCCACTCGCCAATGAGAGGTTTCCATTTTGCCCATGGCGATTCAGATTTTTGTCCAAACGAATGAGTGAATACGGTCACCGAGAATACTGTGAGAAAGACTATTCCTTTTTTCATTGTTGGATGTTGTTTGCGCAATTCATCGGAATATGGTTCTGGATAATCCAAAGAGAAGCACAAATGTACATATCCTTAGCTGACAGGGTAAATGTTTTCAGCTTATTAATTAACATTAGATTAGACTATATAAGAATTTGTTAATCAAATATTTATACTACCAATATTGCTACTCGCACCTGCCCAAGATCCAATACTCCAAATTAGAAATCTGGAGGCTTGATTCAATGTGAAAAACCTTAAGGCCGCTGATTAAAATCATTTTTTCTGATGATAACCGACAGAATGCCGGGGTGAACGCTGTGGTATTTTCATGCCATCATACTACGAACCATGAAAACCAATACACGCATAAATACGGATGGCAATTCGGCGGTAGCCAATGTCGCTTATGGATTCTCTGAAGTGGCCGCCATTTACCCCATTACCCCATCTTCCGATATGGGAGAACGCGCCGATGGATGGGCCGTAGAGGGCCGGAAGAACATATTCGGTGAAAAAGTGGATGTCGTTCAAATGCAGTCGGAAGGTGGAGCCGCAGGAGCCATCCATGGTGCCGTATCGGCTGGGGCACTGGCAACCACCTTCACCGCTTCGCAAGGCTTGATGCTTATGGTACCGAACATGTTTAAGATGGCTGGCGAACTACTGCCCGTTGTTTTCCATGTGTCGGCACGTTCACTGGCTTGCCAGT
>JANYHW010000225.1 GCA_025358885.1 Cytophagales bacterium | reverse complement strand
GCCCCATCTTTTGGAATCTCATCCATCATGATGACCAAACCCAAACCGTTGTATATGGATTTGTCTAAAGTTTTCTTCTCCGATTCATTTAGTTCATCTAATGTGCGGCTATCAATGAACACAAGGTCAAATGAATTTGCTAGTGCCTCCGTGATGCGATCAACTTTGACGGAGGCCCTGTTGGCGTATTCGTAGCGAAAATTCGACTTTGAGGTCTGGTATCGAAGAGCAAGGCCATGACCTTTCTCTTCTAGGTAATTCTTGAGGTAACGGGTTTCTGCCGTAGGAAATTTTTGAAGAAATAAGATTTGAATTTGTCGTTGAGGAGAAACGATAACAGGCAATTTTTCTATGATCGTTTTTTCCTCACCCGTCTTAGCAAGCAATGAATAGACAAACTTTCCTTCCAGCTTGGGTGTGAAAGAAATTAAGAAGGGGATTGATCCAGTGCCGCGCAACGTCACGGAATCCTCTAATCCTCCCGGGCCCATAAGGCTGATCAGGGTCGTTTCTTTGCTTTGGAATACGCCACGAATGGAGCTTTGGTGATGTACTTCAATGCGATCAGGAACTATGAGTTTGACTACACCGGTAGTCATGGGTGGCGGGAGAAAATCAAAATGACATGAGTCGATTGTTGCGAGAGCATAAGAAGGCAATCCTTGTCCCAGAACGTAGCTCAGGGAATATGGATGTTCAGCAATCTCACTGTAATTGAGCACCTGTTCTTCCGGTGAATATGATTTAGCATCCGGCGTCCTGATAATTCGAGGATCACGAATCAAATTTAACAGACTGTCGGCCTGCCGTGCGTTATATCCCTGTGTTAACAAAAGGAAGTCCTTACGGGTTTCCTTTTCCGAATTGGAGGGTCGCAGGACAAAACCCAGAATCGACAAGAGCATCATGGTAAGGAAGAGGACGCGCCAAGGCAGAAATCTATGATGGCGTTTTCCTTCACGGTAGATGAAATACAGAAACACCGGCAAAGTGGCGAGGATAGGCCAGAGTGGAAAAACCGGATTAAATACGAGCCCGAAGCTATTCATTCTTTATCTCTTCAAGGCTTTTCAGGAACTTCTGTTCCAACGGATTTGTGGTGGACAAAGGCCGTGTTGGGGATGCAGATGGCGTTGGCAATACTTTCCACAAGGCCAGGCTCACTTCATTCAATATCGAAGTCATATCCTCTTCCTTTACCTTTTGGTCTACCAGGGATTTTAGAAGGGACAGGGCCCTCAGGTGGACCAAGGGTTGTTCAACGGCAATGGATGCAAGTTCTTGTCCTGCTTTATTTAGAATGGCGTGTGATTCTGTGGGTAATGTTGTCTGCCCCGCAGCTTGCATCTGCCCGATGAAAACCAGGGCTTGTTGAATATGAGGATATTTGGCACTCGCTATCAGATTGTGCTGGCTTAGCGACATCTTCACTTCCGATAGATCGGCCGTTAGTCGCTTATCTTCTTTCAAAGGTGGTGGATCAAATCCTGTGCGGTGAACGTAAATCCTGGAATCATTGCTGATCTCCTTCAGGAGATTCAAAATTTTGTATTGATAGGGGAGGGATTTAGCAGGTTCGTATAAGCGAAGATAAAGCTCGGCGTCCCACATCAGCGTGAGCGCCGCCTTAAGTTTAGCCTTGACGGTTTGAATAAAGAAGGTGCCTTCCTCGGTATTGTCATGGCTATGCATGAATTCTTTCATGGGATCTTCTTTTTCCTCCGGATCTTTCACTTCACCTTCATGATCATGATCCTTCTTGGTTTCTACCAGATTGTGCTCATTGTCCGTATCATGTTTGTGACCAAATTCTTTTGAAGGGTCCTTATCTTTTTCATCCTCCTGCACCTCGGTTGATTGGGTTGTGGTCTGTTGACCAATTCCTGAATCAGCCTCCTCACCAAGAAACTGCCCATATCGTAGCCGCAATACTTTTTGATCATATCCCAATTCATTGCTGGTGAAATTAAAGGTCTGGCGGCTCAGTTTCTTTTTTTCCCTGAGCAGTTTTTCTGTATCAATAATAATTTGCCGTTGACTTCTGAAATATTCTGGCATAAGGTCTACGCCAAGTCCGTCATCGGCAGAAGTAATTTCGGAGGTGGTATCCTGAAGCGAAATAAAAAACGTCTCCGTCCGTGAATAGTTCGGTACAGGAGTCTTGTTGTCCAGCGCTTGCACATAGAAGTACAGCTCGTCCCCTGGTTCAAGTCCAAGTTTTATCAGGTTAAGTTCCAGTGATGATACAATGTTTTTCCCGGTGATGCTTGCGGGTGAAGAAAACCGAATTTTTTCCTCTCTGAACTTCACGGACTCCCCACTGCCTTTACTAACTGTGGCCACGACATCAGCATCCTTTATTCCATAGTCGTCACGAAGGGAAGCCAGGACCTCAATACTCAAATTGTCTGCTAGGGCCAGCTTGGTAAACTGAGGTAGATTTGTGATCTCTACCTTTGGTGATTTATCTTCAATGACTTCAATTTGATAGTAATCGGACCGGTGAGTTGCCTGCGAATCTGTCCATTGAAGTTGATAAAAACCGGATTCAGTGACTTGTTTTTGCATGGCGAATGAACCATCGGAAGTAATCAGTTCAGCAGAATCCTTACCTGAAAAAATGATTTTGACATTTTTTACTTCCCCGGTGAACTTTGCCATCCAGTTCACACGACTTCCTTCGGGGAATACAAGGTGTGGGTTAGTCGATATGGACGATCTTATCAACGTGTAACGAGGTGGATCAATGGTGATGTGAATGGATTGTAAGGAAACATTGATGTTGCCTTCCTGTTTTGGTTGACTGTTCGAAGCGATGGGTATCTCGTATGTCGTTGAGGCGGCCCGGGGTAAGGAAGAAAATGAAGTTAGTCCAAAGTAGACCAGCAAACAGACAACGAGAATACCCGAGGCCTGCGAGAGGTGGTGGGGAAACTTAATTGAAGGATAAAGCGCATCAAACCGTCGTGTCGTCTCCACTCTTTGGAGTTGCTGTAAAGGCACCAACTCCATTTCATTTCGCAGGAGCAAATCTGCACTTTCTTTGAGTTGACTATAACGTCCATTCAGGTAGTGCGCAATTTGAACATCCCCGAGTTTGTGAAGTTTGTGGTACGCTGCCAGGAGAACACTAACGCCGACAGCAGCGCACAATGACAACAGAAGATTGGGAAATGAAGTAACACCCGACAGACTCACAAAGCCATAGGTAAAAAAGAATGTGGCAAGGGCCAGAAAGGTGATTTCAAGCAGACGCAAAGACAAGTAGCGATGCCTCAGCTTGCGGAATGCCGGATGGGATTTTGTGTTATTCATTGATTCCGCTGGTAAGCCACAGACCGTTCAATAAGCAACAAGATTAATAGCATTGCAGAAAGGTACGTCTCTGCCGACGCCATGGATATGACTCCAAATTGACTGCCCTTGCCTGGTGCAGACCACGCAATCGGTTCTGGCAACATCCTTCGGTCATTTTGCGCAGCAACTCTCCATTGTGCAGTGACAGGGAGGAGGAGTTGAGCCACCTGCAGGGTGAGGTTACTCTTCAAAGCCAGCTCCTCATTGAGCAATTGTGTGATGTCCCATTGATGATAGTTTTCTTTGACTATCAGGTCCTGGGAGGTTTGAACCTTCAGAACAAGATATTTCTCTGCAACGCCTTTGGGAATTTCCTTATCTGAAATCCAGATACACCAATTAAAATGAGCTTTCTCAGTATTTTTCGTTGTCATCCTTATCACAACCGGAAATGACTCCTGTATGGCGGCGATTGCGGCCTTAAGAATCCTTTTGGAATAAGCATATTTTTCATCTCCTGAAATGAGAATGCTTATGGTATCGGGGGGATTCACACCTGCTATATTTCTTGCTGTAACCTCGGTTGTGAAATTTGTCATGGTGGCGCCGGAGTGTCCTGTTCGCAATGATACCTGGCCATCGGGTAAAGCGATTGTCGACAGTAAATAGTCGTGATTATCCATTGGAATTTCAATCCATTGGATTGTTGGGGGCAAAGGTGCCCGCAACCCTGTAAACCCGTCGGCCCTGTTGTAGGCGAACACCACGGCTTCGGTCAGATTCATTTCAGTAAGCTGTCTGACGATCATCCTGTAGTTTATGGATGGTCCTGCCGGTATGCTATCACCGAGAATTGGAAAGTGCTGATCGAGATAATGGGCTTCATATCCACTGTCTTTAAGGCTATCAAGGATCGGGAGTACCCGGCTGTCAGTTTCAAGCCCTTTTTCGATCAGTACCCATTTCTTTTCTCCGGAGTATTTGATTTTCATCCCGCTCATCAGAAGGCATAACAAAGCAAGAATGAGACATCGAAGTATCAGGAGGAGTATTTCATTCAGTCGTATACCTTTGAATTGTTGGGTGCTTGTTTCCTCCACGTGTCTCAAACTTCCCAATCGAAGGACCTTACCTTCTTTGCGGCTGAGCAGGTGAACACCGATGGGTATCGACAACCCGGCCAGCGCCCACAAGAACAAGGGATGGGTGAAATGAATCATCGTGTAAGACTTTTTCGCAACGTGAGAAAGTTTCTTAGGACAGTTTCGAATGATTCATCCAGGTGGATCAAGTGATAAGTAATTTGCTTTTCCAGCATCCAGGTCCGCGAAGCCTTAAGCCAGTCATTGACCCTTTTTGTATATTCTTTCTTCTGAATCACTGTGTCGGCTTTGGTCCTAAGTCCGGTCTCCAGGTCTTCAAAGGTAAATGATCCGTTGAAGTCAAACTCTGCTTCCCTTCGCCCGAGCAAGTGGAATACGATAACTTCGTTGCGTGGTGTCTTCAGACGGGAGATGAATCTCTGAAGGTCTTCCGCTTCGTCGTATAGGTCTGTGATGAATACGATCATTTCTTTTCCATGGTGATCAAACAGCTGCTCAACCGCGCCTTGTCCGCTCCAACGCCCTTCCCCTTTTAAATGAACGAGCTCATTCAGGAATCGCATAAATTGCGTTTGCTCGAAGCGGGGTTGAATTACTTTTAATTGTTTGTCGTTGACGGCGTACAAACCAAAAGTATCGCTCTGTTTTCTGGCCAGGTAGGCGAGAGCAGCGGTCATTACTTTTCCATATTGCAGTTTGCTCATCCCGTCTTCGGCATACGACATGGAATGACTGGCGTCCAGCATGAACTTAACTGTAATGTTCGTTTCGATCTCAGCTTGTTTGATATAATAGCGTTCCGAACGTGCGAACATTTTCCAATCGAGTTGCCTTAAGTCATCGCCTGGTTGGTAACTTCGGTATTGACTGAATTCCTGCCCGGCACCCACGGATTGACTTTTGTTACTTCCCGTCATGAACCCCTCTACAATGACTCGTGCAATCAGTTCCAATCCACTCACGGTGTTGAGGATTTCTGGTTTCAATAAGTCTTTGATGCGTGGATCCACAGCTAGATATTTTTCCGTAGGATAACGGTATCCAGAATATGTTTGGTTACTTCATGAGGTGTAACCCCTTCTGCTTCGGCCTTGAAGTTCATGAGAATTCTATGCCTCAATACTGGGTATGCAACATGGTGTATATCTTCCAGCGTGACTGAAAAATTTCCATGGAGCAGTGCTCTTGCTTTGGCAGTGAGGATCATGGCCTGACCGGCACGCGGACCAGCCCCCCAACGCACCCATTCATTTACAAACTTGCTTTCACTTTGTTCTGCCCGGGTTGCTCGCACCATGCGACTGACGAGATCGATCAGGTCATTGTTGATGTGTACGTCGCGCACAAGTTTTTGCGTCTCCAGGATGCTGGCC
>JANYHW010000199.1 GCA_025358885.1 Cytophagales bacterium | reverse complement strand
TCCCTGAAGTAGATATACCGGAGCATATTTTTTGGCCTTCAGGTCAGTCAGTATTTTTCTTGCGCCACTATCCATTCATCAGGTCGATTTATTCCTCAAGTCAAATGCAGTAACAATGCCAACCATTGCTCCCGCCAAGTGCGATTCCCAGGAAATCTCCGGGGCCGTGGGCAAAACTCCGTAAAAAATACCACCATACATCAGGAAAACAATAACTGAAATAAAAAGTGACCAAAAGTCTTTCCGGAGAAGGCCAAAAGAAATCAGAAAGGCTGAAAGTCCATAAATCAATCCGCTCGCCCCAATGTGATAGGATACCCTTGGGCTAAAGGCCCATACCAGGATGTTCGTTATGATATAGCATCTAAAGAACACGATGCCTCCAATCCGGGGATAAAAGAAAAATACTACAGAGCCCAGGAAGAGCAAAGGAACCGTATTGGAAATAAGGTGGCCGAGGTTGCCGTGAATGAGTGGGGCGGTGAAAATTCCGATCAGTCCAGTGAGCGTTCTGGGGCGGATACCCAGCCAACCGAAGTCATACCCATAGAAAAACTCAATGCTGAACACCAGCCACATAATAAACACCAGCCTGAATGGCACAACATAGCTGTCAAAAAAGGCTGAACGGCCGGTGGGCATGAGTTACCTCAAGGTGCTGACGGATCTTTGATCATGGGAAGATTGAGCAGCATCTCTTCCTCCTCACCGATTGACTTGATTCCCAGGAGACCTCCGGAAGACTCTGCGATCTCTTTTGCAAGAAATCTCAGGCTCTTGTAATAATCTATCGCAAATGATTTTTTCAGTTTGGGAAAAATGGAATTAATCGTACTTAGCTCCGACAACAAGATTGGGTTACGTTTTTCAACTTCCATTGGCAGTCCCTGAAGAATTATTTTGAGCTTGTCTTCGAAATCTTCCGTTGCCACTCTATAAAATTCAGATAATCCTTCTTTGGTATGAGTCGAATTTGCCAATTCGACAGCACCTTTAATTTCCTTGTTGTCAATTTTATTATCAGCACCGGCAATTAAAACACAAACCAGCAAGGGTGCCTTCATAAGTATTTCGACTTCCGCGCCAGAGAGTTTTTCCAATTCCTTCATCCTTATTTTCTCGATTAGAATCCTGGAAGCTAGATATTTACATTATCAGTTCTTATTCATGATCAACAATTTCTGGTATACCACCGATTGACCAGGGCCTGAAATCATGACGAAGTAAATTCCGTTTGCAAAATCGCGCACATCAACCTGCTTGCTATTGCCGATCATTCCCTCAAAATCACCTGACTTAAGTGTAACTCCGCGTTGATCAATAAGTTTCCAGGAGAAGCCATCTGCGGATCGATTCTCAGGAACATCAAAATAGAATACGCCATTCGCCGGATTAGGATAAATAACAATTCCATTGAGGGTACTTGGCATCGTCTGGGGTTCCAATCCAACAGTCACAGAGCCTTGTTTGGTCGTTGCCGGAATTACAATGCTTTGATAAATTTCCTTGGTGTTCTTGTCCTGCACATACCCCACCAGCGTCAACTGGCCAGGATTTGTAATCGGCACATTGATATCCACGTTGTCCTGCTGTTTGACCAGGATGTCGCCGGCTTTCATGGGCACGGTAATGGTTGCGCCATCCGATCCAAGCAATTGTTTGCGCAATACATTTTTAAATGTGCCTGTTTGGTTTTCCAACAGGGCAACCTGGGCAATCATCGGAGAATTAATTGCTTGAGCGGCGGTGATGGTCAGCTTGACTGAAATCAGGTTATTGGTAACGGTAGGCAATTCCGTCAGTTGCAACATAACGAGAGGGTCCTTCAATGCCCGACGATCCACCTCTACGGTATTCAAGTCGGTGTACTTACCGGTGAATTTGACCCCATCCAAACCACCGTCCATAATTGAGGCTGGTGGTTGAGATACTCCGTAATACAATGATCGTGCTGACGGGTCGGCTGGGTTGTCGCCATTCAGCTTATCTGTCCCGGGGAATGATATATGATATTGGATATCGTAAAAGTCAGACGTACCCCTGAACGTAATTTGATTCTGATATAGGTTATTGAGGTAGATGTCTCCATCAACACTGGGCTGAAGGCTTGAATTCGTAAAGTGCTCCACCAGAACGTTGCGCGTCTTATCTCCCACGAAGAAATTGTCAAATGCAAATCCATCAAATGTCTGCGCCGGCGGATTCGTGCTGTTGCTACCGAAGCCTATTCTGAGGCGAACCTGATCGCGCTCGATTACCGGAATCATGTCCATGTTAAAGCGTGCATTTTTCCAGGCTCCTGAACGGCCTGTCCATCCATAGTTACCCACAGGTTGATTTCCGGGATTTGATGGAATTCCTTGTCCATTAAACCAATTAATACCCTCATCTCTGCTGGCCTGACCCTCCGGTGGTCCAATAATTCTCCAAGACACACCACCATCCGTGGAATATTGCAAAGCAGTACCATCAAGGTTATTTTCACTGTCACTCCAATAATCCAACGTTACCATAGGACGAGTCAACTGACGAAGATCAAAACATGGGCCGTTCACGACAGACTGTTCACTGCTGTAGTATGAATTCGCATTTCGACCCGTCCACCATGCCTTGGCGCCGGCCGCCGCAGTCTTGATGGTTGCTCCATTAGGTGTTCCCCAAATCCAACTCGTGTCACTGGGCACCTTAGCCTCAGCAATCCACCCACCATTCGAGGTTTCAAAGGGCTCAAGATACGCACTTCCAGATATTGGTATTACCGTAGAATAAGGCAAAATGAATACTTTCTCAACCTGTGAGTTTGTGCAGCCATCGTTTGTGTTTACAATGAGTTTGGAATTGTATGTACCAAATGCCACATACTTGTGGTCAGGTTTCTTGTATGTTCCAGAAGTCCGGCCTCCGTTGGTGCCCAACGGTATTGTTCCATTGGCAGGACCCGTCAAGATATCTCCATCTCCGAAATTCCAGGCATAGCTTTGAATAACACTGACCGTTCCGGGGTTTGTTTGGTCTACAAACTTTGTACTGTCATTATTACAAATGGCTGACCAAGAGAATCCAACAGTAGGAACATCACCGACACGAATATTTTGACTGGCTGAACCTTTACATCCCTGGAGTGTAGTTACATCGAGAACTATGTTGTATAATCCTGATAGCGCATAGTAGTGATTTGGATTTTGCTGGTTGCTGAAAGACCCGTCATTAAAATCCCATTTCCAGCTGGCAATTGGGGAAGGGAATGGTGATGTCTGAAGTGCGGAATTGTCCGTGAAGTTAATCGCACTGGCAATACATGAATTTGCAACTCCGATTCCTGCTACCGGGCTTGCAAACATTTTAACCGTTCTAATGTGGAAGGTGATCGCCCCCAAAGCATTCTTGTAGGTGTAGGTAACAAGATAGGTATCTGAAATCAGACCGTTTGAGCTAATGAAGTAGTCAGGGCCTATTTTCACGATGGTCATGGGGATCCCATAAGTAGCACCACTTCCTGCAGTAAACTGGGTTTCAGGAGGCAATCCTGTACTCGCTGCCGGAAAGCCATTCAATTTGATCAATCCCTGCTGATTGCAGATTTCAAACTCATTGCTTGCATTGAGGAATGCTCCCTGGACTGAGAAGTCTACGATGGTAACAGGGTTTACAATAACACTGTGGGTATCTGATTTTGTACAACCTTTTGCATCTGTGTATGTGTAGGTAACCTGATTTACTCCAAGGGTTACAGCGCTTGGGTCAAAGCTGGCGTTGCCTGTGGGAGTCGGTACAGTGCTTCCAATATTGCTGGTGAGCGGTGATACTGTGAAAAGTCCACCCACCTGGTTTCCAGATAGAGTAATGGGTAGATTGTTCTCGGCCATCGATGGTGGTAGGCCAAAGAAGATAACAGTTGGAAGTGGATTTACCGTCAAGAACATATCATCCGTTGCCAGGGGACATACCCCGGAGGCGAATGCAGTCAATGTCAGATGAACCTGGATCGGAGCCAGTGTCGCCAACTCTGTAGGATTTAACGTATATATTGGATTTGGAATTGCAGTATTGTTGAAGCTTGATGGGCCACCACCGCCGCTCCATGAAACCCCACCAGGTGCAAAGGTTGCAGTACCAGCCAGCAACTTCTGAAGATCGCTCACGCAAACCGAAAGGTCTGGTCCGGCTGAAAATATTTGCTTTGGATTAACATCTATGGAAACGGTGAAAGAATTTCCAGTGCAATCGCCAAAGCCAATTTGACCGGTAGGAATAACTGTATAAACGACAGTCTGATTTACCGTTGTGGTGTTCACCAAAATATCATCAATGTTTGAGCCTGACTTGATGGATGTAGTTTCACCGCTCACATTCCCATTTGAAGCCGCCGTCCACAGAAAGTCTGCGGGCAAGTTGTTACCAAGTGTATTGACATTGTTTTGTAAGTCATAATTCACAACTGATCCACTGCATATTGCAGGTGCTACGACGGGAGTCGCCCCCACGGGTTCCGGGTTAACTTTAATTCTTATTAAGAAACTACCACCGACACATCCGTTTGTCCCTGTGGGTGTTACGGTATAGTCCACATCCTGGCTGGAATTGGTTGTATTGGTTATCACATCCGTAATGGTTGGACCAGATTGCGGCAGCAGACTTTCTCCAATTACATTCGTATTGTCAGTTGCTTGCCAAACAAATGTAGAGCCGACATTATTTCCCAGTGTAGCGATATTTAACAACAAGCTGTAGGCAGATGATACATCACTGCAAACTGTCTTTGTGTCAAATACCCCCACAGGTTTCGGATTTACGGTTACCGTAACAGATTGGAGAACGGGAGCAACACAAATTCCGCCGAGGCTTCCTTCGAGTTGATAAGTAATCGTCTGAGACAAGTTGGTCGGGTTATCAAGCACATTGACTATGGTACTCGTGAACGTATTAAACAATGTGCCGATCGGGCTGAAGCCAGTTATGCCACCGGTCACTATTATGTTGGCTATCCGTACCTGCTCACCAGCGGTGCTGCTACTGATAACAATATTGGTTGGACTGGTTGGTCCTTCGCAGATGATCGGTGCATTATTGGTTAAAGTGAAAATTGCTGAGGGCCGAACCGTCATGGTTATACTTTGTACGGATCCTGTGCACAAGTTTGCGGTCGATTGAAAATCATATTTGATTGTCTGTGGGTTCGCGGTGGTATTGACCAGTAAATCAGTAATGATTGAACCGCTGGCGAAGGTGCTGTTCACAGGACTATGGCCCGTAATATTGCCTGGCGCCCCGCTGACGGTCACCCCGACCAGTTTGATCACCGCCCCGGCTACCAAATCAGATACGGTAATATTTGATTGGGTGTTGTTACAGATTGTACCGGTGGTGTTGTCGGTTGCGGTGAGTACAGGCGTCGGATCAATGCTGATCACTACCACCACCGGGGAACCCGTACAGCCTAGACCTCCCAATATATGTGGTGTGATCGTATAGGTAAGCGTCTGACGGATCAGACTGCTGTTCAATACATTTGAATTGCTGATCGGGGTGGCCAGC
>JANYHW010000171.1 GCA_025358885.1 Cytophagales bacterium | reverse complement strand
TCATTTGTACTGACTCTGGTGAACAGACTGCAAGAGTAAATCTGTTCACCGAATTGTTCACCATAGTACTGGGTGTATGTGCATATTTTGGAGAGTTTGGAAAATGAAAAACCCTCCACACATAATGTATAGAGGGTTTTGCTGACGCTTGATTGTCAAGCTGTCGGGGTGAGATGATTCGAACATCCGACCTCCACGTCCCTAACGTGATGCGCTAACCGGGCTGCGCTACACCCCGAAAAATTGAGGCGCAATAATACTAAAAATCTCAGGAACGAAAATGATGTTTGATCAAAAAGCGCCCAATCTTCACGTTTCTTAATCTTTTTTTCTGCTAAAATGGACGACCTGGAATGGGCAGGGGCTCCGGAACCCGACGCTTAATTCCCCTTCTTGATTTTTATCAAGCCTTTGGTCTTGTCCTTATCCTTTTCCTTGCTGGGCTTATTCTCCTTGTCTTTCTCTTTTACCTTCTCCTTATCCTTGTCCTTGTTCTTATTCTTGTCTTTTACCTTATCACCGCTTGCACTATCTGTTTCATTCTCCTCCACGGCATTATCCTGATCTGAGTCGGTGTCGTTATCGTTATCATGAATTCGGTCGAAGTCTTCGTCCATATCCATATTGATTTCGATAGGCTCCATATTGATTTCGATAGGCTCGATGTCGATGTCAATCGGCTCCAAATGGATATCCATGGGCTCGATATTGATATCCAACGGCTCGATGTCAATATCGATAGGTTCTATGTGATCGACAGCCTCAAGTGCAAGATCTAAATTCTCGAGGGCGGCCTCTACAGACTTTGTTACAGTCGCCACGATCGCCTCAACGTCAATGTTCACGTGGACGTCTTCCGAGTGGCTCCGATGATTCCTCTCTGAAGAATTGGTAATCCGCTTCAGCCCGGTTGTTGAGGGCCTCTGTTCATCTTTATCCTCATCTGATTTTACTTCTTCCTTTTTTACTTCTTCTTTCTCCACCTTCTTCTTGGTTTTGGAATTGGTTCCTTGTGAAAAGATGGTCACGGAGAAGGCGAAAAGGAGAACCAGGGTAGCCAGTATTATGCGTTTGGGAGCGTTCATGGTGCGGGATTTGATGGTAATACTCACTTTGAAAGAAAAGGTTACAGCATTTTGCGCCCTCCAAGCCTCTTTTTTCCATACATGCTCGCTTCCAATAGATCTTGTTTTCAAAAATACTTCAGCCAGTTGATCTTATGGGTGCTTTTTATTGCTGAATACCATCGACAGGCGGGATACAAGGCAATGATGACCAGAATGGCAATTCCGTAAACCCAGGGAAGCGGAAGCCCATAGCCAGGAGGATGGCCCGGCAACGTTTCGGACCAAAATATTCCCGGACCATTGTACAACCACTCAGCATACCCAAAGGGTATCCAGGCGACAACGATGGCCAGGGTGTGCAGCACCATGATGTGTGTAACATAGAAAAAAAATGCTGCCTGCCCAAGATTACGAAGCGGATACCGCACAGGCAGGAAAATGGAATCAGCATAAGCCAGCAACAGCATGGCAATACCCAGAGTGAGTAAGGTGAATAAAAAGGAGGGGGGATACTTCTCCAGGTTGATGAAGGAGAGAAATGATTTTAAAGGGGAAGGGTGAGCCTGCCAGGGAATGGGATCACCATAACTGCCAAAGGCCCGAACGACTATAAACAATATGAGGAAAACCAGTGCCCAGGTGACCAACTTTCTTTTGCCAGAAGCCATAGATAAGAAATACGGACCAAGTCCATATCCAAAGGCCATGATACCAAACCATGGGATAATCGGATAAGAAACATAAAAGTTATACCCTGGAATGTATTCAATATTCCCTCCATGGAAGAACATCGTCCAAAGCCAGTACCCTGATTCACCCTGGATGATGTTTACTGATTGCAGTAACAAGTCATCCAATGAAATCAGGAGAAGTCCAACAACAAGTATTGCCATCCGGGGAAGATTAATGAATGCGCTCATGAGGATCATGGAGCCACCAATTCCCCAAAGGACGTTGGCATTCATGAAATGGAAATCAGCATTAAAATACCATCCGAAGCAATGCAGAATGGTTTGTTCCAGGAGGATGAGGATCGCACCCCGACTGAGTAAAAAGACGGATGAAGATGATGGAGTGTTTTTTTGCTTTTGCAAGTAACTGCTGACACCCACGAGAAAGAGAAATGTTGGTGCACAAAGGTGAGTAATCCAGCGGCTAAAGAAGAGAGGCCCTGAGGTCTGCGACACATCCAGTGCGGAAATATCGTGATTGCCAAACCAGTCCCGCGTATGGTCCAGGACCATGACAACCATCACGAAGCCTCGTACCAAGTCAACAGAGAATATACGAGAATGGCGATCCGATATTTTCATGGCTAATCCTCACGAACTAATTTGAGCCCTAGTTAATTCATAAAAATGGACTGAAGGAGGGATTATGTATTTTTCACTTCGCGGAAAATGACCTGCTACCCCTTTTTAGTTGTGTAAACTGTCTAATAATTCAATCTTGCTATCGTTTTAGATGCACATGACGGGTCAGATTCGCATTTCCAGCTTTAAGGTTTCAGCTTTCAACTTTTGGCTGTCGTGTTGTGGCTGTTGGCTGTTGGCATGTGCTCCCCTTAAAGCCCAGATCAGTCCGGAAAAATTTACTGCCGGTCACATGGATAAAGGAAAGTGGCAGAAGTCTGAACAAACCTTGCGCAAAGCATTGGCAAAGGATACCTTGAACGCCGAAGCCCGATACCTGTTGGCATTGTACTTTTATTCTCCAGCCAATCCGGCCCCGAATCTGGACTCAGCCTTTGGCTATATCACTAGTGCTTCGTCCGATTTCCGTGCAACGCCGATGAAAGAACGGGAAAGACTCAAGCATGTTCCGCTGGATAGTGTCTTGATCGCCCGGTTGGCAGGGAAGATCGACAGTGCAGCATTCAATAAGGCAAAAGGCCTCAACACCGAGGCGTCCTATCAACGCTTCATCAATCTTCATGTTTCCGCCGTACTGCGTTCCACGGCGATCGAACTCCGGGACGAAGTGGCATTTCTTGAAGCCCAAAAGACAAATACCTGGTTCGGCTATCAGAATTTCATCACGCGTCATCCTGATTCTCATCGGAAGATGGAAGCACAGAGTCGCTTCGATAAGTTGCTGTTCGAAGACAAAACACGAAGTCAAAAGCTCTCTAGTTATCTTCAGTTCATTCAGCAGTTTCCCGGGAGTCCTTACCGGAGACAAGCCGAAAAAAATATTTTTGAGATATCAACGGCTTCTGGTTCACCGGAATCGTTTCAGTGGTTCATACAGAATTATCCCCACAGCCGATGGGAGCGTGTTGCCAAGGACATTGCCTATACCCTTATATCCGGTGACCAGGACAGTATGTTTGATATATCGTGGAAGACGGATTCCCTGCGACATGTTGAGCTGTTGAATACTTCCTATTGGGTGCCGGTATTTAAATCCGGGCTCTACGGATTTATCGATCAGCAAGGAACCGATGTCATGCCACCGCGATTCGAACACATATCGGATGACTATCGTTGTGGTGATGTCAAAGATCCATTGCTCCTCACTTCTCAAGGACTCATTGCCAGAAATGGGATTGTTATTTGGAAAGCGCCAATCCTGGAAAAAAAAGATATTGGCCAGGGGTTTGTATTGGTGTCTACGGATTCTGGGAAACAAGTGCTACATGAATCCGGATTCAGGGTCGGGGCAAATGCTCAAAACGCGAAGGGGTTGGCCAATCGCTTTATCGCCGTGGAGAGAAATAAGAAATGGGCGGTATATAGTCTTGCGGGTAGGCTGTTGCTTCCTTTCTCCCTGGATGGAGCAACCTCCATTGATTCCGTGGTGGTGCTGGACAAGGGAAGCAAGAAGGTCCTCACTACCCCTGGCCGCCTTGGTCGCGTAGCAGATAAATTTGAAATGAAAGAGGACTTTGTCTTTGACGACGTGCGCCGATGGGCATCACAACAATATTGGGTGCGGAACGGCACATTGGAAGGTGTGATTGATGGTAACCTGAATTTTGTCATTCCCCTTGAACGACAGGTGTTGAGGAAGACGTCCTTCGGATTCTTGCGAGGCAAAGAGGATCGCGTATTTATCACCGGAGTGCCAAAGCTGCAAAACATCCCTTACAAAAGCGTGTGGGAGCAGGCTGGCTGGATTCGGCTTCAAACGGACAAAGACAAGTATCTGCTTTACGACAAAGGATTTGACCGTGTTACGGCATGCGACAGTATTTGGTTCCAGGGTCAACTCGCATTTACCCAATCTGGCGACTCGGTCCATGTTTACCTGCCCTCCGGACAGAGACTTTCTTTTGAAGACCGCTCGGCGTTTCAGATCAAAGAGTTCCGCGACTCCACAACGTGGCTGGTGATGGAAGAAAAGAAGAAGAAGGCTGTCTACGATGCCGCCTCTGGCATCAAACTTTTTGCCCTTGAGGCAGATCAAATAGATCCGGTAGCGCCTGATATTTTTCTTGTGGTAAAAGCAAACCGCAAAGGCCTTGTTTCGGATGACGGAAAAATTCTTCTGCCTATGGAATTCGACGCCATTGTACCAGGTGATCACGACTCCTTTTCTCTTCTGAAAGACAAAAAATTTGGCTGGTTTGATGTCAGGACGAAGGTTTTGATAAAACCAACGTTTGACCGTAATATCAGGATGTATCACCCGCGTCTTTGGACGGCCTTCAAGGATAAGGGATACGGGTTTGTCCAGGCCGATGCCAAACCTCTTGGAATGTTCGAGTGGGAGGAGATCCAGCATTGGACGGATTCTGTTGCCTGGGTAAAGAAGAACTTTCAGTGGATTCTCTGGGACATTCATTTGCAAAAAGCAAAATTGAGCAACGTGAGAAGTTTTACAACCGTGAGTGAGAACCCAAAGGAAAAAATATACATCATCCGGCAGGAGAATGCTTTCGGTGTGATCAGCAGCAGCCGGGGAGTTATCGTTCCCATTCAGTACAGTGACATTGTCAACGTGGGAACCACCGAAACCCCGATGTATTTCACCGAGCGCCATATTGAAGAAGCTGGCATATCTGTTGTGGTGTACTACAACCACGGGGGAAAGATTATACGGAGGCAGACGATGGAAACAGAGGAGTTTGAGAAGATTTATTGTGATAATTAACAACCCACAAAATTAATCTACCATTCATCGCCGACTTTAAAATCAATCTAAACGAATCATTTATATTCGCGCCAACCAATCCGTTATGAGTAAACTTACTTTTCTATTCATTTGTATTTGTACGCTGTCACTTTCAGCCCAGGAGAAGACCAGGTCAAATTCGACTGCCTCTGCCAAAGCACAGGCGTTTGATAAGCCTAGGTTGGTAGTGGGTATTGTGGTGGATCAGATGCGCCAGGAATATCTTTATCGCTTCGCCGAGAAATTTGGACCAGGCGGATTCAAACGATTAATGTCGGATGGGTTCATGCTGAAGAATGCCCACTATAATTATGTGCCGACCTACACGGGTCCAGGCCATGCATCCGTATACACGGGGACGACACCTGCTATCCATGGCATCATCGGCAATGATTGGTACGACAAGGTTTTGAAGAGGAATGTGAACTGTGTGGAAGATCCACAGCAAAAGCCTGTGGGCAATGAGAAAGGCAACGGAGACGTGTCGCCCTGGCGAATGCTTTCAACGACCATCACCGACGAACTGAAGCTGGCCACACAGAAAAGCGCGAAAGTCATTGGCTTATCCATGAAAGACCGTGGGGCGGTTTTGCCGGCCGGACACCTGGCCGATGGTGCCTATTGGTATGACGGTCTCAGTGGAAAATTCATCAGCAGCACATACTATAAACCGGGCCTTCCACTGTGGCTGGAGAAATTCAACTCGCAAAACCTCGCAGAGCAGTATGCCAACAAAGAATGGAATACACTGTTGCCAGTGGCGCAGTATACCGAAAGTGGTCCGGATGATGCACCGTATGAAACGCGCTGGAAGGGTGTGGCTGAGAAGCCGGTATTTCCGTACAAGCTGAAGGACATCAGGGGTAAGTTTGGAAACGTTGAAGTCGTCATTTCCTCCCCATTCGGAAACGACTTGCTTACGGATGTCTCAAAGGCAGCCATAGATGGCGAGGAGCTTGGTAAGGATGATGTTACGGATTTCCTTGCGATTTCTTTTTCCAGCCCTGACTATGTCGGTCATGCCATGGGCCCCAATGCAGTTGAACTGGAAGACATCTACCTGCGCCTTGATAAAAACATTGCTGACTTGCTTGCTAACCTCGATGAGAAGGTAGGGGTGGGCCGATACACGGTCTTCCTTACCGCCGACCATGCCGTGGCCGATGTACCCCAATATTTTAAGGACAACAAGATTCCAGCCGGGATATTGCCTGCGGCCAATGTTGAAAAAGGGCTCAATGAATTTCTCAGAAAGAATATGCCCGGGACTGATTCACTCATCGAGAAAATATACAATGACCAGATTTTCCTCAACCATAAGGCATTTACCGGCAGTCTGAGATCTTCAGGCATCGACTTGCTGCTCGCTACGGAGCTGATCAGCCAGTATCTTATGCAGCAGGAGGGTATCGCCGACGTTTTCTCAGCCGCACTTCTTCGCGCATCCGACTATGGTGCGAAGGGCTTAAAGGGAAACGTGGTGCGGGGATACAATCACAAGCGCTCCGGCGACATAGCGTTTGTCCTGGAGCCACACTGGACCAATTGGGGAAGCAACGTAGGCACAACCCATGGGTCGGGCTACAGCTACGACACCCATGTGCCGGTCATTTTTTATGGTTGGGGCGTGAAGAAAGGAAGCTCATCGCAATTTCATACCATAACGGATGTCGCGCCGTCGCTGTCTGTTCTGCTTAGGATCAAGTTTCCGAGTGGATGTACGGGGCAGCCGGTCGTGGAACTGTTAGATAATTAAAAATCACATCATTGCTTTGATCATCGCAAGCCCTTCTTCGAAGGAATGCGGCCGGAATCCAAGTTCCCGTTTTGCCTTCTCGACGATAAATCCCGTTCGGGGAGGACGGGCAGCAAGTTGACGGAATTGTGTTGAATCGGTAACGCGGACCAAAGTTGAATCCAGGTGAAAGAAATGCGCAGTCCTCACCGCAATATCATAAGGTGTCATCATCTCTTCACCCGAAATGTTGTAGATGCCTAGCGCCTTCTTCCTGGCTGCCAGCAAACAACCCATTGCCAGATCCTCTGCCAGCGTGGGTGTGCGCCATTGATCATTGACGACACTGATGGCCTTGCCTTCCTCCAGACTTTTCTTAACCCATAGTACAATGTTTGATCGACTCATGTCGGGCGTAACGCCGTAAACCAATATGGTTCTCAGGATTGCCCACTTCACCTGGCTCTTTCGAACTATCTCCTCACCGGCGAGCTTGCTCTGTCCGTAATAGCTAATTGGATTTGGTTTGGCGGTTTCATCCAGTGGCCCTGCCGTCCCATCGAAGATAAAATCGGTGGAGACATGGATCAGGTGTGCCTTGACTTTTTCGCATGCTCTCACGACGTTTCCAACGGCCGTCACATTATTCAGCCAGCACTTCTCTTTCTCCGTTTCGCATTGGTCAACCTGTGTCATGGCGGCGCTGTGTACCACGACCTCCGGCTTAAATGCCTCGATCACACCTTCTGTTTGTGCAGGATCGGTTACGTCAAGGCTCCCGGAAAGACCTTTCGACAAAGCATACTTGAGTGGTCCACGCGATGTGGCAAACACCTCAACATCGGGATCCTGGCTAAGCAGTTGCGTAAGCTTGTGGCCTAACAATCCATTGGATCCTGTGATGAGAATTTTCATCACTTTGGTTTTGAAGGATATTCGTAGCCATATTCCTTCGTGATCTTCTTCTTGGACATTTCTTCGACAGAAATAAACATGCGTACGTCTTCTAAAGGGCGGTCGTAAGGATCGCGTTGCACGGCGGCAATCTTGTCGAGCACATCAAGGCCTTTGATGACCTTGCCAAACACGGTGTAATCTCCATCAAGGTGTGGAGCACCTCCAACCGTGCTGTAGGCTTTGCGCTTGGCTTCGGTGAGTTCTTTGGTCACTTTTGTTCCTGTTGCTTTTTCTACCCTTGGAGCAAGCTCGATCAGTCTTTTTTGATACGCCGGCATGTCCCCCGAATAGTACAATTGATTCAGGGAGTCAAGTAAAGGCTTATACTGGAGGCTTTCAAACATTTTTCGGAGCCCAGCCATGAGTGCAGGCATATCATACTTCAGGTTGTCAAGATCGGCAGCGGACAACACCGTGCCCTGCACCACATAAAACTGACTGCCACTGGATGCCTTTGCGGGGTTCTCTGTCCGGGCTGCGGACAGTGCACCTTTTTCATGGAAAAGATTCGGGTTGAATTCTGCAGGTATGGTGTAGGAGGGTCCACCATTCCCGAGTCGTTCGCCTGGCTTTGCCTTCCTGGAATTGGGATCTCCCCCCTGGATCATGAAATTCTGCATCACCCGGTGAAAGAGGGTGCTGTCAAAATAATGCTCCTTAGCCAGCTTGATAAAATTTGCTTTGTGCAGCGGAGTCTCATCATATAGGATCAAAACCATGTCGCCGTAAGAAGTCTTTATGGTGACGACAAAATCCTTTTTGTCCTGAGCGCAGCTCGTGGTGAGCAAAATAAGTGAAAACAATATCGTAACGGTCCTTGTCATAGTGCTGGCATTCATTTAAGCCGGTAAAAATAGGTCAGGTTTGCGTAATTGAAAAGCCCTTCAGATCGTCATGGCCTTCGACAATTGAATGGAAAGGTCAAGAAAGATCATTTTGGCGTTGCCATTCCGCTCCAAATGGTAGCAGGCTTCCGTTACCAGTTGATTGCATTTTTCGATTTTTACCACGGTCATGACTTTACTGAAATCCTGTACAAATTTCTGCTCACCGTCACGGCTGCGCAATAATGCTTCCGCCCCGGAAAGCGCCAGCAATGATTCCCGCAAGATGGTAAGGGTGTGTTGCAACAGCGACTGCTGCATCTGGCGGTCAAATTCATGGAATTCTTCCGCCAAAGAAATCATTTGTGGATAATCCCGCTTATAGCACGCACGCATCCATCCAGCAAGCCTTTCATGGTGATCTTCGATTTCATTTTCAATCAACTCCAGGGCGAGATGGACATTCCCCTCGGCCTCGACGGTTATCTTCTGCCTTTTCTTTGGCTCCAGCCCGGGCTGCTTTTTCAAATAGGCGTCCAGGTTTTCGTCCGCCAGCAGAGGCACAAGCACGTGCTGCGTCCGGGAAAGAGTTGTGGGCAGAAGCCGTTCGGGGTTGTTGGATACCAGAAGGAAAAAAGTATTGGGTGGCGGCTCCTCCAGTATTTTCAGGATTCCATTCGCGGCAGAGGGATGCATGAATTCAGGTTGCCAGATAATCATGACTTTGATGGGACTCTCAAAGGGTTTAAGGGAGAGGGTCTTGATAATCTCCCGACTTTCTTCCTTGGTGATGATCGCCTGCTTATCCTCTCCGCCGTAGAAACTTGTCCAGTCATTCAGGCTGCCAAATGGTTGCTCCAGAAGAAACGATCGCCAGCTTTTTCGAATCTCTGCGCGAAAACGTTCTTCATCCTTGTCACCCTTCACATTGCTCACGGGGAAAACAAAATGTGTATCGGGATGGATGAACTTGATGTTCTTGCTGCATGCGGCACATTTACCGCAAGCATCGTCGGCACCGCGATCGGTGCAGTGCAGGTAAGTGACATAGGCGAGGGCAAGCGGGAGATTCAACGCTCCTTCACGGCCCATGAAAAGTTGTGCGTGCGCGATCTTTCCCTTCCGCACCGATTGCACAAGACGTTGTTTGATTTCGCTTAGTCCGGGTATTTCTGAGAAGGTCATGATTAAGCCTCCCACACGCGTTCAGCGGCGGTCAAGTCAAAAATGTATTTAAGAATTTTCTTGTCGTCTTCGCTGAGTACCAAACCACGCCGTTCCATTGCTTTTGAGGCCGTCTCATATGCCCGGCTCAATTGAAAGGTTGTAAACCCTGCCGCACCGCCCCAGGCAAACGATGGGATGAAATTGCGCGGATAACCATCTCCAAAGATATTCGCAGAGACCCCGGTCACTGTACCAGTGTTGAACATGGTATTGATCCCGCATTTGCTGTGATCACCCATCATGAGTCCACAGAACTGCAGACCTGTACTTTTAAAACCCTGTCTGGGATAATTCCAAAGCTTTACAACATCATAATTGTTCTTGAGGTTTGATGTATTGGTGTCGGCGCCAAGGTTGCACCACTCACCCAATACCGAACTTCCCAGGAACCCGTCATGAACTTTATTGCTGTATCCAAAAATCACTGCATTGCTGATTTCCCCGCCCACCTTGCAATGAGGACCAACCGTTGTGTCGCTTCGAAGCTTGGCGCCCATGTTTACCACCGACTCATCACCAATGGAAATGGGCCCGCGCAGGAGAGCGCCCTCCTGGATCTTTGCATTTCGGCCAATGTAGATCGGTCCGGTGGATGCGTTGAGCACGGCGGCCTGAATGACAGCGCCATGTTCGATAAAGATATCTTCGCCAGCATATACTTTTGTATGTGGGTCGTCAATGGTTTTTGACTTTCTACCCTTTGTAATACTTTCAAAGTCGGCTCTTATTTGCGCGCCGTTGTGTTGAAAGATCTTCCACACCTGGTCAATGAGGGTGAGGGGTGAGGTGTACTCCCGTGAACTAAACTTCGCCTTATCAGAAGCATGAACATTTTCTGACCGGGCCGCCAGCAGGAGGGTATTCATTATAAGTGCTTCTCCTTTTTTCAATTTCATCACTTCAATGACAAAACCATCGTCCGGACAGATGGCGCCATTGATCAATAAGTTGTCGTTGGTGCTGGTGAGAGGAAATTTCTGTTGCAGGTATGACTCTGTGCGAAAGGAGACGGGCTTATCCAGGAAGCTTCCCCATTTTTCCGCGAGGGTAAGTATACCCATACGAATAGATGCAACCGGTCGCGTGTATGTAAACGGGAGCAAATCCTGGCGGATGACGGGATCGTCAAAGAGCACAACATTCATGCTGCTAAAATAGGTCTTTGAAGAAGGAAAAACTCACCGATAATAAGAAAAGGTCTCACGGGGAGACCTTTTCAATCAATATAGGTTGTGAAGAAGGAGCTTAAGCCTTCTTGTATTTCTTCTGGAATTTCTCCACGCGTCCGGCAGAGTCGAGGAACATTTTCTTGCCCGTGAAGAAGGGGTGCGAAGCGGAACTCACTTCGACTTTAATGACAGGATACTCCTTGCCATCTGTCCAGGTGGTAGTTTCCTTGGTTTTCAGGGTCGAGCGGGTCAAAAACTTGAAATCGCTGGAAGTATCCCAAAAAACGACGTCTTTATACTCAGGGTGAATGCCTTTTTTCATGAATCAATACACTTTTTGTTAACGGACTGCAAAGATAAAGGGCCTGAAGGGATTTGCAAGAGAGGGATGGTGGAATGTTAAGGAAAGGCCTTTTGGTTGTATTTTTGAAAGAAAAGGGATGAAAGCGCCTTCAGGTACCACAAAAAGCGGCCGCCGTATCCACATCAGGGGTTTCGTCCCACCTGGCATCCGGATAAATTACCAGCGTGAATTTTAGATCCACCCTGACCATGTTTCTTCGTTCGTTGGCTCTATCAGGGTCCGGGTCGATGCTATTCCTGTGTGTCACCGCTCCAACGGTTCTCGCTCAAAGCACGAATGCTCCCCTGAACGAAGAATACTACCACCGCATTGACCGGTATGAAGTGAAGTCAGGTAAAATCGTTAATGAACTTTTCACTTCCGTGAAGCCGTATAAACGATCCGCCATCGTCGCGATGATGGATACACTTGAAAAAAAAGATGGAATATTCCAATCCCCATCAGACAAATTCAACCTGGCCTATTTGCGAAACGACAGCTGGGAGTGGTCGCGTGCTTCCACCAGCGACAGTGAGAAGCCGTTCCTGAAATCGATGTACAAAAAGAAATCTGATCTCGTTTATGTCGATGACCCGGATTTTGATTTGCACGTCAACCCGGTACTGTACCTGGGTGCCGGCCATGATTCGCAAACCGGAAACTCCACATTTATCAATACACGTGGGGTGGAGATTCGCGGGATGATCGATAAGAAGATCGGATTCTATACGTACATCGGAGAGAACCAGACCAGGCTTCCAGGCTATGTTTCAGATTATTCAAATGTGTACGGTTATTATGCCGTACCACACCAGGGTTTTTGGAAACCGTACAAAACCGGGGGCGTCGATTATCTGGAGGCGCGTGCGTACATCGACTTCAACATTTCGAAACACATCTGGATGCAATTTGGCAATGACCGGACCAACATTGGCAACGGCTTTCGCTCTTTGATATTTTCTGATTTTTCACCACCCAGCTTATTCCTTCGTGCTAATTTGAAAATCTGGAAGCTGAACTACTTCTTCCAGTTAAGTAAAATGACCGCGAATGTGCCGGCTTCAGCGGGAGGAAGCTCTGGCAACAACCACTATCCGGAGAAATTCATGGCGTTTCACCATGTAAGTATCAATATTGGCAAGAAGTTCAACCTTGGACTTTTTGAATCCGTGATCTTTTCTCCCCAGGATTCCATCAACGGCGGTACGTTTGAGCTGAACTACCTCAACCCGGTAATCTTTTATCGAGCTATTGAACAACAAAATGGAAGCTCCGACAACGTGGTGCTGGGACTTGACTGGAAGTGGCTTGTGGCAAAACGCATTTCATTCTATGGGCAGTTTGTCCTGGACGAATTTGTGTTGAATAACCTGAAAGCAGGTAACGGGTGGTGGGCGAACAAGTTTGCCCTACAGGGAGGGTTGAAATATATCGATGTGGCGGGTATTCAAAACCTGGATCTCCAATTGGAAGGAAATATCGTCCGGCCATATACTTACACCCATGCAAATCAATTCACCAGCTATACGAATTTCATGCAGCCCATTGCTCATCCCCTGGGTGCCAATTTTTATGAACTGGCAGCCATTGTTCGCTACCAGCCCATTCCCAAATTGAACCTGACCCTGAAGACATTTGCTGCAAAAACCGGTCGTGATGAATCAGCACAAGCTATTGCTGCGGGGGCTGCTTACTTAAATTGGGGTGGTGACATCAATAAAAGCTACAATACACGCCAGCAGGACTATGACAATAAAATCGGGCAAGGATACGACAATACCATTGTCTACTCCGACATATTGGTATCGTATATGTTGAAGCACAACTTCTTTATAGAATTGAAGCAAACTTTTCGCAACAGCAAAAGCCCCAATCCGGTGTTCAACAATAATGCATCAGTATCTTCATTAGCGTTGCGCTGGAACATAGCTTCGCGTTCTTACGACTTTTAAACATTTCACTCACGAATGAATATTTTTCTTCGGATACTTTCATACGCACAAAATGTTGTTCCTAAACTGGTCTATTTCTTCGTTTTCTCTATCCTGGGGATAATCTTTGGCGCGTTCAACATCGTGCTCGTCATCCCAATGCTGAAAGTGTTGTTCAACCAGGGTAAGGGCGTTATGGTCGTTCCTGAGTTGCCCGCGTTTTCATTGTCGAGTGACTACGTCATCGGAGTGTTCAACCATTATTTCCTGGGGATCATCCGAGACAATGGAAGCCTGGATGCCTTGCTGTTTGTCTGCGCATTGATAGTGGCTTGTGTGATCCTGGCGAATATCTTTCGTTACCTGGAGCGCATCATGGCCACCAAGATTCGTGTAGACCTGGTGAAGAATATCCGGATGGACATATTTAAGAGTGTTTCGAATCTTCACATCGGCTACTTCAACAATGAACGGAAAGGTGACCTGATCTCCCGCTTTACCAATGATGTCGGAGAAGTAGAGAATGCGGTGATGAACAGCCTCAAGGCCGTCTTGAAAGAGCCCATCACCATCCTGGTGTATTTTCTCGTCCTCTTCACCATCTCTCCCAAGCTCACCATGTTCACCCTTTTGGTGTTGCCCATCACAGGGGGTGCCTTGGCGGAAATCATCAAGCGACTCAAAAAGCAGGCGAGACAAAGCCAGGAATCACTCGGCAGAATAGTGAATATTCTGGAGGAGACTTTTGGCGGCATGCGGGTGATTAAGGCCTTCAACGCCAGAAACTTTATCATTCAGAAACTTGAAGAAGAGAGTACATATTACCGCAAGGTGAATAAATCCATGTCGTACAAAAATGAAATGGCCTCACCGATATCTGAGATTCTGGGTGTGATCATCATTGCCGGGATTATCTTTTTTGGTGGCAACATGGTGCTCAGCGACAGCTCTACGCTCCAGCCGGAAGTATTTCTTGGATTTTTGGCTGTGTTCTCCATGATCATTCAGCCGGCGAAGAATTTTTCCAATGGCATCACTGCCTTGCAAAAAGGAACGGCTTCAGCCAAACGGATCTTCGACGTGATTGACACCGTGCCGCTGATTGAAAACAAGCCCAACGCTATTTCCCTTAAGGGCTTTGAGAAGTCCATCGAATTCAGGAATGTGAGCTTTGCCTATGATACTGAACCCGTCCTTAAAAATATCAACCTGACGGTGGAGAAGGGCAGGACAGTGGCCCTGATTGGTCCATCGGGCGGAGGAAAATCGACGCTGGCGGACCTGGTTCCACGTTTCTACGACCCCACCCTTGGTGAAGTTTGTGTGGATGGCATATCGCTTAAAGACTACAACATCGATTCCCTTCGGAAGCACATGGGTGTGGTGACGCAAGAGTCAATCCTCTTCAACGACACCATCTTTAACAACATTGCCTTTGGACTTCCCGGTGTGAGTGAAGAGGCGGTGATCCAGGCGGCCAGGATTGCGAATGCACATGATTTCATCTTGCAGACGGAAAATGGATACAAGACCTATATCGGAGAACGGGGCTCAAAGCTTTCCGGTGGACAGCGGCAGCGCATCAGCATCGCGCGTGCCGTGTTGAGGAACCCGCCAATCCTGATATTGGATGAGGCGACTTCGGCACTGGATTCCGAATCGGAAAAGCAGGTGCAAGAGGCATTATTTAACCTGATGAAGAACCGTACTTCGTTGGTCATTGCCCACCGGTTAAGTACTATTCAGCATGCCGACGAGATCATTGTTATTCATGAAGGACAAGTTGCGGAACGGGGTACCCATGACCAACTCATACAGAATAGGGGATTGTATTGGAAACTAAGCACAATTCAAAAAAACTGACATGGGTACCGCCTATGGCTTTTTCTTGTCATTGTGGTGTTTTGTTTTAGTAGAATTACATTAAGTTTGGAACCAACTCTCGCGTAATGCTCAGAAAACGACTTCTTCTTTACCTGGCTTTTGCGGCATTCCAGATCGTGGCATTTGTTTTTACTGTGATGGTCGACGGCCATCTGGATTTGCTGGGTCTCCTGAAGTACATTCCATTGTTTAAATACATAGCCTTTCTGGGCGTAATCCTGATCGTGATGGATTTTGCATGGTTCTGGATGGACCGCCAACTCAATAAGAAACAGCAAAAGGACCTTGAAAAGGAGAACACCGAACTTAAAGCAAAGATTTACGACTATCAGGAAGCGGCGAAGGTGGCTGATTCCATAAAGAAGGCATGAGTTATAAAGCGCTCATTCAGCAGGAACTGACCCAGGCCGCGGGGGTCTTGTCGGCATTCCTAAAAGATGCAGGTGCCCTGGAGAAAATTGAAGAAGCGGCCACGGTCATGGCCAACTCCATAACATCCGGCGGAAAAATTATCTCCTGTGGCAATGGAGGCTCTCATTGTGATGCCATGCACTTTGCCGAAGAACTTACCGGCAAATACCGGGACGCACGCAAAGCACTCCCTGCCATTTGTATTTCGGATGCCAGTCACATCACCTGTGTAGGAAATGACTATGGTTATGAATTCATATTTTCCCGCTACCTCGAGGCCCTTGGCAACAAAGGCGATGTGTTGCTGGGCATAAGCACCAGCGGCAACTCGCAGAATGTTTTGAATGCGTTGAAGACAGCTAAAGAGAAAGGCATGAAGACGGTTGCCCTTACCGGAAATCACGGCGGCAAGATCGGGTCCCTGGCGGATATCGAGATCCGTGTGCCCCACATGGGATACGCAGACAGGATACAGGAGGTGCACATCAAGGTGATTCACATCCTGATGCTGCTCATCGAAAAGCAGGTCGCGTAAGCGCCTTAACCCTTTTTGAATCTTCTTATTTCTATGATGGTGGGATTGGAATCGATCTGCTCCCTGAGCGCAAATTTCAGCAGGTTGTTGAAGGTTGGGTGATCCATAGGCCGTCCTAACTTTTCATTCATCAATGGATTGATGACCCGTTGTCCGTACTCCAGGAACCACCTTTCATATGATACCAGTTCGCCCGAAGCAATGTAGGCGTTGATCATGTCGTCGATAACAGATCGTGGCAATCCGGTTTTATCATAATGTGGCCAGATGAGATCCAGGTGATCTCGCGTAAATGCAATTTGCACTTCAATGTCTATGCCTTCAACTCGGATGGGTTTGGTCATTTACCAATAATCAGGATCACAAAATACACAGCAGGCCAGCGTACCCCAAATCCCTTTGGTTTGAGTTCCGGGCTAAATCAGGAAAACCGGCAACCCTCGCGGGCTTCCGAGTCCGGAATAATTGCAGGAAAACCTTACTAATATCATCCTCAGTCCTTCATTCCTGTTTCAAAATAGGGTTGGTCAGTCAGGCTTATTGCAATTGGCTGACTGATTTCTAACCTTTAACTCCTCCAAAAAAATGTAAGGACTTGGTAGCAAAATCTTTTGGCAGCGCAGTGTTTGGCGTGGATGCCCGAACCATCACGGTGGAGGTCAATGTCACGCAGGGCCAGCATCTCTACATCAGTGGCATGCCAGATATGGCGGTGAAGGAAAGCGAACATCGTGTAGAGTCGGCCATCAAGACGGCGGGCTTCTTCATGCCGCGCAATAAAGTAGTGGTGAACCTTGCGCCCGCAGACATCCGCAAGGAAGGCTCTGCCTACGATTTGCCCATGGCGCTGAGCATCCTCCAGGCCTCGGAACAGATTGACGCCATTGACCTGGAGAAATTTGTGATCATGGGCGAGCTTGCCCTGGACGGAACAGTCCGTCCCATCAAAGGGGTGTTGCCCATTGCCATTCAATCGCGTAAAGAAAATTTCAAGGGCTTTGTCCTGCCACAATCCAATGCGCGGGAAGGGGCTATAGTAAACAACATAGATATTATCGGGGTAGACACACTTCAGGATGCGATAGAATTTTTCGAGGGAAAGAAAAAAATTGATCCCCTCGTAATCGACGCCAAAGAGGTTTTTCAAAGTAAGGTCAACTCGTATGATTCAGATTTTAGAGATGTCCAGGGACAAGAGAATATCAAGCGTGCCCTGGAGATCGCGGCAGCGGGCGGGCACAACGTCATTATGATCGGACCTCCCGGTGCAGGAAAGACGATGCTGGCGAAGCGATTGCCAAGCATCCTTCCACCGCTCACGTTAAATGAAGCACTGGAGACAACCAAGATCCATTCCATCGCCGGGAAGATCGGCAAGAATGCCTCGCTGCTTACCACGCGCCCGTTTCGTTCTCCCCACCATACCATTTCCGATGTGGCATTGGTGGGTGGTGGAGGACATCCTCAGCCGGGAGAGATATCTCTTTCTCACAACGGAGTATTGTTCCTGGATGAGCTCCCGGAATTCAAAAGATCGGTATTGGAAGTCATGCGCCAACCCATGGAAGAGCGGAGGGTTACCATTTCCCGCGCGCGAATCTCAATCGATTACCCGGCGAACTTCATGCTGGTGGCCAGCATGAATCCTTGTCCTTGTGGATATTACAATCATCCCGAAAGAAAGTGCGTGTGCGGACCGGGTGTTGTTCAGCGATATCTAAGTAAGGTGAGCGGCCCGTTGCTCGACCGGATCGACTTGCATGTGGAGGTGGTACCCGTGAGTTTTGACGAGATGACGGCGCAACGCCGGTCCGATACCAGTGAAGAAATTCGATCGCGTGTAGTCAACGCGCGGATGATCCAATCGGAAAGATTCCGGGAGCAGACGAACGTGTATAACAATGCAATGATGCCTTCGAACATGGTAAAAGACATTTGTGTCATTCAGGATGCCGGCGTTAAGTTGTTAAAGACGGCCATGGAACGACTTGGACTCTCTGCCCGCGCCTATGACCGGATACTTAAAGTATCACGGACCATTGCCGACCTTGCAGGCACGGAGTCGATCAAGGTGGAGCACCTCGCAGAAGCCATTCAATATCGGAGCTTGGATAGGGAAGGGTGGGCGGGGTGATGAGCTATACGTCCATGATGCAATACTTACCCTATTGTTTGCAGAAGGTTTCATTCATCCTACCTTCGACCCCGAAGCCCCTTATTTTGAAAAGGACGATTATCCTGTACGGTCTTTCGCTCGCTGCTCTTGTAACCCTCTTGCGGTTCTTTGAGTACCGTCTCTTCGTGCGTGACCTGGCCCTGGAGGCATACGTTGGTTTGGTGGCAATGCTTTTCACGGTCCTCGGCGTTTGGGTTGGACTCAGACTTACCCGCAAGAAGGCACCTGTTCAGCCTAATGTCCAGTTTGATGAAAAAATCTTATCCCGGCTGAACATCAGCAAGCGCGAACAGGATGTACTTCATTTGATTGCCCAGGGATTTTCCAACCAGGAGATTGCCGATAAACTCTTTGTATCGGTCAATACCGTGAAAACACATTCTTCCAACCTCTTCCAGAAACTCGACGTGAGCAGGAGAACACAGGCCGTTCAGCGGGCAAAGGAACTGGGGATAATCCGTTGATGGTTGATTGTTGGCGAGGAATTCTCGCCGTCGGATTGCGACCAACCCTCAACGAACAACTTTTCCCTACAACTTTCGGGTGAATTCAAAGCCCTAAACCAAATTTCATACTTTCGGGTGAACGGTTTCGTCATCATTCCCGGCACATTTGGATCGTTATCACAAACCAAATGAACAACTAAAAACAAATCCTATGAAAAGAATTGTTCTCATTTACGGCCTGATCGCAACAGCGGTCTTTGTAATCACCCAGTTCGGCTCGATGCCATTCTGGAAGAATGGCAGCCTCACCTTTGAAAATGGTGAGTTGGTGGGCTATACTTCGATGGTCATTGCCTTATCTATGGTTTTCTTTGGAGTAAAATCGTACCGTGACAATCACCTTGAAGGATCCATCACCTTCGGCAAGGCATTGCAGGTTGGGCTGTTAATCTCTTTGGTTGCAGCCCTCGGTTATGCTACCTCATGGGAATTCTATTTTAACATCTTTGCCCCGGATTTCATGGATGAGTACGCCGCCTTTAGTATCAGCAAGGCCAAATCCAGCGGCATGACAGAAGCCGATATCCAATCCCTTGTGGCCAGGATGGATGAGGCAAAAGAAATGTACAAAAATCCATTTATTCGCTATGGCATGACCCTTATGGAAGTATTCCCGGTGGGGGTCTTCATCAGCCTGATAAGCGCGGCCATACTACGCAAGAAAAATGTTCTCGCCACCCAACCCGCCTGATCATGAAACGTGCTATCGGAATGGGAGGAATCTTTTTCAAGGCCAAAGATCCGCAGGGACTTAAGGAGTGGTATAAGAATCAGTTGGGGATTAACACCCTGTTCCAATGGAACAGGGTCGAGGACTCAGCACCTTTTTACACGGTCTGGAATGTGTTCCCCGACAAAGCACCTTTATTTGATGATTGTACAAAAGATTATGTTTTCAACTATTGTGTGGATAACCTGGAGTTATTGATGACCTCGTTGAAAGACGAAAGAGTCAGTATAATCGACACCCGGGAAAAAGACGAAAACGGAAAGTTTGGATTCATACTCGATCCTGAGGGCAACAAGATTGTTCTTTGGGAGCCAAGCGGTAAAAAGGTTGGACCTCCTGCCTCGAGACTCGACAGGGTGACTGGCCTTGGAGGTGTTTTCTTTAAAGCTACTGATCCGCAGAAGGCAAAAGCATGGTATGGCAAACACCTCGGGTTACCGGTAAATGACTATGGTGCCTCTCTTCTCTGGACTGATCCCAATAATAGTGGCTCAGCAGCCCCTGCCCTCACATCATGGAGCCCATTCAAGTCCGATACCAAGTACTTTGCTCCCAGTGAAAAATCCTTCATGCTCAATTACCGTGTAAAGAACCTGGTGGAATTACTGAAGGCCCTTGAAAATAGGGGCGTGCAGATCGTTGGTGAACCACAGGAATTCTCTTACGGAAAATTTGGGTGGATCATGGATCCTGAAGACAACAAGATTGAGTTGTGGGAACCGAAGGATGATGGGTTTTAGTACCTTCGTTGGTGCTTAAGATTCTAAATGCCAAACAAATCCGGGAACTCGATGCATACACCATCCAGCATACCCATAGATTCCATCGACCTGATGGAACGGGCATGTCTGGCTTTTGTGCAGTGGTTTGTAGAAAGATTTGACGCCTCACAAAAAGTGGGTATCATTTGCGGCACTGGCAACAACGGGGGAGATGGACTTGGGATTGCACGGCTGTTGAATGATTGGGGTTATTTGGTGAAGGTGTGGATCGTACGCGGCCCTGTGAAAGAGACGGATGACTTCAGGGCCAACTTTACACGAATTCCCGGGAAGGTAACCGTGATTGATTTTGTCTCTTCTCAAGAGGATATATTCTCCGACAGGCATATTTTAATCGATGCGATTTTTGGTTCAGGACTTTCCCGCCCGGCAGAAGGAATTTATGCCCAAGCTTTTCAAATGATCAATGCGAGTGGTAAGAAATGTGTCGCAGTTGATATTCCATCAGGACTCTTCGGGGATCGGCATTCGGAAGGCAATGTTATCCACGCAGACTTTACCGTTTCATTTGAACTGCCCAAACTGGCTTTTCTGTTCCCTGAGAATCATCGGTATGTGGGATCCTGGCATATCGTAGATATTGGACTGAGCAAGACGTTCATTAAGGAGGCCTCTGCCACTCATTACTATTTGACTGGTAAATCGGTAAGAAAAATTCTTAAGCACAGATTAACATTTGATCATAAGGGCAACAATGGCCGGGCGTTACTGATGGCGGGAAGTTATGGCAAGATGGGAGCCGCGGTGCTGGCCTCACGCGCTGCACTTCGCGCCGGTATTGGTCTGCTTACGGTACACATTCCCAAAGTTGGATACTCCATCATTCAATCCACAGTGCCCGAGGCCATGACTTCCGTCGATCCGGAAGAGGCGATGCTCACGACTTGTCCACCCACCGATTCCTTTGATGCGATAGGTATTGGTCCGGGTATCGGGCAAGATGAAAGAACCCTCCCTGCGCTAAAAGATTTATTCCTCGCGGGTAAGCCCCTGGTTATTGATGCCGATGCGCTCAATATTTTGGGATCACACCGGGAGTTGCTGAACAACCTTCCCGAGGGCTGCATCCTCACGCCCCACCCCAGGGAGTTTGAGAGAATTGCAGGAACCTGGAAGAATGATTTTGACCGGCTGGAAAAGCTCGTGACCTTATCTAGGGAAACGCGATGTGTAGTAATTCTAAAGGGAGCATATACTTCCATTGCCACACCAACCGGTGAAGTATTTTTCAACAGCACCGGCAACCCGGGCATGGCCACCGGTGGTAGCGGCGATGTGCTGACGGGTATATTGACGAGTTTCCTCGCTCAGAAATATTCAGTTGAGTGCGCTGCTATACTTGGGGTGTACTTGCATGGACTTGCCGGGGACCTTGCGGCAAGGGACAAGAGTATGAACTCACTGATCGCTTCCGACATAATTGAATTTCTTCCATCTGCGTTCAAGGATCTTGTGAGGGAGTAACCTTGATGCATTATTTTGTTCTCCAGGCCAACCAATCCCTTGGAATTCGCGTATTGTGTAAAGAGGACAAATTATTTTCGCGATTCTTAAACCTTTGGCTTATCATTTGCATCTAAATAGCAATTAAAGCACAGGAAAGTGCCCATGAAACCGGTTAAAACGATAGTTTTTAGTGTTCTGATCCTTTTGATAACCCAACTTGCGTGGGGTCAGAATCACGACCCGTTTTCGCCAGAGAAGAACGACCCGTTGAAAACGGTGAAAATCTACCCCAACCCGGCCACCGACTACCTTTCTGTCAAGTTCGAGACGCCCCTGGCCCGGACAGTCAAAATGACCTTGCATAATATCATCGGCAACACGCTGGAGATGGAAAGTGAGATCGTAGATGACTATGAAATTCGCGTACGTGTCAAAGAACTTCCTGCCGGGGTGTACCTGCTTGCAGTTAAGGACACCGATAACTCCCAGAACTGCTTCAAGTTTTTGAAGCGCTAGCTTCATTTTATTTTCTCTATTTTTCAGGAGTCTAATCCTGAAACGTGCCCTCCATTCTTGCTGTTGACATCGGCACCACCAGTGCCAAGGCCATTGTGATTACCCATGAGGGTAATGTGCTGTCGACAGCGCGGGAATTCTACTCCACCCATCGTCCTCGACCTGACTTTGCTGAACAAGACCCGGAAGAGATATTTCAGGCTGTGCTCAAGATCATACGTATCGCTGCAGCTCAGACGAAAGAAAAAATTGAAACCATTTCTTTCAGTAGTGCCATGCATAGCCTTATGGCTGTTGATGAGCAGGGTAAGTCCCTGACGCCATTGATCCTGTGGTCCGATTTGCGGAGCACAGAAGAAGCAATCCACATCCGGTCTGTCAACGGTCACGCAGTGTATGAGGAGACAGGCACCCCCATTCATCCAATGTCCCCATTGTGTAAAATTCTTTGGTTGAAGAATAATCAACCTGAGATTCATCGCAAGGCATTAAAATTTATCGGGATCAAAGAGTATATCTGGTTTAACCTGTTTGGTGAGTTTGTCATCGATCACTCCGTGGCTTCCGCAACGGGATTATTCAATTCCAGTAAGATGTCCTGGTCACCTGCGGCACTCGCCTTGGCAGGAATCACTAAAGACAAGCTTTCTGCACCCTCTTCTGTGTATAGGATTTTTAAGACCACGAATGCCAGGTACACCACTGACCTCGGACTTGGCAAAGACACTTCGTGGATCATCGGTGCCA
>JANYHW010000130.1 GCA_025358885.1 Cytophagales bacterium | reverse complement strand
ACACGCCTCTTCTCTTTCAACAGACTTAGAATTTTCATTTGTGTGGTAACTGTGCGCGTCAGGTTCTTCTTTTTATATGCCACAAAAAGTTTGTCATAGTCGACCTGGCTTTTTAACTCTTGCCTTAGCTCGGACTGGATACCGACCTCCGGTATGTGAACATATTGAATACCGAGGCTTTCGCAATAGCGCATTAGCTGGCTCTTGCTGAATCCATACTTCATACTTAGCGGGTTGTTGCGTACATCCACCAAAACTTTCACATCATTTTTGATCAAGCGATTCAAGTACTCCTCCAAACTGATTCCCTCATACCCGATTGTGAAAAGTACAGTAGCCTTTCCATCCGGCTTGCTCGATTGAACAACCTTGAATTCTCCTTCATTAAGTATCAGTTTCGCTTTGATGCTATTGATTGCCCAATAAGGATGATTAATGTATGTGAATTTCATCAGGGCGTTTGCATCCTTGTGGCCGTACAGATTCTTAATATGCGCAAGATGTTCTCCATCGTCACCTCGAAGGTTAGTCAAATAACTGGTTCGTCCAGTTCGATTAAAATGAGTTTCGGTTTCTTTCAAGAGCCCCTTACCGACCATCGCCCTTAAATCTGCGCTGGCCGAGTATGAGAAGCAACCGTACAGGTATGGGATAAAGTCGTAAGCCCTTGCCGTTTGTCTTAGCGTGAACAGAAAAAGCAATTTCTGCAAACTGATCTTGTCCAGTTTACCGCCAAAAACCTCAAGAAGAGCTAGAATTATTTTTCTCCTGTAGAACACGACAACAAATTTAGGGATTTAATCGCTGTGACTCATTATAGCAAGCGTTAAAGATCATTTAGTATTTAACGACAGATTCATATTCTCCGTTACTTCGGTTTGCTTGGACGCTTTGTCTTTGTATTTCGATCGCAACACCCCCATATCCTCACTCACCTTCTTCTCCAAAATTCTCGCATAGTGCTGCGTCGTTTTCAGATTGCGGTGACCCAGCATCTTGCCCACCGTTTCAATCGGCACTCCGTTGGATAGGGTCACAGTCGTTGCGAACGTATGCCGTGAAGTATGAAATGTCATCTTCTTGGTGATGCCACAGGCGTCGGCGATCTCCTTAAGGTAGTTGTTCATCTTCTGGTTGCTGGATACGGGCAACAAGCGCTTGCGGCGAACACATATCGGGTAGTCCTTGTACTTCTCCAGGAGCGCCAATGCTGGAGGCAGAAGCGGAACACGCGTTGGTGTGTCGGTCTTCTGGCGGGCGGTCCAAATCCACTTCTCTCCGTCGATGCCGGTAGTAATGTCTTCGGTGTTCAGCTTCTCCACATCGGCATATGATAGACCGGTATAACAGCAGAATACAAAGATGTCCCTAACCTGGTCAATGCGTTGGATCGGGAAGTCCTTTTCAATGATCGCGTCAAGCTCTTCCTGGACCAGGAACGGCCGCTCGATTTCTCGTTTGGCCATTTTGAACCCGACAAACGGATCATGGGAAAGCCATCCGTTGTTAACGCATATGTGAACAATCTTTTTGAAGTTGGATAGGTACTTCACCGAGGTGTTATGTTCACAGTTCCTTACGGTCTTCAGCCAAAACTCATAGTCGGCAATGAATTCAAACTTCATCTCCTTGATATCCATGTCATTCTTCTTGTATTTCCATTGAATGAAGGATTGTGTGTGCCGGAACGAAGTTTCATAACGCTCCAGGGTCAGGGGCGAAAACTCTTTATTCACCAGCTGTGCCATTTGTTTGTTATGGTGATCGAAAATTTCCATGAGCATCCGGGGCTTTTCGAGGGACACTCCATCCCATTTGCACTTCATGTTTTCGAGCGTGATCGGCTTGCCTTCCGTCATCAGCTCGCGTTGCAGATCGAATGCCCGTAGCTTGAAGGCCTCAAGGCATTTGTTCAGCTTCTTCGCTTCGTCACTACTTCCGCCGATTTTCTCGCCGGTCCAGTCCGACGGCTTCACATAAATATTGGTGTGAAGGCTCAGTCTTTGAAGGCCGATTACTACTCGCATGTAGACCGGCGCAAGGCCGTCCTGTTTCGCCCGCGCTTTGCGAGCATAAAACCTCACTGCAATTGTCTGTCTCATAATTCCTGGGTTTAATAGTTTAAAATTCACTCAACCCAGGCACCAAAATCAAGATGTTCAATTAATGAACTAGCTCGTTCGGTGTGCTGATGTAACTACTGGTGCCACTAACTTTTTTAGGAAGTCAATGGCACCAAACGGCACCAGCAGACCCATAAACTTTGATTTTAGGTGGATAGTCCTGAAAGCAAAAGCCCCGAAATCATAGGATTTACGGGGCTTTGATTTTGCTTGACTGATACTCAGCAGAGGAGGAGGGATTCGAACCCCCGGACCCCGTGAAGGGTCTCCGGTTTTCAAGACCGGTGCAATAAACCGCTCTACCACTCCTCTGTTTCTGGCCTAAATCTTTGTCCTCCAATCGATTCGACCTGAATTATGTATTTCGGATTGCAAAAATAACGCTTTGCGCTGAACCGCAAAACAAAGGGCCGTCCACATTTTTCATAACTTTATCCAAGGTGATTATTTGGTATTCAGTAGAATTTGATAACAATCAATCCCCAAGCCAAAACGACATGCAAAAAGATGAAGTCAAAGAAGTGGCAGGTGAGATTATCGGGCTGGAGAGCAACAAAGTCTTCCGGACTATTAAGGATTTGACCATCAAACCGGGAGAGGTGATTGCCACCTATGGTGAAGGGGATAGACAGAAATACATTTCGCCTGTAGTGTATTATTTCGGGACATCCGCAGCTTCATTCTATTTTTTGTCTCTGACGGGCGCCGTTGAAACTGCGAAAACAGTTTCGCTTGTAAAGAAAATATTTGAAGTTCAGGGTTTTCCTTTTCTTCAGACAAAATTGATCATGTGATGACGTATGTGTTTAATCAGACCACCATCAATGTTCTATTTCTGCCACTGACGATGATCATGACCTGGTTGGTCTTCAAAAGGCGGAATCCAAGCTTCAAATTAACAAGTTGGTATGCGATGTACAGCGCTGCCCATGTAAACCTATTGATGGTGCCCAGTATTTTGTTTTTTTGGCTGCCTAACAAAAATGTCTTTAATGCCCTCAATGGACTGTCAACCATCGGACTGTTAGGTTACCAGGTTTGGGTAGTCATGAAATTTTTCAAAGTGGAATTCGGTAAAGCGTTCTGGTTATTCCTTTTATTGAGAATTCTGCTAACCCTGCTGTTTCTATTTGAACTCGGGCTCGTCATTTTCCTGATTTATACTTTTGCATAGATTCCTTACTTTGCCCGGCTTACTCCTCGCTAAAATCCGAAAACGTCTTCTTTATATCCTTCACCTTAGGTACGGCCTGCAGTTGCGCTGATAGTTCTAAGGAAGTAAGTTGGTCGCTGTTTAAAAGGCGCACCAATTCGTCGCGGTCCATGTCAAACTCTGAACTCCTTCGAGCAGATTTAAGCGCGTATTTACGGGCAAAGAAATTTCCCTTCAATTGCAACTGGGTACGCAGATCGCGGTTGGCTTTGATCTTGTTCTGGTATTCGTTTGAAGAACGACCAATCACCTGGCCTGCTTCAAGGGAATTCAATGTGAATACGGAAGTGCCCCCGATAACCGACACGGTTTTTGAAGGATCGGGCTGCAGCACCACCGGCGAAAGTCCTGTCACCGCACCCAGAGACGCGGACAGGATGGTGCGGTTCTTCTTCCCCTTCCGGGCAGTCTTATAGGTCGCCTCAAGTCTTTCGTTGTTTTGATCGAGCAAGTCCACCAGGATTTTGGTCGCGGCCATCGAATTGAAATATTTCTGATACAATGACTTATCTTTCTCCTCCACGTTCTCAGTATCGTTTACCGTTACCCTGACCCTTCGTTGTACCCGATTGTTACTCTTGTCAAAAGCGAAAAAAGTGAACAAGACTGCTTTTTTCTTTTCTGCTTCATCCACGAAATCATAGCCGGGCAACCAGGTAAACTCCTGCTGCACTTTTGAATTTTCTTTCAGCACGGATTTTGGCACCCGTCCATCTGAACTTACAAAACCCACCTGGTCGATGTTGTCGTCGCCATTGGGATCGGAAACGTATACTTTGAAATACACCACTTCATTTTCTTTCACAACCCAGAGGCTGTCGCTGGGAACCAGCAGGAGATCGGGGGGCAAGTCAAGTTGCGTTTGCGCCACACGAATCTTGCCGAGCGTTACCGCCTTGTCGGGCTGATCCTCGACGATGAATTCAATGGTAAGGGGGTTGGTCTTGAGGGAGTGAAACTGGGTCCGGGAAGGGGACCATGTCAATTGACCGGCTGGCGTGAGCACTGCACCTTCAGGCATTTGTGATTCGCGTGGTTTAATAATAATAAGGTCACCATCAGGATCGCGGGCGTAGTCGACGGGAATTTGATAACGTGACAGCGTGTTCTGCTTAACATAAAACGGTGGCAATTCTTCCACAATTGGCGGTCGATTGACATTGTGCACCATGAAGTTGATTGGCTGACGTACACGCTTGCCATCTTTCCACTCGGCCTGAAAAATAACACTCACTTCTTTTTGTTTTTCAAGGCGAGTCAAAAATTCATAGGAGGGTGTCCATGTAAAATGCCCAACAGAGTCCAGTTGCATCCCTGATCCATTGCCACCTTCCAATGAAAACCGGGCCGGTGTGCTGTTGTCGCTCACCGACAACTGAAAGGTGATGGGCTTACCTTCATCAAGGTGCGTCCAGTTTGGGGCATCAGGAAAAATCAATTGCTGGGAAAAGGCGCTGGTGCCGCAGAGGAAAAAAAATACCAGGACAGAGATTCTCATGGATTAAGATTGGCCAAAATTAGCGTAGGGATTCATCTTTTTTAGATAAACGCGTACATTCAGCAACAATTCGGCCATTTAGAGATGGAAAAAAGCAAAAAGCAACCGGCGGAACATAATTTTTTTGAGGATGTGTATGCGGTGGTGAAACTCATTCCGAAAGGAAGGGTAACCAATTATGGTGCCATCGCCCGCTATCTGGGTACAGCCATGAGCGCCCGCATGGTTGGTTGGGCCATGAATGCCGCCCATGCGCACAAAAGTATTCCGGCCCATCGTGTAGTAAATGCCCAGGGTTTGCTTACCGGAAAGCATCACTTCGAAACCCCCAACGCCATGCAGCACCGTTTGGAGAAGGACGGTGTCAAAGTCAAGAAGGATAAGGTGCAGGATTTTGAGAAACGCTTCTGGGATCCGGCCAGGGAATTAGGGCTCTAGTGGGATTCGAAAGAATATGGTTCTCTTGCAGCACATGCTTTGCGCATAGCTTGATGCCCAGAATGGTGTAGGTTCCATTACTTCCTCGAAATCAGCCAGAGTCCCCCCATGGTCAACATCCCGTTCAGAATGAGAATTTCAAAACCAAAAACATATCCTGAAAACCATTCAATGGAGTGCGAACTGATCCAATAGGACACCAACGGAGCTGTGATGCAAATTACCGGTACCCAGGTGCCCCTGAGCTGTCGATGGGTAAACAAACCAAAAGCAAAAAGACCGAGCAACGGACCATAGGTGTAGGTGGTCAGGCGAAGGATGACATCAATCAGTGACCCTTGATTCATTCCCCTGAATGCAAGAATAATCATAAGAAAAAGCAGGCAAAAGCCTGCATGTACCCAATTCTTTTCTTTCATTCTCGTTTCTTCTGGCTTGTTCTTGAAATCAAGAAAGTCAACGCAGAAGGATGTGGTTAGCGCAGCAAGGGCCGAGTCTGCACTGGCATAGGAAGAAGCAACAATGCCCAACAAAAAGAAAATGCCTGCCACCAACCCAAGTTCCCTTGATGCGAGGAGAGGGAATAACTCATCGGTCGATGCTGGGATTGATACTCCTTTTGATTCTGAATACAGGTATAGTAATGCGCCAAGGGTGAGAAACATGAGATTGACTATCAGCAAAGAAGAACTGAACCAGAACATGTTCTTCTGTGCATCTTTCAAATTTTTACAGGTAAGATTCTTTTGCATGAGGTCCTGATCAAGTCCCGTCATGGCGATGGAAATGAAAGCTCCACCAAAAAACTGCTTTGGAAAAAATAGGGGGCTGTTCACATCGTCAAAATGGAATACAAGGGTGAATTTGCTGTCGTACACAGTTCTTGTCATTTCTGCCACTGAGTAGCCCAGCTGTTGGGTGATGAGGTAAACACTGATCATGACGGCGCCAAGCAAAAATGTGGTTTGAAATGTATCTGTCCACACAATGGTGTGAATTCCTCCACGGTGGGTGTAGATCCAGATGAGCAATATGGTGATAGACACCGTGACAAAAAATGACACGTGCCAGGCATCAAAGAGGAATAATTGAAGTACGGTTGCCGAAAGGCCCAGGCGAAGAGATGAACTGATAATGCGAGAGAGGAAAAAAAAGAAAGCCCCGGTCTTGTGTGACCAGCTATTGAAACGTTGTCCGAGGTATGCATAAATGGATACAAGGTTGAGCCGGTAGTAAAGGGGCAGCAGAAGATAGATAATGACCCAATACCCCACCACGTATCCAAGCACTACCTGGAAATACCCAAACCCGGTCTTGCCGACATTGCCAGGAACTGAAACAAATGAGATTCCTGAAAGAGATGCGCCAATCATTCCGAACGCAACCACATACCAGGGAGACTGATGATTGGCAGTAAAAAAGGTGTCGGTGGTGGCTTTGCGGGAGGTTACGAAGGAAATCAATATCAGTGCGGCAAAGTAAATCAGCAGCACGAACAGGACTAAAGCTGGGCTCATGAGGGTCTAAAGAATCAAACTTGTTAAAATTATTTAATTTTAGAGCCTGGATGGGACACACGGTTAAACCTGTATATCACGAAGAGAAGGCCGTTGAGGTGCTGGAGGAGGAAATTGATGTGAAAGACCTTGTCGTATTCAACGACGATTTCAATACTTTCCAGCATGTCATTGATACCCTCATACGCGTCTGCAAACATACGCCCGAACAGGCGGAACAATGCACGATGCTCATACATTTTAAGGGCAAGTGTGCAGTAAAAACCGGTCTCTTTGAAGAACTCAAGCCGATGAAGGATGCTATATGTGACGCCGGTATCGACGCCAAGATTCTGTGATCCCTAAGGCCAACCCGTAGACAACAGCCTCCTTGGACTATCCATCGAAACTTATTGAAGATGCTGTTAATGAAGTGGCCAAACTGCCAGGTATTGGCAAGAAGACGGCCTTGCGTCTGGTATTGCATTTGGTGAAGGAGAATGAAAACAAAACCCAGGCGCTGACAGATTCCCTCAACAAACTTCGGGCGAATATTAAGTTCTGCAAAACATGTCATACCATTTCGGATGAGGACGAATGTGTGATCTGCCGCAGCCACAAACGCGACCGCAGCATCCTTTGTGTCGTTGAAGACAGCAAGGATGTTATGGCGATTGAAAATACCTCTCAGTATGGTGGGGTCTATCACGTGCTCGGTGGAATCATTTCACCCATTCATGGTATCGGCCCATCCGAATTAAAGGTTGATTCCCTGCTGGCG
>JANYHW010000033.1 GCA_025358885.1 Cytophagales bacterium | reverse complement strand
GAAGGAACGATCACATTGAGTCTGACCAGTCTGCTGACAGACCCGGATAACAATCTTGACTTTTCCACCCTGAAGATATTGATCCAACCTTTGAGCGGAGCCAAGGCCTCTATAGATAAGAGCCTCAACCTCACCATCGACTACACGGGTATTTCATTTACAGGAACAGATCACCTCACCCTGAAAATCTGTGACTTCGCGGGAGCCTGCGTTCAGAAAGAATTTACCATCGAGGTGAACGGTGAAATTACCGTCTTCAATGCGGTGTCTCCCAATGGTGATGGAAAGAATGATGTCTTCTTTATTCAATACATCAATTCGCTACCGGATACCAAGAGCAATAAAGTCAGCATCTTCAACCGATGGGGTGATGAGGTTTTCGAAACACAAGACTACGACAATAAAGACCATGTATTCACAGGTCTGAACAAAAATGGCAATGAACTCCCCACGGGCACCTATTTCTATAAGGTAGAATTCACTTCGGGTCTGCCGACAATGACCGGATACATTTCACTCAAGAGATAAAGGGTCATGAGAAAATCGATCCCATCCACAGTCATTGCTTCGATCCTCATGTTTGGGTTCTGCCTGATTGGGCCAAGCGTATTGGCGCAGCAAGACCCTCTCTATAGCCTCTACCTTAATAACCCCCTTCTCATCAACCCTGCCTACACCGGCGCCAACAATAACCTCACTGTCTTTGCGGGTTATCGAAGTCAATGGGCAGGATTTGACGGAAGTCCCTCCACACTCAATGCGGGAGCCCATACTTCCTTGTATCAAAACAAAATGGCGGCAGGGTTCGTGGTTGTGAGTGACAGAATCGGAGAGAATACCAATACACAGGCAACTGGAACCTTTGCCTATAAATTGCCCATCAAGGCCGGCACAACCCTTTCATTCGGTATGCAGGCCGGATTCATGAACTACAAAGTCGACCCTTCTCAATTGACCGTACAAAATCCAGCTGACCCACTGTTCCAGCCTGTTAATCAAATTACACCTACCCTGGGTGCAGGAGTTATGCTGAAAGGCGATCGTTACTTGTTGGGTCTGTCCGTTCCCCGCCTCGTGAATGGAACATTTGATCTCGGTGGTCAGAAAATCAATGTTTACGAACAACACTTCTATTTGCTGGGTTCCTACCTCTTTCATGTTTCGGAACGAATCATTCTCAAGCCTTCCGCATTACTCAAAGCGGTGGCGGGCGCTCCACTCTCCACCGACATCAATTTTAATGCGATCATTGACCGTAACTATTCCGCAGGCATTTACACGAGAAATTTCAAAGCATATGGCATCCTCGCTTCCGTCAATTTTCTTGACAAGTACCGTCTCGCGTATGCCCTTGAGGTACCGACCAATCAATCTGTAGGAACCCGTTACGTTACGAATGAGATCATGCTCAGCATGAGGATGTCCATATTTGGATTCCAGGCCAATACGGTCTCGAATTTCTAGGATCATACCGATTTCGATTGGTTATGACCTTCAGGCACGGTAGACCATACACCTTTTTCTATATTTCCTGAACACTTTTCTTTTCAGATATTTCTAATTGCATTTTATTGAACCATGCGGTACCAAAAACTCCCTGCTGCACCAGAATTGGCTCCCTTCGTGAAATGCTATTACCTCTGGGAAGGGGAATCCGCCGAACAGATGGATGTGCAGAGTCCTCCGAATTGTTACGGGGCAATGGTTTTCAACTATGCTGACCCCTATTCTGCTTATCAGCACAGCAAAGAAATCATCCCCGTTCCGCACGCATTCATCTGCCAATTGTTCACTTCAAATTATCACCTGGTGTTGAAAGGAAACATTGGCATGATGGGCATCGTTTTCAAGGCGGCCGGCATCTATAATCTTTTTGGACTCCCCATGTCAACACTGGTCAACAGCCGGATGCCACTATCGCTGTTGCTTGGGAACACAGCGCCTGATCTTTTAAACGCAATCAGGAATGCCACAACCGGAGAGTCCCGACGAGACATCCTCGAAAACTTTGTTTTGCCTTACCTTCCACAAGCCAAGGCCCGCCTGACCGTTATCGATGAAGCCATAGAGTACATTGATGAAAAAAGAGGATGTGTGAGCGTCGAGGCTGTCTCCGATCAATTAAAAATCAGTCGACGGTACCTGGAGAAGAAATTCCTGGAGAAAGTGGGTGTATCACCAAAATTTTATGCACGAATAAAGAGGTTTGCCAGCCTCTCCATCAGGATACCTTACGATGAAAAAATCGACTGGCAGCAGCTCATTTTTGAATACGGCTTCCACGACCAGTCACACCTGGTAAAAGAATTTATGGAATTCAATCAGATGAATCCCTCCAATTACCACCTGCTGAATCAGGAAATGGCCAAGTATCTAGGGAAAACATAAAGCTGTTCGCATTTTTACAATTCAGTCATGGAGAAGGGGATTAGTTTTAAATAAAAGACAATCCTATGAAAAAAATTATTACCCTGGGGATCATTGGGCTATTGACTATGGCCGCAGCCCCGCACGATGAATATCCATCGGATGTGCAACTTACAGGTGCCTGGAAGATTGTACGCTCACAATACGGTGAAGACAAAATGCTGGATCGTGGAAAAGATGATGACATCGCCATCAAGATATTCTCCAAGACCCGATGGACCGGTACATTCTACGACCGGACGAACAAGAAGTTCGGCGGCTCAGGCGGGGGAACATACGCACTGAAGGGCGATCAGTACACTGAAACTTTAGAGTACTTCAGTTGGGAGTCGGAAGCAGTGGGCAAGACGTTTACGTTTGTCATGAAAATGGAGAATGGCCTCTTACATCAAAAGGGAATTATCGAATATAAAGGCAGCAAAAATTACCTCATTGACGAATGGTACAAGCGCGTGGATTAATAGTACTCAAGCGAATGAAAAGCTTTGCCCTGGCGTTGGCGGTCAATATATTGTGCATAGGTGTGGCATTCAGCCAAGTCAATTCGCAGGCGACGGAAATCCACTGGTCCGAAGTCGATCGCCATTACCTGGTGGATAACCTTGCACGTACGAGGGATTTTATCATTGAAGAAACGAGGAATCTATCACCCTCTCAATGGGTATTCAAGGAGGCGCCGGATCGCTGGTCGATCAACCAGGTGGTCGAGCACCTCGGAATATGGGAATTGCTATTCGACCGGGAAATAAGTATGAGTCTCTCTGCGGGACCTCAGCCGGAGCTTGCTAAAATCGCAAAGCCCGACAGTACTTACCTAAATTTCCTCCTGGAGGAGAAAGTTCACATTACCACAGATTTTACGAAACCCTTTACCTACACGGTTCCGTTAGGACTGAACGATGGGAAAAGCAATGTGACCCGACTGGTAAAGATGCGGGACGAGTGCATCGCGTATGTAGGTACAACCCATGAGGATCTGCGCTTATTTTTCCAAAGGGCTGGCAGGGGCAACATTCATCAGGTGTGCATCAACATTTTCGGCCACACCGATCGGCATTTGCGACAAATTAGAAAAATTAAGCAACACAAAAACTACCCGAAAAACTAGCGACAGTTTATTAGTCGAGAAAACGCAATATTTAATCATCTAAATAACATCAAACATGAAAACAACAACCACCCAAACAGAAAGCCTGGATGCTCTCGCCAAGAAGGGAACATGCATTGAATTTTTTTCCGCTTATCAGGATATGGATCTTGACCGGATGCTAGCCCTCTGCGACAAGAATGGGGATATCGCTTTTCTTCCTTTGGGAGAACCATTTAAAGGTAAAATTCATGAAGTGGGCAAAGGCTTGTGGTCAGCCATCATGGATTCCTTTCCCAACCTCGACAATACGGTTAGGAGCCAGCGTTATGACCAAGCCACTGACACGGTCATCTGTGAGGTGGTCATCTTCGGTAAGCAGGAGAAAGAGTTTGCCAGTATGCCCAGCAAAGGCAATGACTTCGACAGCGATCACATTTTTATCTTCCGCTTTAACGAAAAAGGAAAAATTACCGACCTCACGATTAACTGGGACCACGATGGTTTTGTGAGGCAATTGACGAATTGACCTCAATGCAAATCTCCGCGTACCTGGCTGTCTCTGATTTTCTTATGAGACGCTAGGTACGCTGAGATTCACAGGGCCAGCATCAACATCCATTTCAAAGCCAAACATGTAACGAGAAAGGGGTACATCATCCCTGTATTCAGGGAGAAACAAATCCATTTCTCAAATTTGTCAGACTCGTTGGCCTGGATTTTTTAAAACACTTCATTGCTACCAGAATGAATCTTCCCTATTTTCACTTGCATGAAATCCTCTGTCCGGGCCGACCTTGGGCATTTTGTAAAACACCTGGTATTGGCGTTCCAACCAATTGCCAAGGCAGAGGATATTGATTTGTCGTTTACAGTCCCGAAGAAGGAAATAATCGCCGTGTTCCAGGCGGCTACCCTCGCTGCAGATCTATCGCCGGTCATGTCGAAGCTGATCGAATTCACGCCGGAACAAGAGCACATCCATGTTACTCTAGATGCACCGAATTATCAGAAGTGTAAGATTAAAATAAAGAATACAGGCATCAACCTTGCACGAAACAGCGAAATCACAAGCTCCTGCCATCTGCCAGTAGCTGTTTCAAGTGAATTGGCTTCGACTTTGTACGAATTCGAAATCGATCTGTTTGAAGAGCCGCCCTTGGCAGTGGACACCACCCGGATCAACGGACCCAACTACATACCCGACTACTACGCCGAGATACGAAAACGTCTGCGATCTCATTTCACAAAATCCGACAACCTCGTTGCTGCACTTTCGCACAACAATCCAAGAGAAGCTGCATTCCTGACAAAAGTTAATTCATTGATAGTCTCCAATATGGAAAACAGCCAGTTCGATGCCAATTTCCTCAGCGAGGCCATGAACATGAGCCGGACCCAACTTTTCAGGAGGCTGAAGCCCATCATCCGTCAATCACCCGGCAGTTACATACGGATCATCAAGCTGCAAAAGGCGAAAGAACTCTTTGAAACGACCGATATGCGCATCAGTGAAGTGGCCTATAAGACCGGATTTGAGACAGCCTCCCATTTTACAAAGGTATTTACCAAGCAGTACGGTGTGAAACCCTCGCTCTTTTGCAGGAGACAGTCGGATGCAACAAATGGATGATTAAACGCAACATCTGCGATAGCTTCATTGCTGTTGGGGTGGATACATTTGATTAACAATTCAACGGAAGTCTATGATCTGACGACGAGCATAAAAATATTTCTACATAGCTAAATTCATTCTTATGAACTCATTGAAGAAGAATAAGGAATTTATTATCAGGTATTTCAACGCCATCAGTGGTGTTGCCAAAACCCAGGAGCTGATTGAACATTATGTCACTGACCCAAAACTTCAGGGACACATTCAGTTTTTTGAAAGCGCTTTTCCAAAATATGAAATGTTGATCGATGAGATTACGGCAGAGGGAAATCGGGTAATCGTTCGGATGAGGGCCAAAGGAAAACATGAGGGTGTATTGATGGGGATACCGGCCACGCACAAGGAGATAGATATGCCCGGGGTTATTGGCTACGAAGTTGAAAACGAGAAAATCGTTAACCACTGGCTCATATCTGACACCATGATGCTCATGGAGCAGTTGGGGCTTGCAAGTCAACCGACCTAGCGGTAAGCGTTAAAAGGTAAGCGTTAAAGGGCAAGCGGCAATCAGTAATCAGTAATCGCCGGTCGGTAAATCACCAAATCCCCAAATCATCAAATCACTAAATCACCAAATCACCAAATAACATGGATCAGGCTAAGAAAAACAAGGAATTCATCATCGGCTACATCAATGCGCTGAGTGGTGTGGTGAAGGCCCGCGAGCTCTGCGAAAAGCACATCGCCGATCTAGGGCTTACAGAACACATACTCTTCTTTGATGCCGTGTTTCCCCGCTATGAAATGTTCATGGACGAGATTTCAGGCGATGGCAACCGCGTGATTGTCCGTGCCCGTCTGAAAGGCAAGCATGAAGGTGAATTCAATGGGATACCTCCCACACACAAGGAGGTCCTTTTTCCCTTCGTCGTTGGCTATGAAATTCAAAACAAATTGATCATAAGCCATTGGCTCCTGGCCGATCAGATGATGTTGATGGAACAGTTGGGAGTGATGGGGCAAGCGGTGTGAGAGGTTGTCAGTAATCGGTAATCGGTAACCCGTGGTCAGTAATCCGTAGATGGCTAGTGGTAAGTGAGAGGTAAGTGGTGGGCAAATCACCAAATCATTAGATGATCAATTGAGATGGATCAGGCCAAGAAGAACAAACAATTCATTCTCGAGTACGTCAACGCCATCAGCGGAAAGATGAAGACGCGTGAGATTTTGGAGAAATATAACGCTGACCCGGGACTAGTGGAGACGATTATGTTCATTGATTCGGTGTTTCCAAGGTATGTATACGACATTGACGAAATCCTGGCAGAAGGTGACAGGGTTGTCGTAAGGGCACGATTGCGAGCAAAACATGAGGCTGAATTCCTGGGTATTCCGGCGACTCACAAACAGGTCGATTATCCGTTTGTAGTTGGGTATGAAATTCAAAATGATAAGATACTCCATAGTTGGCTCATTCCGGACAATCTTTTTCTGTTAGAACAATTGAAGGAGAAGTAGGTGGTAATAAATGACAACATGAATCAGTTGAAGAAAAATAAGGAGTTTATTGTGGAGTACATCAATGCCACCAGTGGGCATATAAAAACCCGGGAGTTGTTGGAAAAATATAATGACGATCGCGGCCTGGTGGATAACATCATGTTTTTTGACAGCGTGTTTCCCGCCTACCTGGTTTGTATCGACGA
>JANYHW010000093.1 GCA_025358885.1 Cytophagales bacterium | reverse complement strand
CCTGGCCTGAACACCCGGCGATTGCAGGTCTGTCCAACCTACTATTCCCTTGACAAAAGTATATTGCTGTGCGCATTTGAGAAGGAACTCAGTTTCTTTTTCTGATTGATCGGCCTGGATGGCAATGCACCCTTCGATTTTATTGGCAAACAGGTGAAGTTCGAGTTCTTCGGGAAGGAAATTCCGCCGAAGTACGGTCATGTCATCTGTTATCCATGTATCGCGTTCGGCCTGGTATTGCCAGAAATGCTGGTGGGCATCGATTGTCATGCCCCGTCAGACGGCTTGTTGTCGTTGCTCACCAAGACCCCCGATGCCGAGTTCTATGACATCTCCTTTTTTCAGGTAGAGGGGTGGCCGCATTCCCATTCCAACCCCAGCAGGTGTTCCCGTGGAGACCACATCGCCAGGCAAAAGGGTCATGAACTGGCTCACATAGCTGACAATAAATGGAATCTTGAAGACCATGTGAAAGGTATTGCTGTTCTGCATCATCTTTTCATTCACCTTCAGCCACATGGGGAGGTTATTGATATCAGTAATTTCATCTTGAGTAACAAAATAAGGACCCATTGGAGCGAATGAGTCGCAACTTTTGCCCTTCACCCATTGACCGCCACGCTCCAGCTGGAATTCCCGTTCGCTATAGTCATTGTGAAGACAATACCCCGCGATATGTTTAGTGGCATCCTGCTCAGAAACAGATGAACATCTTTTTCCGATGATAACCGCCAGTTCAACTTCCCAGTCTGTTTTCTTGCTGCCTCCTGGAATGATTAGCGGATCATGGGGTCCAACCAACGCGGTTGTTGACTTAAAAAAAATCACTGGTTCCTTGGGCAACTCCATGTTGGCCTCGCGGGCGTGGTCGGCGTAATTCAGACCGATGCAAATTATTTTTGAAGGTCGAAGGAATGGTGCCCCCAATCTTATTGTTGTACTGACTATTGGCAGGTTATACACTTGTTGTTCAAGCCATAGTTTAAGTCTGATGAGACCGTCAGTACTAAAGAAACTCTCACCGTAATCTTCCCCGAATGAAGTGGCATCCAGAATTTTACCTTCATGAAGAATGCCAGGCCGTTCGTTGCCTGCAGTACCGAAGCGCAATAATTTCATTGTCCGGAAAGTTTAATGAAGCCTCCATCTATGGGGTAATCGCACCCCGTCACGAAGGACGCTTCGTCTGAGCAGAGGTACAATGCCAGGTAAGCTATTTCTTCGGGACTTGCCATGCGTCCAATGGGTTGGGTCTTTGATAGTCGTTGGAACATTTCGTCTTCTTTACCGGGATAATTTGCCTTGAGAAATCCATCCACGAAGGGGGTATGAACCCGTGCTGGTGAAATGCTATTGCAGCGGATTCCATCTTTGACGTAATCTTTTGCCACCGATATGGTCATGCTCACGACGGCCCCCTTACTCATGCTGTAAGCAAACCTATCCGACAATCCTATGCTGGCGGCGATGGAGGCAATATTCAGTATTACTCCTTTGCGTTGTTCTTTCATTTTGGGAACGATGGCATGCATGGCATTGTAGGTTCCCTTTACGTTCACTTGAAATATTTTGTCGAACGTATCTTCTGAAGTTGTTTCAAGGTTTGAAACGGCTGCGATCCCTGCACTGTTGACAAGGATGTCGATATGCTTGTACTCCTGGATGATCTGATCCGTCATGTTGGACAGTGCGACCTGACTTACTACGCTGCACCCATAACCGCGGGACTTTCCGCCGTTGGATTTAATGGCTTCTGCCGTTGCAGAAGCAGCCTCTTCACTGATGTCCGCGATACACACCTGGGCGCCCTGCTCCGCAAAGCAAATGGCAATCGCTCTGCCTATTCCGCTTCCGCCTCCAGTGATGACGGCAATTTTTGATTTAAGATCGAAGATCATGGGTTAGGTAAGATTTAACTATTTGGTAAGGTCCTTCAGGAATTGTTCAAACTGGGGAGTGTCATATTGCATACTGCCAATTTCCTTCTTGACAATCTTGCCATCCCTGGAAATAACAAAAGTTGTTGGAATCGACGACACCTGAAGTTGCCTGGGAAGGTAACCGGAAGGCTGATAGGCCTGGAAAGTGAATTCCTTCTTCTTTATGTAGGCAATTATCTTGTCTTTGTCCTGATCTTCATCCAGGGAAACCATCAGGAAGACCACTTTTTCTTTGTTGATTCTATCATAGAGGCGTTGTATACCGGCCATCTCGGCCCTGCATGGACCGCACCAGGTTGCCCAAAGATTCAGGAATATTACTTTCCCCTTGAATTGTTCAACATTGATTTTGTCTCCTGCCATATCCTTCACCATGAACTGGTAATCAAAATCGTCGCTCACCAATTCTTTGTTACCATTGGCATCTTTCAGGCCCGAAGAAAGGAGGGCCCACTGTCCAAAATTAGATACCGAACTCATCAGACCGGTAGCTTGAAGAATGATCACCAGCACAAGCGTTGTCAGGATCGGTTTCACAAATCCAAAGAGCTGAAAAAGGACCTTTTTGGTTCGATCTTTGTAATTATCAAATCTCATTATTTGATTAATTTGCCTCAATTTAGAATCGAAAAATGAATAGTAGAGCAAGCTGGACCGCCTTTCTGATAATTACTTTCTGTACATGCGGGTTCAGCCAGAAAATTAAGTACAAGGAGCTGTTTGTGATGCTGAACGCCAAGCAGTTTGAGGAGTCAGAGCCATACCTAAAGAAATACCTCCGGACCAACGATGACAACCCAAGTGCCTATTTGTACATGGGTATCATCTATAAGGAAAAGGCACATAAAGTGGATCCGCTGAAAGAGACCGAGAGACGTGTGATGTTTCAGGATTCTGCGGCATATTTCTTTGAGCTGTCAAAGAAGGGAGTAACCGAAAAAGAGCTAAACAGAAATGAAGAATACTATCCCATGTTTATCAAACGAGATATACGGACTGGAAAATTTGGTGCCAAACTTTCCGACGCAACATTGTTTTTTGAAGAGAACATGAAGCTTGGGGATAAGTCGAAGCTGATTGTTGTATTGAAATCGCAGTTTGTTGAAACAGAAGAATTCTATAAGCGAACCCAGAAGCTCTTTGCGGAAATTCAGCAGGCATACACGGGAACAAAGGAATTATACCTGAGGGCTGATGAGGCGCTGCTTGCTAAGCTCAATCATCTGGTAAGTCTGTACGACTCGTGCCACATCAGCTTCAATGACTATAAGGCCACTTCAAAGGCAGTTGGCAGCACAGGATATAATCAGGATTTTGATCCCGCGGAAATAACTGATTTCAAGAGGGACGGCATCACCCCTACGGATTTTTACCAGGATGATCTGAAAATATGGGATTACAAGCGCTGGGCAATCCTGAGCGAGGGACCAATTGTAAAAGAGATTAACCCGCTCAGGGACCAGTTGGTAGCGTTGGATGCCGAAATCAACCAGAGTCTGCAGCGCCTGAAGAAAGATTCCGTCTCCGTTCGAGAAGACATTTCAAAGCTCAGAAGCAAAATGGCTTTTGTCGCGTTGAGGAAAATTGATGAGCACGCCTTGCCTCTCAGGGTCTTCGAAATGAAGATTTCCGAGCTTGACTATGGCTCCCAGGTGGTGGAGGATCGTCCACTGCGTGATTCATTGAACATCGCCATACAGCTGAAAGCCATACAGAAGGAGTTGAATCTTGCTAAGAAACTGGATAGTCTGTCTGGTCTTTTTGGGGCAGACAAAATGGAAGCCGATCTTGAGAACTACAAACATTTCGTATCGACTGCCTACGGTACAGCAATGGTGTTGGGGAGCCAAATCAAGGGCACCAAAGAATTTGCGGAACGGTCGGTCACTAACAAACAACTTGAACTAAAAAAGAAGGAAGACGCTCTCCGGTGGATTGTCAATGGAGCCGATTCAATCCCCCTGTTCCTTGAGGTTAAACCCGCGAGTCGCTTTAAACCCCTCGTACTTAATGAAGCATTTACTGCCGGATTACAGTATGCTGATTCCCTGGCGTCGGAATATTTCTATACGATTACTTCATCCAGACGAACCGAAGTAAAAGCGATTTTTGCAGTCGATCCGGCAACTTTTGTTAAACGCAACCTGCCATTTACAAAGGCCCTCATCGCTCAGGATGAAAAAGGACTGGTCTTCTTTGTACTGATCTATTCAGAATCTAAAATAAAGGATAAATACCCTGCCTCCCTGGCTAAGATATACAAGGCCGAAGGACTTTCTTGGA
>JANYHW010000085.1 GCA_025358885.1 Cytophagales bacterium | reverse complement strand
TGAAGATGTTGCTCAAACAGCATGTTCATGAAATGGAGACACTGCCGTCGGGAAAACTGAAAGCCAGCCATGTAAAGAGCCATACGGCACGAGTGAATGGATTTCCTGAAGAGCTTGAACTCTATGCTTTCACCGGTTCCGGAGGGCCCCCTGCCTACGTTTGGGTAACCCCCAAGAAGGATTTTTTTGCCATCATCGGCGGCTGGATGTCGACCATAAAATTGGGTTATGAATTCCTCGTTCCCGAATTAAGAAAACTCCAGGATGATATAGAAGAAGACTATTTTGCGGAACAGGCCATTACGCTCACGCAGAAGACCACCGGACCAATAGTCATTGTACACGTGAACCTGTTTGATTCCCGGAAAGGAAAGGTTCTCCCCGACCACACAGTAATCATGGAGAATGGAAAGATCACACAGGTAGGTGTTGCAAAAAGTATTAAGGTCCCGTCGAACAGCAAGGTCATACAGGGTGAGGGCAAAATGTTATTGCCAGGACTTTGGGATAACCACACGCATTATGACATGACACAAGGTCTTTATCACCTTGCCGCAGGAGTGACCAACATTAAAGACATGGCCAATGGATTAAATCTGCCCGATATCAAGCAAAAAGTAGACACGGATAAATTGCTTGGCCCTGAAATTTCTGTGTGGTCTGGATTCATAGATTTCGCTGGCCCGTTTGCCGGACCAACCGGGAAAATTGTGAAGACCTTGCCGGAAGGATTGGAGGCAGTAAATTTTTATGCCGATCGTGGTTATCAGCAAGTGAAATTGTATAGTTCAATACCCGTAGACTGGGTGAAGCCACTGGCAGCGGAAGCCTACAAGCGAGGATTGAAAGTGGTTGGTCATATACCGTCCTACATGACAGCAGAGCGTGCAGTCAATGATGGTTATGATCAGATCATACACCTCAACATGATCATGTTGAACTTCATGGGTGACACGATTGACACACGTTCCATGGGACGATTTATCAAAGTCGCTGAACGTTCCAGGAATATCAATGTCAACAGCCCGGAAGTGAAGAAGTTTGTGAAGATGCTGAAGGAAAAAAACATTGTGGTTGACCCCACTGCCGCAATCTTTGAAGGAATGTTTACCAATGAGCCGGGCAAACTGGCGGCCGGCTATAGTTCAATAATAAGTATGTTCCCGGCAGAGTTCAAGCGCGGACTTTACCGTGGTGGCCTCCCGACCATGAAGGGGCATGAGGCAGAATACAAAGAATCATTTACCAACATGTTGGCGATGCTGAAACTTCTTTATGCGGATGGTGTGACATTTATACCGGGCACGGATGATTTTCCGGGTTTCGCCCTTCAACGTGAGCTGGAGTTGTATTCGCTAGCGGGTGTTCCGAATGCCGAGGTACTCCAAAAAGCAACCCTAACCTCTGCACAGGTCGCTGGAAAAGAAGCGGAGTTTGGTTCAATTGAGATTGGCAAGAAGGCCAATGTGATTTTGGTGGATGGTGATCCGGTGAGAAATATCTCAGACATCAGAAGGGTGGAACTGACGATCAAGGGATCAAACCTTTATGATCCAAAAGCATTGTATAATTCGTATGGATTTGGGTTTTGGAAATAGGTGAACTACCTGATCAGCCTTGTGGGTCTTCCGCAAGAATCTCCCTCGCCCGATCTGTATCTTTCTCAAAAATGTGTAGACGAACACCTGGAAACAGATCATTCCGGATCGGGACAAGGCCTGTAAAATTTTCTTCTGTCAGGAAACAGGGTATCCCGTAAGCATCCAACTTGGTCTTGGCCAGGTTTGCCAGAATCGGGGTATCGTACGCTGAATAGATGATGATTTTGTCTTCCGGATTCTCCATGCCTCAACCTACGACTTTTTCCAGCATCACGCTATTTTCACCGATGTCATAGAGATAGAACCCATAAGGGTCTTGTCATTGAAGAAACTCGCTTCCTCCTTTTCTTCCTTCAACCCAAGCACATAAATCAGCGGCAGGTAATGCTCAGGCGTGGGTATAGAAAGTTTGGCTGCCTCCCCCAATGTTTCGTAATTAATTAGCGGGCTGTGGTCGCCATGGGATATCAGGGATTTAAGTTTCTCATTCATTTCGATGGCCCAGTCGTAGCCTGTATCGGTAAGTTTCCAATTCATGATGCCGAGGTTGTGCACCATGTTGCCGCTCCCGATGATAAGTACACCCTTTTTCCTGAGTGATGACAACTCGCGGGCGAGCTCATAATGAAAGGCGGGTCCTTTTGTATAGTCAATACTCAGTTGCAGGACAGGGATTTTTGCTTCAGGGTACATGCGGCGCACGACTGACCAGGTACCATGATCCAGTCCCCATTCATGGTCCAGGCCAACGGGCGTCTTGTGAATCAACGCCGCGGTCTCTTTGGCCAAGGCAGGATTGCCGGGTGCGGGATATTCCACATCGAACAGTTGCTTTGGGAAGCCGTAGAAATCATGAATGGTTTGAGGCTCCTCCATGGCGGTGATGTGTGTGCCTTTGGTGAACCAATGAGCGGAAATGCAGAGCACGGCTTTGGGCGCAGTCATCTCCCGACCTAATTTCTCCCAGTATTCGCTGAACTCGTTGTCTTCAATCCCGTTCATGGGAGATCCATGCCCCATGAAAAGAAGGGGTGTTTTGCTTTCCTGAGGTGGTAGTTGGTCTACCAGCGTGCGAAGGTCTTTGAGTGTGCTCATGATTGGTAATTATTGTCGGCTGCTGGTTCTATGTTGATCGTGCCCTCCAGCTGACCGGAAACAGGCCAGAGCAACGTTCACAAGTTCAATTGTTGTAGATACAACAGTTTAACATTTGAAAAAGTTGCCTATCAACTCAGCAGGCGGAAAAGGTACCAAATGACTGGGTTATAGCCATTTTTCGGGGAGGCTTGCCGTGAATATTGTTTGATTAATTTTAGAACCGGGTTGTAACAAACAGACGTGCCAATCGTCTTGCCCCTGTAATCAATGAACTTGGAGACTTTTCAGAACCGTGTCTATCCTGTCAAAAACAAGCTTTTCCGGTTTGCCTTCAGGCTTTTGGGAAGCAGTGATGACGCCGAGGATGTAGTTCAGGAAGTGCTCATCAAGGTGTGGAATGGCCGCGACCAGCTGGACGGGATCCAGAACATAGAGGCCTGGTGCATGAGGGTCACCAAAAATTTATCTCTTGACCGGCTGCGTCAACAACAAAGACGACCGACTGATTCGATTGATAAAGGATCGCAGGTGCATTATTCAGCACTTTCTCCTCATGATTTAGTAGAAACAACTGAGAATATGAAACGAATTGGCGAGCTGATGGCCGTTCTTCCTGAGAAGCAGCGTCATGTAATGCACCTGCGAGACGTGGAGGGATACAGCTACCAGGAGATCAGTGAAATCCTTGAAATCGACATGAGTCAGGTTAAAGTGAATTTGTTCCGTGCCCGCAATGCCGTGCGCGAGAAACTATTAAAGACCAACGCATATGGACTCAAATAAAGACATAGAGCAACTGCTGGAGAATTACTGGAACTGCGAGACATCGCTGGAGGAAGAGCAGACACTCCGCAATTTCTTCCATGGGTCTTCTGTGCCGGCCTCTATGAAAGAGACTGCGGAATTGTTCCGCTTTTTTGAAGCCGAAAAATCCAACACCTTACACGAAAGTTTTGAGCCTGCTGTAACAAAGGAACTGCGCAAGCGTCAAGGAGGAAAGATTGTCGCCATGGTAAGTTTCACCAACATCGCAAGAATTGCAGCCGGTATCCTGGTCGTGGTGGTGGCAACTTATTTTATCCGGCAGGAAGTGAGGAAGTCATATCCGAAGGAAATTCAGGACACCTACACAGACCCGCAGCTGGCATTTGAAGAGACAAAGAAAGCATTGATGATGATCTCCAACACGTTCGGAAAGGCAAAGCACGAAGCAGGCAAGATCAAGATGTTCAATGATGCGGAGAAGAAGATTCAAACAAAAGGGACCGATAAGTCCAACATTTGACAGGAACTAAAATAAAACAGAAACATTAATTAAAAATGAATATGAAAAAGTTAATGATGGGTGTAGTGATGATGGTGGTGTCAGTAGCAGCTCAGGCACAGGGAGATCCTATCTCCAAGTTTTTTGTGAAGTACCAGGATGATCCTGAGTTCACTCAGGTAACCGTGAGTAGCAAGATGTTCGGACTTTTCACTAACATGGATGTGCAGAAACCCGAGGACAAGGAAATTCTTGATGCGATCAGCAAAATCAAAGGATTGCGTGTTCTGGCCAAGGATGATGCAAGAAATTCGCGTGAATTGTATAAGGAAGCCCTTTCGATCGTCCCAAAGGACTATGAGGAACTCATGTTTGTGCGCGATAAGGATCAGGACATGAAATTCCTGATTAAGGAAACTTCTCCGGGCAAGATCAGCGAACTGTTGATGATCGCAGCCGGGAACGATGACTTCAAGATGCTCAGCCTCTTCGGCGACATTGACCTGAAGAAAATCGGGAAGATTGGCAGCAAGATGAGTATCGATGGCCTTGACAAACTCCACAAGCTGGATAAAGACGACAAGGATAAGGACAAGGATAAGAAAAACGATCAGTAAGAAAGTATTCTAAAACAAGGTGCCGCGGTTGAAAGCCGTGGCATCATCATTTGACATAATCCACAATGAAAAATCTTAAACTCATATTTCTCTTTCCCCTGGCAACCTGTGCCGCCGTTGGCCAAAGCAAAAGTTTTCAAACCCTCCAGAATCGTTTTGCGGGGGAAGATGATGTTCACACGTTTGGATTGAGCGGATTTGTATGTCGTGCCGCGCTGGGCATACTGGTGCCCGGTGAAAAGATCGCCAGGGCGATGGCGAAAGACATTAAGCAGGTTCGGTTCATGGTGATTCCGAAAAATGCATTTACGCAGCAGGATCTTTCCGTCAACGGGTTCAAAGAAGTCTTAAGGAAAGATTCTTTCACTTCACTGGCAACCATTCACGATAAGGGTGACGATATTTCTGTTTTCCATAGACTTGATGACAACAAGAAGAACCGTTATTTCGTATTGGTAGAAGAACGAAATGAAGTAGTGGCCATTGAAATGAAAGGCTACATTGATCCCCAAATATTACTGCAGGGAACTCACATCGATTCGCATCGCTAATTTGGTTAATATGAAATACCTTCTAGTCGTCGTATGCATCTTTTCATCAGGCATGGTGATCGGCCAGGCAAATACCACGCAGGCCCTTCAGAAGGAATTCGACGGGTCGCTGTCGCTGTATTTCTATAAGAATACCTTGCGAATGCTGAACCAGAAGGATAACAAGGAGTTTGATGAGCTCATCCAGAATATTGAAAAAATGAAATTCCTGATGGTTGACAAGACAACCAGAAATTTTGGAATGGCAGAATATCAAAAACTCAAGGCAGACTATCAAAAGGAATATTATGAATCCATACTCACCAGCCGGTATCAAGGCAAGAATATGGACATCTACCTCAAGGACAAGAAGGGACAAACGCCTGGGACTTTGGTTCTGGTGAATGATTCCACCAACCTGTACGTACTTGACATCGTTGGGACTTTCGATGTATCTAAAGCCGGCGCTCTGTTTTCAGTCATTGACGATAGCAGTGACATCGGTCAGCAGATCAAAAACTTTACCAATCATAAGAAGAAGAAAGGCAAAGACAAGGACGAGGACAACGACGAAGATAAATCAGATCATTAATCTACCCTGTTTTGGAAACAGTTCTTTCTATCCGCCAGCTCACCAAGAATTTCGGGAGGCTTTGTGCTGTGAATCACATAGACCTTGAGGTAAAGCGAGGCCAGGTATTCGGCATGTTGGGCCCCAACGGCAGCGGCAAAACCACCACGTTGGGCATGCTGATGGGCGTTATCAACCCTTCGGCCGGAGACTTCTCCTGGTTCGGTCAGCCAGCGACCCATCAAATCCGCAAGAAGATCGGCGCCGTATTGGAACACCCGATATTTTATCCCTACCTCAGCGGTCAAAAGAACCTTGAGTTGATGGCACTGATTAAGGAAGCACCAGTAGCCAACATTGCGAAAGTTCTTGAATTGGTTGAGCTCAGTTCCCGCAAAGACGATAAATACAGGACCTACTCCCTGGGGATGAAACAGCGGCTCGCCATCGCTTCAGCCTTGTTGAACGATCCGATCGTATTGATTTTGGATGAGCCCACCAATGGACTCGATCCGATGGGGATTGCTGAAATACGCGAGATTATCAAGCGCATCTCCACGGATGGCAAGACAATCATCCTGGCCAGCCACCTTCTGGATGAAGTACAAAAAGTGTGCTCTCACTTCGCGATTTTAAGAAAAGGAAATATGGTCCATGTCGGACCCGTCGATGATGTGGGTAAAGGGGAGGAGACGGTGGAAATCATGGCATACCACGATGATCTGGCGATCTTGCTCGGATCATTTGAAGGTGCCATGTCCGTAAAAAAAGAAGCCCAACAATATCTGGTAAAGATGAAAGAGGGTTTCCATAGTCTGGAATTGAACCGTTACTTATTTGAAAGAGGAATTGTTGCCACACACCTCGTGACCCAGAAGAAAAGCCTGGAGAAACAATTCCTTGAAATCTTAGCCGAAGCCGATCATGCTGCACTTACTAAAAATTGATTTAAAGAAGCTCATCGATTACCGCACCTTCTGGGTCATCTGCGGTCTGTACTTCTTTACCCTGATCACAGGTGCGGCCAGTGGCATGGAATTTCTCAAATGGATTGCTCGCACCTTTGAAGGATTTGGTCAAAAGATCAACATTGACCGGATTCCTTTGTATCACTTTCCTGACATCTGGCAGAACCTCGCCTGGGGCGGTGGACTACTGAAAATAGGACTAGCCATCATGGTGGTTATTTCGATAACCAACGAATTTACCTACCGCACGGTGCGACAGAATGTTATCGATGGCATGAGCCGCGAACAGTTTATACTTTCCAAAGTGCTCACCAACCTGCTATTGAGTCTAACGAGTATGATCGGGCTTTTCCTTATTGCCGTGGTGACCGGCCTAATTTATTCTCCCACGTTTGATTTTCCCTATGGCTTTACAGGTATTGCATTTTACCCCGCCTATTTTCTGGAGGTATTTGCCTTCTTGTCATTTGCCCTGATGCTAGGGACATTGATCCAGCGATCGGGTCTTACTATTGTTCTGCTGTTGAATTCATACCTGATCGAACTTATCGTCAAGGAAAATATTGATAACTATTTTCCCCAGGTTGTGCAGTTTTTTCCTTTGGAGTCAATCATGAACTTGGTACCGCTGCCTTTCGCGCGCTATGCCTTCCAGGAAATTCGTGATTACGTCACGATCTCCTCCGTAGCCATTGCCATCGTCTGGACATTCCTCTTCAACTACTTCGCATATCTTAAATTGAAGAAATCGGATATTTGAGTTCAGTTCAGGGATCGCGGGTTACTGGCTTCCCGGTCAAATACCCAACCAGGGAATAGATCACCCACACGATCATACAATTAAATACCCAGTTGATCAGCGTGTCGCTTACTGAATGTGAACGACCGTCAATATCAATGAAGAGGTAGACCGCGTAGACGGCAGCCACACCAAAGATAATCCAGCCTGGCATAGAGGATGGGAGGAAGAAGATACCTTTACGGATAAACCAGTGTAGTTTCATGTTATTTGATTTGGGAATGATGGATATTTTCAATGATAGCATATAAAATAAAAATGGACACCAGCGACAAGTTCACTAACAGTACAAGAACATTCATCCAGCGAAGCTTGATACTGATTTGTAATATTCTGGACACGGGTGCATAGGAAAAGTGGGTGATGGCAAGGGCGTTGAGGACAACGCCCACCAGAGGAAGTACGACAATCAGCAGGGGTGAAAGAAACCACATGTTTGGATTTTTGTCCAGGTCACTCATCATTTCCACTATTATATCAAAAATTCCAATGTTGAAATGAAAATAATATTTCATGAAGATGCAAAAAAGAAAATAGCATGGAACAGCAATAAACCACACTCCAATGGCAGCAGATCTTTGTGGATTTACCACGGCGAGTTTGATGTCGATGGACGGTTTGACGGAGTCAGCGCCAGGTTTTTGCAAGTTCTCCATGTGTTTTTCGAATTCGTCAGCGTTCATATTTGCATTATAATACGGTGGGGGCCTTTTGGTTGCATTTACTTTAAAACGAGCGCACGTAGTTTCTCAAGCCCCCTCGAAAGAAGGGACTTTATTGTCCCTTCCGGCTTTTCGAGGATACGGCCTATTTCAACATTATCCTTGTTTTCAAAATATCGAAGCGCAATCACTTCCTGATAGTGAAGGGGCAATTCTTTGAGTTTTTCCTGCACCAAAACAAAATCATCGTGGGCTTTCATTTCAGCTTCCAGGAGCAACCGGTCTTCTTCGCTGGTGGTTAGCTGCAACAACTCGATGTCGAGTATTTTTTCCAGTATTCCTGGTTGGTATTTCCTTTTGCGAAAAAACTGGTTTGCCTCATTGGTGGCAATGCGGTAAAGCCAGGATGAAACAGAGATCTCCCGCCAGACAAAGTCATCGATTTTAAAGTAAGCCTTGAGGAATGTTTCCGCGGCCATGTCTTGCCCGAGGCTGTAGTTACCCGTTCGCTGGTAGAGGTACCCAAAAATAGAATTGAAGTAGTTGTCGTAGAGAACGCCAAACAACTTCTTGTCTGACTTCATCCCGAGGAGCAGCTCCCGTTCCTGTGCCAGCGTCATTCTGTGCCCTTTCTACGTAGAATACAAAATACAACTTCCCGTTGCATTTGTAATATCTTTGGAGCGTTTTTGGACCTGTTTTGAGAATCTATGGAGCCAGTAAAAATCCTGGGACTGATTGCAGGAAGCCTCACTACCATTGCATTTGTTCCCCAGGTCATCAAGACCTATCAGAGTAAATCGGCAAAAGATTTGTCGTTGGGTATGTTCAGTATTTTTTGCCTGGGCACGATTGGGTGGCTTACGTATGGCATACTGATCAAGGATGTGCCCGTCATGGCTGCTAATGCCGTGACCCTGGCACTGTCTCTCCTGCTGATCATCTTTAAGTTTAGGTACAAGGGATAAAATCATTCAACACACCTGGGTGGAGCAAACGTCATGCTCCCGCTCTGTTTCAATGGTGATGTGCTGGATATTCTTGTGTTGCAGGGCGTGCTTAAGCTCAGACTTTACTCTTTGCTCCTCTTCATGCGACATGATGTTTGCCAACACCAGATGGGCCGTCATGGCATTTTCGGTAGAACTGATGGCCCACACATGAATATGGTGAATGTCCATTACCCCGGGCATATTCGTTACGACGGCCCTTATCTCATCCAGGTGAATGTTCTCAGGAACACCGTCGAGTGACAGTCGCAGGCTTTCTTTCAACAGTTGCCAGGTACTGTACAAGATCAAGGCTGCAATAACCAGACTCAGTAGCGAATCAATCCAGAACCAGTTTGTGAAATACATGACGATGCCACCCACCATGATCCCTGCCGACACCAGTGCATCGCTCAGCAGGTGAAGGTAGGCGCTTCGTATATTGATGTCCTTTTCCTTATCCCGGAAAAATAGCAGGGCAGTTATGGTATTGATGAGGATACCTACACCGGCGACGATGGCTATGGTTGACCCGGGCAAGGATTCCGGGGGCTCAAATGATTTTTGCACAGCTTCAAAAGCAATGCCGCCTATGGAGAAAAGCAGAACAACTGAATTGAACAAGGCTACGAGGATGGATGTCTTTCGATAGCCGTAGGTATATTGATTGTTCGGTTTTACTTTCAGCAGCCTGAAGGCAAGCAGGGAGAGTGACAAAGTTCCGACATCGGCAAGGTTGTGTGCTGCGTCCGAGAGGAGGGAAAGGGAATGAACTGCAAAACCAGCCACCACCTCGACGATCACAAACAGGAAGTTGAGCGCAATGCCGATAATAAAGGCTGTATTTACCTTCGACGGCAATGTGCCTGCGTGATGATGGTGATGGTCGTGTCCCACGATTACCAAAGGTACGGAGCAGGGATCTATTATTCCGGTTAGCCCGAAGGTACCCAGACCATTTTGCTAGACATCGGACCCGCGTTCGAGGTATGACAAATTGAAGAAATAAAAAGACTTCATAATTCAAAAGTAAGCCAATTTGGCCAAATGGGGCCTTATTTGGCTGACGTAATGGCTTAAATCGTGGTAGGTACAACAATTGACTCATACCTTCTGATTGGTGAAGAACGCATAACATGAAAACAACACTCAATTTACCGCAGGAATTAATAACCAGCATTGATTTGATGAACACCCTGAATGGGGGCACAAGCGAGGCTGTTGTCAGGCTGAAACAATTTTCATCATACCGGCAAATCACGGTTCATGTACCTGGTGTGTCATTCGAGAAAGTGAAAATGGAAATCAACAACAATCAGCTGATGATTTACTATCTCACCGGAATCGTTTCGCAGGGTAAGGAAGTTCAATTTCCCAGGGTACTCTATAACAAAAGCATTCCTTATTTTGTAGATGCGGCCAACATTACCGCGGAGGAAGCAGGCAGAGACCTGATATTGAATCTGCCTTACAACGACTTGCACAATGGTTATCACCGCGACATCGAATTATCGCGTTGATATTTCCAACCCCTTAATTGATATCGGCGGCTTTTAGCGTTGAATAATTGCGGCGACGCCCATTCCTCCGCCAGTACAGACAGAGACTAATCCTCTTCCTGTACCTTTCTCCTGAAGCAGTTTGGCCATCGTACCGACTACGCGGGCTCCGGTGGCGCCGAAGGGATGACCTAACGCCAGGCTACCACCTTTAACATTCATTTTATTTCTGTCTATGGATCCAAGCGCCCGACCAAGTCCAAGCTCTTTTTTGCAGTAGGCTTCACTTTCCCAGGCCCTTAATGTGGAGAGCACCTGACCAGCAAATGCCTCGTGTATTTCATAAAAGTCAAAATCCTGCAAGGCTATTCCATTTCGTTTCAGTAGCTGGGCAACGGCCATTGTGGGCGCCATAAGCAGTCCAGCGCCATGTACGTGGTCCACGGCTGCGGATTGAGCATCTGCGAAATAAGCCTGTACGGGGAGTTGATGTTCTCTTGCAAAGTTGTCTGAAGTTAATAGCACGGCACCTGCCCCGTCGGTGAAGGCAGTACTGTTCCCGGCTGTCATGGTGCCCTGATCACTCTTGTCGAATGAGGGTTTTAGTTTCGCAAGTTTGTCCATGGTGGTATCGGCCCTGACAATTGTATCGCGTGAAGTGCCTTTGAAGGGTGTGATCAGGTCATTGTAAAAACCATCTTCATATGCTTTAGCCGCTTTAATATGACTTTCGTAGGCAAGTTGATCCTGTTCGGTGCGTGTGATCTTCCATTCTTTCACCATCTTCTCGGTATGTTGCCCCATGGAGAGTCCGGTGCGAGGTTCAACAATGCCCGGATAGGCTGGTGTAAGGTCAGCGGGACGGATACTCAATATTTTTGCCAGTCGGGAGCCTAACCCCTTGGCATTATTGATGTCGATAAGTTTCCACGCCAACGCTTTCTTCACCATAATGGGCAGGTCGCTGTTCGAGTCGCAGCCGCCACCAATCCCTGACGATGCCTGTCCGCTGGCAATCTTCAGCGCAATCAGGTTGATGGTCTCCAGACTTGTTCCACAGGCACGTTGAACATTGAAGGCAGGGGTCCGTGGGTCGAGCTCAGTGCCAAGCACGACTTCACGTGAAAGGTTCCAGTCGATTGAACTGGTCATGACAGCGCCAAGGGCAACGTCGCCTAACAATACTCCGGGCAGGTTGAATTTCTTTACCAATGCCTGCAAGGTGGTTGTGAGTAATTCCTGGTTGGTGGTACGGGCATATTCCCGGAATGAGCGTACAAAAGGTATACGCTGGCTGCCTACGATGGCTACGGGTTGTTGCATGATTGTTGATGTTTTTTCTTCAATCAAGGTATTAAAAATTCAGCATCATACGGAAGCCATGATGTATTGTCGGATTGCATTTTACGGAGGAATTTGATATGTTTCTTGGAGATCAATGGGGAGACAGCTTCTCGACTTTGACAAAAACCTACGAGGGATGAAATTGACCAGATTCCTGACGATGTTGCTTTTGATGGTTGTGACAGGAAATATTTACGGCCAGCAAAGCATTCCCGTGTTCGCCGACAAACGCGATTCGGCAGATTACTTTCTCATCTCGGAAGCCATCCAGAAAATTTTCAAGAAAGGGCAATCCGGTGCCGGTGACGATGGATCGAACTCAACCCGGAACTTGACGGATAATGAATACAGGAAATTTGACAGCTTGGTCCACTTACAGGCGACGTTTCGGGACAAGATTGTTGGGTACAGGGTCATTTACGAAGCATCAAAGAACTTCACATCCTATCAGGATCTGAAGGAAGGAAAGGTGAAGCCAGAAGCGGTCACGCAACTGAGCTTCGCCGACAATAAGCTGAGTGCCCTTCCGGAAGAAATATATCAGTGTCAGCAGTTGAGGGAGTTGGAACTGGTAAACACATCTGTAAAGCGACTGGGAAAGGAATTGAGCCGATTACCAAGACTTCAAAGTGTGTACGTATACAACAACAATATTTCAGGCAAATTGAAATTGCGCAAAAATGTCACGGTGACGAAATTGGTCTTGAGAGGTATTCGTGGTGAAAACCTGCCAAGGTCATATAGAAATTTCAAGAGTATTGATTCTCTGGAACTCTCCAGGAATATTGATATGACCTCCTTCCCACGGATTTCCAGAAACAGAACTTTAATTAAGCTCAGTCTGATAGAGAATAATCTTACCCTGAACGATCTAAAGAATGGTAGCTCCTCACTGCAGGAGATTAATCTTCAAAAGAACAAAATTGAAAAGGTACCGCTATGTATCTCAAAGTTCCCTAACCTAAGGAAACTTGGTTTGAACTATAACTTAATTACCTACATCCATCCGGCCATCGGCAGCCTGAAAAAACTGGAGTCATTGTCATTGTACCAGAACAAACTCACCAGCATTCCAAAAGGGATTTTTGAACTGACCAATTTGCGTCAGATAGACTTATACTATAACAATCTCCGCGAGATAGGTCCTGAAATCTCGAGACTTGTCAATCTTCGGGTTTTGTATTTGTCGAACAACCAGTTGAAGGAATTGCCGGAAGCCTTGGGCAGCCTGAGCAATCTGACTGAACTTTACGTGCATGATAATAAACTAAGTTCTTTGCCGGCGTCCGTTCAGGATTTGAAACAACTTCGGGTGCTGCGTGTCAACAATAATTATTTGGTGGCCTTACCGGGATCGTTAAAAGACCTGAATGACCTGGAGAACCTTGATGTCTCACGCAATAACCTGAATTATTTTCCTGTTGAATGGGAGGGTTTTTCCAAACTGCAGATTCTTGGAGTCATCGGCAATCCCTGGGAGAATAAGGCCGATGTGGCTCGGGTGGCGGAATCATTGCGGGCACGAGGCGTAGTATGCCTCTATTCTCAGCCGTGAGGGTCTTAAGGCCTTCTTTGTTATTCTGGAAAATCTGTGTCTACTTCATGGTCGCCTCAAACAACTCCTTGTCAATCCCCGGAATGACCCTCAACGCATTTTTGTAATACACTTTTCTCAATACTGAATCAGGGAGGTCCAGCCCGTAAAGTTTCCAGTGTGCATGATACTTGCGGTAGTAGTCAAAATATTCATCGGCTGTCTCCAGTACGCGGAAATATGCGTAATACTCTTCTTTCTTGTAAGTGTCCTTACCAAACATGATCCGATCCTGATACTTAATCATCCATGCCCTGGCAAAGCGTGGTTGACGACCCAGTTCGGCAAGCACGGCACCGAGTTCGGTGTACACATTGGGCATTTCGTCGAATAACTTTCCCAGTCGTTCCAGGTCATTTCCAAACCAACCCAGGTGTGCGTCAATAAATTTGGTGTTGGGATGTTTTCTGAAAATGTTGTGCTGTTCGGCCATGATTTGTTCGAAGGGAGGGAACTTATCCGCGGGCCGGTAGCGGTCCGGTTGCTTTTTGAGTTCAAGCCAGCGTTCGTTGCGTTTGTCTTTGGGATCCCAGAACGGTGATGGTTCTCCGGAATGAATCAGCACCGGGATTCCAAGTTCACCGCATTTGGCCCAGATGGGATCAAGACGCGGATCATCCACGGCAATGCGCTTTCCATCATTGTCTTTGTCTGTAAGGCCCAGGCCTTTATATACTTTTAGACCTCTTACACCTTGTTTGACACCCTCCTCTAGCATCTGCAGAGGTTCTGCTGGCCAGCCTGCGTCATCGAGATTTTCAAAATTGAGATTGAGAAATACAACGAAACGTTTTGGGTAGTTTTGATGAACATTGTCCAGTGACCACTCTAATACTTTTCCACGGAAGCCACTCAGGTTCACCATCACGGCCATGTTAAGAGAGTCCATTTCAGTGACCAGCCCATCGAGATCCTGAACGGGCATGATCCACTGGTGATTGTGGACATCGATGAACGGAAACTTAGCGTGAGAGAGGGGATGTTGAGGAACTTTGAGCGTGGAGACAGGCTCATAGTCCTCCACGTCCATCACGTTAAGCCTGTACTGGATGAGACCAATCATCCAGTACACGACCAACAAAAAAATGAGAACCGACAGCGGCAGAAGTATCCACCGCCTGAAGGAGAAACGAGCCACGAGGTGGAAGTGGTTTATTGATTGGTAATCGGAACGCGCACCTTGGTGGTATCCCAGACAAAATCCATGTTCACCGTGGATCCATCACTGCTGAAGTTAATGACAAATTGCTCAGTCTCAGGTGATGCTTCACTTGGCACGTCGACCTTGATCACATCTTTCGTGTAATCGGGTTCACTGACTGCAAAATATACACCCAGGTCTGAGTTGAGCGAAACCTGAAAGGAAGTTGCACCGGGCACTGCATACATGCGATACGTGCCTGCGTTTACTGCCTTACCCCCAAACATGACATTCTTGCTGAAGGTAATTTCGGTAGCCGCATTGGCACCCAGTCTCCAGTATTTTCCATAAGGCTGAAGGGCACCGTCTTTCTCATCTCCGAAAATCAACCTGCCTTTTTTATAGGGCTGGCAATACACTACTTTAAAGTCTATGCCCTGATCACTGTAGGTAGCGGTCTTGATTGGACTCTTTTTCGACACAACGAGCGCGCCATAAAGTACGACACCAATGATCACGACCAGTACGACAGCCAGACCAATGTAAATCTTCTTTTTCATGTAGATAAGGTTAGGTTTAGGACAAATGGATGAATGCCTAAGCAAGGTAAGGTTTTTCCTCCACTACCATTTGCCGGCCAAGACCCAGCTGAATTCCACCTACAGCAGGGATTTGTATTTGAAAATTGGCCCACCCGGGGTCAATTCCAAGTGGTGGATACTTAAGCGGCGACGCCTTGCATTTCTGCAATCATCTCGCGTTCGCGCTCCGAGAATTCTGATACTTTCCGAATCTCTTGCGATGCCATAAAGGCCTCAAGTGTTTCAAAGAAACGGAGGCGGTGCTTCCAGATCAGCTTGCCACCGATGGTTTCTTTTACTGAGCGCAAATTGGTGCGGTCATCTATCCAGTACAAATCGTGGGTATTCCCACCGGAAATGTTCTCAATATAGCCTGGCATATAGCGCTGGTCTGAATGCGCAAACTTTCTTTTGACTTCTTCGCGAAAATCTGTTTTTCCTGAAATATATATTGTCGTCCAACTCATGTTTTTTCCCTTTCCAAATAATATGAAGCCATTTGCCTCATTCATTGTCATTAAATTTTGTCCAGTCATCGAATTACCTTCTATTATTTTTTTTACGTATTCGGTGACTTCAATGTATACCCTTTCAACGTATAAAGTGAGTTACATGTTCCCGTAGCCGGCATGATTTAGTCACGCCTGAAAAAAGAGTGAGGTAACATTTTTTCCCGCTGCGGGTAACGCTTTGTCAGAAAGGCCAAGTTCCTTTCGCATGGATCACAGTCCCTTCACCGACATTCCGCCATCCACGGATATATTTTGTCCTGTGATGTAACTGGATTTGTCCATGGCCAGGAATGCAATAATTCCGGATACTTCCGCAGGTTCACCCACGCGTGAGAGCGGCGTACGAGCTATAATTCTTTCCAGTCGCTCTGGATTACTGAGCACCGGTTCGGTAAGGGGAGTTTTGATATACCAGGGGGAGACTGCGTTTACACGTATGTTAAATTGTGCCCACTCAACAGCCAGGTGACGCGTGAGCTGAATGATGGCAGCCTTTGTCATTCCATAAGGCGGTCCGGTCTGTACATCGAGCGATCCGGCGACCGAGGCCACATTGATGACACTCCCGTTGCCGGAGTCCTTGAGCAATTCAAAAGCCCCTTGTGTGAGGGCCGTCATGCTGAAAAGATTTGTCTCAAATAATTGACGGTATTCTTCTTCCGTGTATTCTACGAATTTCTTCCGGATGTTAGTCCCTACATTATTCACAAGAACATCCAGTCGGCCCCACTGTTCTTGCACCTTGCGCAAAAGATGCTGACGGAAAGAGGGATCCGTCACATCTCCATCGAGGCGGAAGAGTCTGGCACTGCCGCGCAATTTATTTTCGATCGGTTTTGTGCTCCGGGCGACCACGAGGACCTCCGCGCCCAGGTCAAGAAACTCCTGTGTAACAGCCAGGCCAATTCCTTTGGTCCCGCCGGTAATGACTGCTTTTTTACCCTGTAAATTCCACATCTTGCAAGGTAGCAGTATTTTGATTTTTCGTTTATCAATATTTCAGTGCAGAGCCAAACTTACTCCACTTAATACTGAAATTCCAGTCGGGTGACGAGGAGATAATAGTTTTTATCCATCGGCAGGTAGCCCTGGTCATAACAGTAATAGTACATCACACCATCCCGTGTTTTGTAGGTAGCCGTGTGATACCGGAAGTCGAACCCTTCTTCTTTGAGCCTTGATCCATTCACCTTGATCTTACCCCCGGGATTGAGCGCATCCAGAATGCGTCTGTTTCTCCGGAGGGCATTGTTAACATTGCGAATGTACTTATTGCAGTCACTGTTAAGGCCGTTGTTATAGGTGCTGCGGCACTGGTCGGAGCAGAATTTTTTATCTGTCCTGCCCACGATGGGAACACCACATGCGGCGCATCTTTTTTCAGGCATGAGGAAAGTTAGCCAGTACAAATGCTGAGGTCAACATAACAGCTTTAAGGAAAACCTGATCATTGTTGGGGAGAGACGATTACAAACGGATGTAAGCGTTTATCATACGACTGGCGATATTTCAGCCCTGCACCTTCGACTCAATATTTTAAACCCTTTAACAACAATCTTATGAAAAGTTTAAGAAACAGTGTTCAGCTCATCGGACGTCTGGGCAAAGACCCCGAAGTGAAGGTGTTCGAGAAATCGAAGAAAGCTTCATTTTCAATTGCCACCACCGACTCCTACAAGAACCCTAAGGGAGAGAAAGTGGAAGACACCCAATGGCACAATGTCGTGATATGGGGCAAGCTTGCGGACATAGCCGGCAAGTACCTGAAGAAGGGAAGCGAAGTCTGCGTGGAAGGTAAACTCGTACACCGCGCTTATGACTCTGCCAAGGGAGAGAAGAAGTACTACACGGAGGTCAACGTGAATGATCTCTTGTTGCTGGGTGGAAAGCCACAGCAATCGGCATAGGGTAAGAGAAAGGCGCCTTGGATATTTCCGAGGCGCCGTTTCTTGTTTTTGTATCCTCTTAAGATGGTATTATGTCCATAGTCGAAGAGATTAAATGGATTACGCCCTTTCAGGGCTTGTGAAATCGTCGCGTTAATTAGCCATGGGCGGTGCCCATAGCTCGGGTGATGATCGCCCTTTCAGGGCTTATGGCACCTTGGCATTAATTCGCCATGGGCGGTGCCTATGGCGTATGTGATGCTTTCCCCTTCGGGGCTGTTGCTCATGAATACATTAGGGTCACTTGTTGAGTTGGGAACTTGAAAATTTCATGTTTCTATGGCTGAGTCTTGAAAAGCGTAATCACTAAAACATAAGGCGCAGCCTTATGTCGTTCATGCCAGAGTAAACGGAAGCCCTGAAAGGGCGTGGATCACAAAACATAAGGCGCAGCCTTATGTTGCTAATGTAAAATGCAAACGGAAGCCCTGAAAGGGCGTAATAAAAACCTTTAACAAATTAATCTCAATATCCATGTCACAATCTTTAACAAGATTATTTACCCACATTATCTTCAGCACGAAGTGCCGGGTGCCCATGATCGACGATACCATCGAGGACGAGTTATTTAGCTATCTAGGTGGCATATCCAAAGAGTTGGAATGTAATCCCATCCAGGTGGGTGGTTACCGAGATCATGTTCATATCCTTTGCAATCTTTCGAAGAAGATTGCATTAATGAAACTTCTTGAAGAAGTAAAGAAGGGCTCAAGTACCTGGATCAAAACGAAGGGGGAAGCCTATTCCAATTTCTATTGGCAAGGGGGTTATGCCGCATTTTCTGTTAATCCGAGGGGAGTTGATAGGGTGGTTGAATACATTAAGAACCAAAGAGCCCATCATCAGGCAACCTCATTCCAAAATGAGTGTAGGACACTATTCAGCAAATACAAGATTGAATATGATGAGAGGTATGTTTGGGATTGAGGGATTACGCCTTTTCAGGGCTTGTGGAATCCTGCCATTAATTCGCCATGGTCGGTGCCCATGGCTCGGGTGATGACCGCCCTTTCAGGGCTTATCGCGTCTTGGCATTAATTCGCCATGGGCGGTGACCATAGCTTATGTGATGCTTGCCCCTTCAGGGCTGTTGCTCATAGATGTATTAGGGTCACTTGTTGAGTTGGGAACTTGAAAATTTCATATTTCTATGGCTGAGCCCTGAAAGGGCGTAATCACTAGACATAAGGTGTAGCCTTATGTCGTTTATGCCAGAGTAAACGGAAGCCCTGAAAGGGCGTAATAATAACCTTTAACAAATCAATGTAAGTATCATGTCACAATCCAATTTCGGCTGATCCCTAAAAGGGCGTAATCACTAAAACATAAGGCGCAGTCTTATGTTGCTAACGTCAAATGCAAACGTAAGCTCAGAAGGCGCAATTCTAAAACGTATACTTCAGCGTCATTCCAAACGCGAACTTCTTAAAGTCATCCGTCAGGTAGAACTCCGGGAGGATGCTGACCCTTCTGTTTTCCATTTCATGAATAATAAAGATCTTGGCCGTATTCCCGGTGAAGTAGTCCCCATTTTTCCTAACGAGGAAACCGGCGCCAATTCCACTCCACTGGGCACCCTTGCTCTTGGTATTAAAATTCTTTTCAAAACTTAATGAAAGAAATGAATTGACATTCGTCTGGTAGCCCTCTGCTATCTTCTCGGCAAAAATCAGGTTGTCGTACACCAGCCCTGTGCGGATATTCTGCTTTCCGAAATGATCCCTGAATGTTAGGGCTAAGTTCAGGCTAAGCTGGGGATACAGTTTGTCGCGGAAGAGCCCCACCCCAGCAGTAACCCCTAGGGAAATGTTGTCCCCGGGATATTTTCTGGTAACAGAGCTTTGCTCAATCTTGTTGTCGTGGAACACCATGCGCGAACGGATAGTGCTCTTCCCCAACGAAGTAACATTCACCTCCTTCACCAGCTTATCGGACAATGACGTAAAGTCGACGGTCGTCACGGTGACCAGGGATTGATAACTTTCTGAATACAGGCTCACTTTAGCCTCTTTCGATTCGATCGATAACTCCCAGCCAGGTGGAAGAAGTTCTACGATCTGTTTGTCTTTCACCGTCACCTGAGTTACAGGTGTTTCAATGGGTCGAATGTTGATCAGTGTCTTCTCACCGACGGGCTTGAATGAATGTTCGCTACCCATCGACAGCATTTCCTTTTCTCCCTGGGCAACGAGCCTCACATCAATGCGATATGGACCTGTTTCCTGAAAGTTGGCAGGTGAGCTTTTTTCAACGTGTCCCAGTATTTCCTTGAGAAAGGATGGGAAGTCCTTAATGAAGGACGTGTTGTTCTTGTATTGACGCAATTCAAATACCACGACCGTTTTCTGATCCGGTAATTCTATGCGGATGGAATCAGGATAGTAATTGATCCTTTGGGCAAATGCCACTTGAAGGGTGCAGGTGAATGCAAGAATGATGAAGGCAGTATATTTCATGAGTGAACTCATTTATTGTTTCTGGTTTTTTGAAAGTAAATTGATCGATTCTCCGCCGCCTACTGGCACTGGCTCCTCTCCCTGAGGGAAAAGGCGGAATTTGAATTTTCGTTCTTTGTTATTGTCTGCCGTGAGCTTTTGATCATCTCCTCCTATAATCGCCTGCACGGACTTGGTTTGAACCTTCGTGGTGGAGATCAGAATCTCTGTAGCCGGAGTCTCTTTCTCGATGGTCTTGACCTCCGTCATCGCTGTTTCTTCTACCAACTCAGGGTCGGAAGTCAAATGATCATCTTTGGTTTCAGTAGGACTAACCTTTTTGGAAACCCGTACCACCTGCGGACTTTCACTTGACGCTACATTTTCCGGTTCGCGACAAGCAACTGCCTGAGCAAGGACCAACGATTCCTTTTCAAGCTGTGACTGGTAACCTTTGTTTTCTTCAATAGAAAGTTCGATTGACCTCAACTGAACTTCAAGTTGCTTGATGCGTGTTTGTTCTATCCCAAAGAAAAACAATGCTGACGCCAGCAGGATAGAAGCCGCCGCATAGTACAGCGCGTATTTCTTTCGCTTACTGGGAAATCCTATCCGTGACCGAACCCATTCTCTATCCCACGTGGCGGGTGCGAGTTCGGCCTGTGCTACCTTCTCCCGGATGGTCTTTTCAAATTCATGTTCCATAGTGAAACCCCTCCTGTGTTAACATTTTTCTCAGTTGTGACTTTGCTTTGAATAACTGTGTTCTTGATGTGCTCTCGGTGATGTTCAGTGCTGCGGCGATTTCAGCATGGCTATAACCCTCCACCACTGACAAATTGAAGATCGTCCTGTACCCTGTAGGCAACCGGGTGATGAACTGGTAGATGTCACCTGCGTCCATCTGACTAAACTGTTCCAACCCGGGCTCGGGTGTATTTTCACCAATCGCTTCAGTCAGGTGGAAATTATGCCGGCGACGAAGCCACATCAATGATTCATTTACCATGATCTTCTTGATCCATGCTTTCAGGCTGCCATCACCTTCAAACCTGAATTTGGTGAGATGGAGATAGACCTTTTCAAAACCGATGATTACAACATCTTCGCTGTCTACCTCGCTTTTGAGGTAACGAAAGCAAAGCTTGAACATCGCGTCGCCATGCAGATCGAAGAGTGCCTCCTGTGCCTTTCGGTCGCCCAGTTGGCATTGTCGTACTAGGTCAATCTCTTGCAAACGCTCTTTCTTTTCGTGTGTCTGTTGCTAAAATGCAAAATGGGGCTGCCCCGTTGCCTGGGTGATCTAAAATAGATTGAAAAGGTTCAGGCAATCAAAATAATTAGCCTTCCGTTCATGTAGGCAGGTCTTCCGCGGGCCTCTTTTTTATTAGCTTTGCCGCCAATGAATTTTGCGTTCCCTCAGTTCCTTTGGGCCCTTGCCGCACTCTCGATTCCCATTATTATTCACCTTTTCAATTTCAGGAAAACTACCCGTATTTTCTTTTCAAATACCCGTTTTATCCGGCAGGTGAGGCAGGAGACCACCCAGAAGCGCAAACTGAAGCAATATTTGGTACTTGCGTCCCGGTTGCTGTTCCTGTTCTTCTTGGTAATAGCTTTCGCCCAACCCTTTTTACCCGCAAAGGAGCAAGTGACTTCAGGCCGGGAGGTGACTTTTTACCTGGACAACTCCTACAGCATGCTTTCCCAGGCGGGCGACAAGACCCGCGCCCTCGATGCCGGCATTCACTTCATTCAAGAGATTGTGGCATTATTCCCGCAGGATACGCGCTATAAACTGATCACCAATGACTTTGCCACCTTTTCGAACTCCTTCAAAACAAAAACCGAAATCCTTGACTTGCTCACCCAGGTCAGACTTTCGCCGATAGCCCGATCGTTTACCGACATTCAGCAGCGTATAGGTCAGGGACGGCAGGAGATTTTCTGCATTTCTGATTTTCAAAAGTCAACCCTTGGATTGGCCAGCGCCAAAGTCCAGGACTCTTTGTCTTCATGGCGGATGGTACCCATAGCTTTGGAAAGTGCCTCCAACGTGTTGGTGGATTCAGTGTATCTCGAAGACCCATTTGTGGTTGGCGGCCAGCGTAACACGCTCAACGTGAGGATTCGGAATGTGGGAGCCAAGACAAGGGAAGGGATGGTGCTTAAGTTGACGATCAACGATATTCAATCCGGCACTGCCTCCGTTAACCTCGAATCCAATTCTTCGGCAATTGCGCGTTTCGATTTGGTCCAGGGGCTCAAAGGTTGGAACCAGGCGGTAACGAGTTTCACTGATTTTCCGGTGAGTTTCGATAACCAGTTTTATGTGTCCCTCAATTTTTCGGACAAAATCAGAATTGTGGAAGTACATGGGGGCAACAGCTACATCGAAAAGGTGTTCGGCAACTCATCCCTTTTTGCCTATCGCTCTTATTCCCCTGACAATGTTGACCTAGATGTATTGACCCGGGCGGACCTCGTCATTGTCAATGCGGTAGATAACCTTACATCCTTGCGCGAGGCGCTGCAGAACTACCAGCGCAACGCCGGCACCCTGCTGATCATCCCTTCCCCTAAGGGAGACATTGCCTTGTACCACGGACTAACCGGTGGCCTTTCCGCTTCGAAAGCGGAACCCATTCCCACTCAAGAACTCGACAAACCTGACTTTCAGAATCCTTTCTTTGAAAATGTATTTGAAGAGCGATCAGTCTCTATGTCGATGCCGCGGGCCACTGCACTGTGGACGTGGGGCAACGACCGGTCGGCCTTACTGAAATTCAAGGATGGCAGACCTTTCCTCTCGAAAACAAAAAACACTTTTCTGCTGGCGGCACCCCTGGATGCTTCATTCTCTGATTTTCAAAATCATGGATTGTTTGTGCCTGTGATGTACCGCATTGCCGCTTCCAGCCATCGGGTAAGTCAGAAACCTTATTATGCCCTTTCCGAAAGTACCGTTATTCTTCAAACCGACAGCCTGACAGGTGAAGCTCCTGTCAGGTTGGTGGGCAAGCAGGAAGTAGTGCCGGCACAGCGAAAGAATGGCGATCATGTCGTGCTGGAGATACCCCGGTTTTCCATCGACCCCGGATTTTATTATGCCATGGTGCAGCAGGATACGGTGGGTCTTGTGGCATTTGATCTCGACAAGCATGAATCCCTTTTGGAACAATGGACAGGCGATGAAATCAAATCCCAGCTTGGCGGAGGTAAGAACATTTCAGTGTTTGAATCCGGCAGCGGGGATTCTTTCAGCAACGAAATAAAAGAGAGATATTTGGGCACAGCCTTGTGGAAGTATGCCCTGGTATTGGCACTGCTGTTTTTGTTGGCCGAGGTGCTGCTCATTCGTTTTCTAAAATAACTGAAAAAGAAACCCGGTTCGAATGAAAATACTCATCCAATCTGCCACCTTACTCGACGCAAAGTCCGCTTTTCATAAAAAGGTGAAGAATGTACTCATCCAAAACGGACGCATCACAGACATCGGAGATAAGAAGTACGCCGCAGATAAAGTCATAGACGCGAAAGGCATGATTTTGTCAACGGGATGGTTTGATCTCGGAACCTATACAGGTGATCCCGGCTACGAACAGCGTGAAGACCTGAACTCCTTGATGGCCTCAGCGGCAGCGGGAGGATTTACAGGATTGGCGTTGCTGCCCAATACCAATCCATCCGTGCAATCGAAGAATGGCGTGAGCTACATTATGAATGGGAATGGCTCCAGGCTTGTGGACCTTCATGCGTTGGCTTCCGTCACCAGGAACAACAAAGGAGAAGAGCTCACGGAAATGATTGACCTCCACGAAGCGGGCGCAGTGGGTTTCACCGACGGGCTCAAGCCGTTGTGGCATACCGACATATTTCTCAAGGCACTGCAATACGTGCAAAAATTTGATGGTCTTGTTATTGATCACCCGGAAGACATCTGGCTGAATTTATTCGGGCAGATGCATGAAGGGATCAACAGCACCATGCTTGGCCTGAAGGGCATGCCGCGCATCGCCGAAGAACTTCCGTTGAATCGCAATATCGAACTGCTCCAGTATGCGGGAGGGAAGCTGCATCTCTCGAGACTATCGACAGCCAAAAGCATTGAATTGGTAAAAGCTGCCAGAAAGCGGGGGCTGAAAGTCACCTGCGACATCACAGGCTACCAGGCGTTGCTTGACGACAGTCTTCTTCAAGGCTTTGACACAAATTATAAAGTGAATCCTCCGCTACGTGAAAAGTCGGACCGCGATGCGTTGATCAGAGGATTGAAAGACGGAACCATCGATGTGCTGTGTACCGGGCACATGCCCCATGATGATGAAGGCAAGAACCTGGAATTTGATCTGGCTGAATTTGGTATCACCAACCTTCAAACATTTGCTTCGAACCTCGTTTCCCTTTCCGCTTCGGTGCCATGGGAAGACCTGATCGAAAAAATTACCACCGCACCGCGCACCTTGTTAGGACTGGAAGCTCCTTCCCTGGAAGCAGGCCAATCTGCAAATCTTACTTTACTGGATCCATCGGCGACATGGACGCTGGATGAGAAGACCAATCTCTCCAAATCGAAGAACTCACCCTGGTATCGGCAGAAGGTGAAAGGCAAAGTCGTCGCGGTCTTTAATCATAGCAAGAATCTGCTGGATGCTTAAAAGATTTTTTACCACGTCGTTGATGAAGGTGTCGTTGCGCTACGGCGCGATTGCCGGAGTGATGTGCATCGGCCTGGTGCTATCCCTTTTCTACATGGGCAAGCATCCCTTTCTTGTCAATCCATTTCTTGACTTCCGGGTGTTTGTTTTTTCTGTATTGCTTTTCTTCAGCCTCAAGGAAGTGAGAGATTTCTATCAGGATGGTATCCTTCATTTCTGGCAAGGCATGGGAGGGTGTATCCTGTTCTTGTCCGCCTCCGCTGCTGTATCCGCCTCAGGAATTCTTGTGTTTGGATCGTTACAGCCGGCCTTTGTGAGTGACTACATAACCCAGTTCACGGACCAAATTCGCAACCTCCCGGACGAAACTGTGCAGCGAATAGGAAAAGATGTGATCGAGCGTAATTTATTGGCCCTTCCCGGGACCAATATCCGAAACCTTGCCAGCCTATATGCGTGGCAAACATTTCAAATTGGCCTTTTTATTAGCATAATAATCTCTGTAATTTTAAGACGTCAACCAAAACCCCTGTAAACATGGAAGAAAATAAAGAAACGAATGCCATCACGACTCGCTCGGTAGGACTCACCTTTGGTTTGTATTCCGGCGCGGTTTCAGTTGCTGTCTTTTTGATTGTGTCGCTTCTGGGAATGAATCCTTTTGGCGGCGGCCTGAACTACATTGGCATGGTAGCAGCCATTGTGTTGCTTGTGCTGGCGCAAAAGAAATTCAAGGATGAAGGAGATGGATACATGTCCTACGGACAGGGGTTTGGTATCGGATTTTGGTCCTCATTGGTATCTGTAACTTTGTCGATGGGGGTGACTTACGTGTATATTAACTTCGTCGACTATGGCCCGATGCAGATGTTCCTGGATGAGCAGTTGCTGAAAATGCAGGAGTCGGGTACACCCGAGAGTTCGATTGAAGTCGCACAGGATTGGACGAAGAGGTTATTTTGGGTCTTTGGAGCCATCGGCGGATACATTGGGAGTTTGGTGATCGTGATGATCGTGACCATCTTCACCCAAAAGAAAAACGCCCAGGCAGAAGTTTAACAGCGTGGATATATCTGTTGTCATCCCTGCAAAGGACGAAGAGCAATCAATACCTGAATTGAGTCAGTGGATAAGCCGTGTGATGGAAAAGCACGGCTTTTCTTATGAAGTGCTTTTTGTAGATGATGGCAGCGAGGATCACACCTGGGAACAAATCCTTGCCGTCAATGCGGTTAGCCCTTCCTTCAAGGGAATCAGGTTTAACCGGAATTTTGGAAAGTCCGCGGCCCTGAACACAGCATTCAAAGCAGCGCAGGGCAACGTCGTCATCACCATGGATGCCGACTTGCAGGACAGTCCTGAAGAAATACCGGAGTTGTACAAGATGGTAATGGAGGGAGGCTATCAGCTCGTTTCCGGGTGGAAGAAGAAGCGTCACGATCCGATTTCAAAGACTGTTCCATCGAAGTTTTTCAATTATGTTACGCGAAGGATCTCCGGGATCAAGCTTCACGATTTCAATTGCGGGCTGAAGGCGTATCGAGGGGTGGTGGTGAAAAACATCACTGTCTACGGCGAGATGCACCGGTATATTCCCGTATTGGCCAAGTGGGCCGGCTTCACAAAGATCGGCGAAAAAGTAGTAGAGCACCGGGAAAGGAAATATGGTCACACGAAATTTGGGTGGGAGCGGTTCATGCGCGGCTTCCTGGATTTGCTGTCGATTACGTTTATCGGGCGGTTTGCGAAACGGCCCATGCACTTCTTTGGCTTCTGGGGATTTTTATCTTTTGTGGTCGGATTCTTTTTCACCCTCAGGATTCTCTGGATGAAGGTTGACTCCGTATTGATCTCTAAGATTCCCCTCAAGCGCGACGTCACCGAACAGCCGATTTTTTACCTGGCGCTGGTGGCGGTGGTGTTGGGAACACAATTATTCCTCACCGGCTTCCTTGCCGAGTTGATTGCGCGTCAGTCGATTTCAAAGAAGGACTACCTGGTTATTGAGAGTGTGGGAATGGAAACAGGGACTGGTTCCAGGATGCAGGTTTCGGGAGCGGGATCGGTGTCGAAGCTGGGGAGTTGATATTGAGAAGCCATTCGAACCGCCTGCTGGCGAAAGGGCATCAATAACAATTGCTATAATCGTCCTCAAACACCCCTTCAGGGATTTAACTTAATCTAGAACACCTTCTTAAAATTTAGTCAATTTGTGGAGCACAATAAGAGACGAGTTCTCCTTAAAACATCTTTAGAGATGGAAATAGCATACAAGACTTTTTTTTTGAATCAGAACAATCAATTTTCAATTATTGTGAACCAGTTTCTTGTAAGACAGGTATACCTAGATGGGATTGTTCACGTGACTCCAAATCTTAAGGACACCCCCATTTCTCTAGCGGCATTGCATTCATTGTGGGGTGACGATGGTATTAGCGTGGTTCATAACCAGCCCTTCGAAGTAATTTCTTCCAATCGCAACCAGTTTTTTGAGGATTATGAAAACTTTCAATTTTTGATTGCACTTGCCCAAAGTGTTGAGAATTTTGAAACATACTTGAAAAAAATTATCAGTACGAATCAATTGCAAATACCTGATTCCTCACGTCGGAAACAAAAGAATATGGATCGAGTCAAATCCATAAAGAAGGCAGTTCCAAAGGTCAATTTTTATTTGAACCAAGAAAAATATAGAGACCTCATTACCCTTTTTCAGTTATTAGAAAATATCAGACATATAATTATTCATTCGCAAGGGATGATTAATGATGCAATTAATATACAAGCTCCAGAATTCAGACGGTACTTTAGTACAAAAGAGGCTGAGGATTCGATCAAAGTAACCGTAACAGAAATGAACGCTCATAACCTACTTGCTAAGCTAAGTGAGCTTGCCTATATAATCTTTAAGGGTATTAGCGAAGAAAAATTATTACCAATCACTGAGAAGCCACGTTTTAGGTGGCAAAATTGATGAGCACCCTTCGGTGAGCTTAGAATAGTGACAAGCGTAGTAGTACAATTCTGAATTCTTAACCAATAACAAGCCGGAGGCCTGTGTTGCACTCTTCAGAGGCTGTTTGTAGATCTAAATCTTGCGAAGATTATCGCGAATTTGTGAAGCTGCAGAAAATCGAACCCTGGTCCAGAGAAGATATATGCGTACGTTCCACATGCTTAGTTGACCTTGCTTGTCGAGGGTAAGCAAGAATGAATAAAGGATTAGCAGAGGTTAAAGAAAGTGTCGCCTTGAAAATTCTCTACCAGAACCCGACTTAAGATATCTTTCAAATTGGTAGGCTTTGTACTTATCAAGGAAGGTCACATATAGTATGAGTTGAACTGGCAGCCTTGATTTCGTGTACTCTACCT
>JANYHW010000073.1 GCA_025358885.1 Cytophagales bacterium | reverse complement strand
CCAAGTTAGCGATAGTTGCCTACTGGCTCCCGGTCACTGGTTACCGGTCACCTGTCACCTGTCAAAATACCACCGGTCTCAAAATTACATCCACCCTCCTGTTCTTCATCATCCCCAGGTGCGTATCATTTTTGTATACGGGATTCTCCAGCCCCCAGTCCTTGGTATGAATCATTTTCTCCGGGATGTCGCGCTCGACAAGCAACTGGAAGACGGCTTCACTGCGCATGTGAGAAAGCCATTCATTGTAGCGCCTGCCACCGATGGGGTCCGTGTGACTGATCAACTGGATTTCGTATTTGTCTAAAAGGTTCGGAATGGAATCAAGCCAATGAGCCAGGTCGGATGCCTGGTATTCATCGATGTAGTAACTGCCTCCATCAAAGTAGATGCTCTTGCGTATCTCGTCTTGCTGAGCAAATGCATTGCCTTGTAATAACAAGAGCGTCAATATGAGAGTAAGGCTTTTGGCCATGGACAGAGTTCCCCCTTAATTAACCATTAACAATTTACCATATACCATTAATACGTTAACCACGTCACCTTCGACCTGGTTCCTTTTTCATGCAGGAGGATAATGACGAGGTTGCCATACTCATTTTCTTCAAAGTCCTGGTATTTGTCCGGCTCGGAGATCAGGTAGTTGATGGTTTCGGGGATGGTGTTCGAATGTCCACACAACACTACTGTTCCTCCCCGCCACTGTTCAAATATTCTGTCGACTTCCTCCATTTTCAAGGCATCATATCCGCTGATGGCGAGTCCCTTTGATACGGCCAGGGGCGCTACCGTGTTGCGCGATCGCTTATATCCTGTTGAATAGATGGCGTCCACTTTAGTTCTTTTGAGCAGCGTGGCCAGCAGTTGTGCGCGTTCCTTGCCTGCTTCTGAAAGATCAGGGTCTTTGGTGCCGTCACTGAGTTTTTCAGCATGCCTGACAAGAATGAAAGTTGTAAAGTCAGAGGTTTGAGCGGAGGCACCGGAGATAAGGCACCATACAATCAATATCGTTAGCAACCGCTTCATTTCATTTTATCACTCACCTCTGGTGGAATAGTACAGCCTTCCTTCTGGTGGGTATCAGCCAGATGAAAAATTTTCCACTTTCCGGAAGCATCTCTAAACAGCTGAAAGGCATCAACACCGCAATGGCTGAATGTTTTGCCTGCGTAGAATGCGTATGGTGCCCAGACTTGCGCTAAGTTTCCGTCGATTTCAATTTTAGGCGCCCAGATGAATTCATTCCAGACGTCCTTGTGCTTTGTCCCTATCGATTTCAAGAATTCCTTAAAGACGTCCCCACGCAAGACGGGCGTATTCTTTTTTACATCCATATAGACCGTATAGAGTTTGGCAGATGGATGAAATGCGCCATGCACCAGGGCGCTATCTCCTTTCTTCATGCCTTCAAACAGCTGATGGATAGGTTCCATTATTGGCTCCATGATTTTTGGATCCATTTGGGCAGAGGCAACAAATGATATAAACAGGAATAGGATGCTTAGTCTCATTGGGATTGTTTACTTAAAATTGGCGAAAAAATTTGGCTTTTGATTGAGTAGGGGAGGCAGACGATGATGCTAACGCGAAGGGAGCACTTCAGTAGGTATTGGCTTTTCGCTGCAATATGAATTTTATCCTGCCATGGAACTTCTGATTCTTGTTGATGGGAAATTGACCTGTACTGGCTGAATCAAGATTGATACGCACCCCGAGTTCATGTAACCCGTTGGGCAGTCCTGACAAGTCAATGGTTTTGGAGAGTCTTATCTTACTCATTCCCATGAAAGAATTATCAGACGCGATCCGGGAGACAAACCATCCGAGGGAATCACTCAGCCTTTTCCCATCCACATAAACATGGTATAGTTCGTTAATTACTTTGAGCTGACTGCCTTCATCCAGCTTCTTAAATTCTACTGTTTTTGATTTCAGAGAATCAGATTTACTCCATTTGTCGAAGGCAAGGTTCTCCAGTCGCACCAGGTGATGAAGGGAAACATCCAAAGTGGATTCCTCTACCCTTTCACTTCTTATGGAAAGGAATGCACCGTCATCGTGATACCCTGAATTCTGAGAAAATATTTTGGCAGAAAGGCCGGTCGCCCCATCGTCAAAGATGGACACAAGCCCAAACAGGGCTCCTATGACTAAACCAATGAAGAGGAGAATATAATATCCCCTGATATTGGAGACAAGAGTATAATACAAGCGCCTGTAGAATACTGAGAGTGTAACGAATGACATCACTTTATAGAATGGATAGTATACCGGGACCAGCCACCTGACTTTTTTTAATCTCCCTGCAGAAATAAAGTCAATGACGGTGAGCAGGGAGCCGACGGCTACCAGGATTATATAAGCCCTCATGACCCATTTGACCATCTGAGGTGCGTTTTCAGGAGCCGGAATCAATGTGACTGGAAGCATAAAGAATACTCCCAAATAGATAAAAAATCCGAGGACGGTGAATAACGACACAAATGTCAATGCAAAGATGATCCCGCAATATTTGTCTAATGCAATAATCATGGAAGTGTTGCTTTCCTCTTTGAAAACGTCCTTGAATTTTCCTTTGAATGCCAGCTTATTCGAATTGATCCCGGAGGGAAAGGCATAGTTCAGCCCCACCAGCCCAATCCAGAACCCCCTAAGAATCAGGTGAACCAGAAATCCGAAGGTGAGAATGAATACGGCTAAGCCTGATATGGCAATGATCAGCATAATCAGGTTGTAATGAACGTTGGTTGAATAACGGAGAAATACTGAGATGCTTTCAATAACATCGTAGGCATTCAACAGCCCAAAAAAAGCGCCACCTGAAATCAGGATCTCCGCCTGCCAACTTTCATTCTGGAGTTTGTCAAGCCAATCCGGTACGGTATTGTCGAATGGGGGTTGTTTGCTCTCTTCCATTTCATTCACTGGTGGCTTGGGAAGATCTTCCATTTTTAATTGGTTCGGTTGGTGAGGAAGAATTCAAGCTAGCATTTCTTGTTCAATTGCTGAAATCGGGTCCAATGAAGGGCTGGCAGCCATCTAATCGACGGCTAGAACTTTATTCTTAAATTCGCTCTTAATCTGCTACAGAAAATGAAAACAATGTTGCTTGCTATTCTCTGTCTGTTTGGTGTCGCTGCCGCCTTTGGCAGTCCCACCGACAGTCTGGAGAATGCCCTCAAGACAGCTGAAGGGGACAAGAAAGTAAAGATCATGAACGAGCTTTTCAGGGCTTACATTAACTCTGACCCAGTAAAAGCAATCACCTACACCCGCGAAGCATTGACACTTGCCACCTCCATTGACGACAAGAAAGGCATGGCAGCGTCCTACAACAACCTTGGTGTAGCGTACCGCAACCAGGGAGCACTGGATGTAGCACTGGAAAATTATTTGAAGTCGCTGGAGATCAACACCTCTCTACAAAATGGCGAAGGCATCGCCACCACAAAGAACAACATCGCCAACATTTACTCCATGAAGAAGGACTACGGACAGGCCCTCAAATACCTCGAAGAATCACATGCAGGATTTGTAGCTCTGGGGAACCCCGAGAAAATCATTGGGTCCATGAATAACCTCGGCAACCTTCACAGCAGTCTGCAGTTGTATGAACAGGCCCTTAACTATTATACCGAGGCCTGGAAGTTAAGTGAAACAACTGGGCATCCCCTGGCCGACCCACTGATCAATATTGGCAACGTCTTCTTCCAGCAGGGCAACAGCCAGCGAGCAGTTGAATATTATAAACGTGGCATGGAAGTCGCAAAGAAACAAAACAACCGCCTCAGCGAAGTTTCGCTGCTCACCAACATCGGCACAGTATATCTCAAATCCGGACAACCCAAGGAAGCCAAACTCTACCTGGACCAGGCAATGGCGCTGGCCAATGAACTAGGTGCTTCATTAGATATGCCGCAGATCCTCAAGAGTCTTGCCGCCACCTATGCCCAGCAAGGGAATATGAAAGATGCATATCAAACCCTGCTGGATTACACAGAAGCCCAGGAAAGGATCTACGGTGAGGAGAGCAGCCGCAAGATCGCCCAAATGGACGTCGCCATGGAATTGAAGGAGAAAGAAAAAGAAATTGAATCCCTGTACATGGATGGCCAGGTCAAGTCGCTGAAGTTGCGCAATACCCAGATCATCATTACGGCAATCATCCTAGCCATTGTGGCCATCATCGCGATTGCCAATTTGGTTCTTATTGGAAAAGGCAAGCATAGGTTGAAATAAGCCTTTTAAAAAAAATCTGTTAATCTTTTTAATTCATGATTTCACGAAATGAAGCGCGGACGTTGCTGGCGTCAATGACCCAAAGCGCGAGTCTTATGCGCCATATGCGCACCGTTGAGTTGGTGATGGAGGCCTATGCGGAAAAACTGGGCGAAGAAAAAGAAGCGTGGGCAGTTGCCGGGCTCCTCCACGATGCAGACTATGAACCATTCCCGGACAAGCATCCGCAGGTGATCGTAGATAAGCTTAGGGGTATGGGGGAAGAATTGATTGCCCACGCCATCTCCGCACATTATACCCATTGGGGTGTCCCGTATGAGACCACCCTCGACAAGGCCCTTCTGGCATGCGACGAACTCACAGGATTCATTGTGGCCTGCGCCCAGGTTAGGCCCGAAGGCATTGCCACACTGGAACCGAAATCTGTGATCAAAAAACTGAAAGACAAGGGGTTTGCAGCCAAAGTAGACCGGAACGAAGTGTATAAGGGTGCCGAACTCTTCGGAGTCGTGCTCCAAGACCATATTACATTCATCCTGGAAGTTTTGAAGAAGAACAAGGGGGAATTGGGAATCTAGGCAAAATTGCCATTTTTAAATCGGTTGGCCTTTTGCAGATTCAATTGATCTCTTACCTTTGAAGAGCTAAACAACATCCTTATGTTTGAACAAGTGGTAGGGGACGGCGCCAATTTATTCGTACTCATCATCGCACTGCTGTTTGGATTCGTCAACGCATTGGCCTATGTTGACAACCGGAGAGTGACCAAAGATCAGGAAGAAAAAGGACAGGGGAATTAATTCCACCCGACTATTATAAGAAAATAGAGAACCCTCACGAAGAGGGTTTTTTGTTTATTGACGATCTTAGTTAAGGATTAGGACGGATAGATCCGCATCAATAATGCGGTCAATGTCCGGAACCGTTGCTGTTTGCCGCGTACGGTGACTTGTACACACCCTGCCAGTCCACCCACTTCATCGTCTTGTAGTGGTCTTCGCCAATGAACTGAATGATCTTGTGGAACTCTTCCGGCTTCTGATAACCGGGAAGAGGCTGGATCATGGCAAAGTCTTCATTGAGGAATACGACCGTCGGATACGACATTTGATTGTTGAGCAACGCCATCGCCAGTTGATGCGTCCCTTTATTCCCATAGGGAACAAACTTAAAGGTCGTGCCATTAAAAACTACGTCAGCCGTTTGTTCTGCATCGAATTTTACCGGGTAGAATTTTTCGTTTAGAATTTTGGCCACCTGGGCCTCGCTGAACGTGTTCTTGTCCATTACCTTGCACCACCCACACCAGTCGGTGTATACATCGATAAATATTTTGCGTTTCTCCGTTTTGGATTTCTCGATGGCCTCCTCAAATGTCATCCATTTCACAGGACCTTCATGGACAACCTGCGCCCATCCGGGCAGGGTCATGGCCATAAACAGGTACAAAAGAAATTTCTTCATGTTCGTAATTTTCCTCTTTCTAGTGCAACAAATGTAATGAGAAAAGAGGTCCTTGAAAACCTTAATAAATTAACGGCAACGGTAGTAACCTACAGGGCTGCTGCCGGTATTCATGTACGGAAAAAGGAAGACAGGTGTTCAACTTTGAACGAACCTCTTGTCCAGGGCTCCAATAAACCCTGAATTCAAGGGTTTTCAGAACTGGTACCGGGTTTGTATAAGCATCAGGCATTATGAAAGGATTATCGCGCATATGGGTTCTGGCACTGGGGATTGCGGTCGCAATTGCAATCATTGCAGTGGCCCTGCTCCGTCAGGAGAAGACGCCTTCATCCTATTCGGGAACGCCCGGGATCACCAGGTCTGTAGTTACTTCCAAATCGGCTACCCTGCTGAAGAAAGTTGTGGAAGTCATCGACGGAAAGCACCGGGCTAAATAGTCCGGTTATCGATAAGCATAATAGTGCACTACCGTCTCGATCGCCTTTCGAATGGCCAGGTTAATTGGATAAAAATCTTGAGTCAGCTCAAAATCAATCGCATGCAACTGCATGTAGTAATCGCTCATCACCGGAATATTTCCTCCCGCCTCAATCTGGATCTCGGCTTTTTGATAGGCTGATGTCTGCTCGGTCTTGATGATCTGGCAGGTGACCAATTCGCGCATGCCGTATTTGTTTGTCCTGGCAGAGTAGCCGAACAAGCGGCAGATCAGTCCACGATGAGGATACTCCGAGCATAACCCTGCTCCTTCCCTGGCAGGATTTAGAATAAGGCAGATTTCCGCATCGCTCGCTTTCAACTTCTCATACCACTCCGATGCCTTGTTCGATTGGTAAAGGTGAAAGGCAAAGGGAAGAAATTCAAGTGTAGTTGCTTCAATGTCGGCCTTGAAGCAGCATTTGCCGCATCCAAATTTGCAGTGCAAGCTTGATCCCTCTTGAAATTTTGCAATTTCCTCATCAAGGGTCTGAAATACCTTTTCTACCGCAAATACTTTTGCCCTAAGTTCCACTGGGTAAAGGTAGCATAGATTGGTGTCCTTTCAGGCGGGTGGTTGGAGCCAGTCAGTTATTCAAACTTTAACATTCAAATTCAATACCAAAGGCCAACCCTCAACCGCTATTCCAGAAGTGCCTTCATCTTATTCATCACCAATCCCCAGTTATTCTCGGAGTGCAATTGCGCCTCTTTGGTTTTGAAATTGTCTTGCGTTAGGCTGAGCAGCGTCCTGCCCTTGGCTTCCGACAAAGCAAATGCAATGTTGCTGTAATTGGCAGGCTCGTCTTTTTCCCCTGAGAAATTGCTCCAATAATTGTATTTCAGAATTTTCTCTTTCTCGATTTCCAGGATAGTTCCCTTGTCTTCATAGGGTTTTCCTTCCCAGGTACCCCGGAATGCAATGGGACGACCAGCCTTCCACTCGGAGACGGTATCGGTGCCAAACAAATATTTCTTGATCTGTACTGGATTCGTCAAGGCGTCCCAAACTTTCGACTTGGGCGCGCTGATCGATATCGACATTTTGAGGGCTAGTTTTTTTGCCATGGACTTAGATTTTAAATTGTTAGGTCTTCATTCCCTTCCAGGGATTCTTATCTGCATGCTTCTGTGATACCCCGAACGACTTGCACTCCATGAAAATTGCGTCAACGCGATTGAAGAAGGCTGAAAGTCCGTAATCCTGATCAGTGAAACACCAGTCGTATTCGCCATTTGGACCTTCAATGAATCCATCGAGGCTCACCGCTACACCCAGTATGACCATTCTCATGATAATGACATTAAGTGTTAATCTTCCAGTTCCCTGCATTCAAAGCCATGCTGTTGAAGAAGTTGTATGGCTCGTCGGGGATGAACATCTGCAGCTGTGATGCGAAGTATCCTGTCACAATCCTCCAACGCAAAATTCCAGCTTCCCGAGCCGGCGATATGGTTCAGCCAGGGTGTTAGAATTTGCACCTCCTGCACAGATGTTACCGAGGTACAATAAACAAGAACCTCCGTTCGCGGATGACTCTTATTTCCTATCTGAGTCGAAACAATCAGGAATTGATCGGACCCGACTTCCTGAAAACAAATGGGGATATCCCGGTTTAGCATAAATCTTTTTTATGCTAATCAACACTAGCCTTATGACAGCCCTATGTCAGCAGACAAAAAGAATTTTAGAATGTTTCCTGATTTCTCAGGCCGCCAGAGATCCAAGGGCTGTCACCAACCTGTCTATGTCCTCCAAAGTGTTGTAGATATGGGGTGAAAGACGGATGCCACCGGTGGCAGCGCAGGCGATTCCATACACATCGTACAGTTTTTGGTAGGTCTCCGCAGGTGTTTTGCCAGGCAAATTGAAGATAACGATGCCAGCGCTCAGTTCGGCTGGCAAAGGCGATACAAAGGTCGCCTGGGGTATCTTCGTGCGGATCTGATCTTTGAGGTAAGCAGTCAGTTTTCTTACACGCTCCTCAATAACCTTCTTGCCAACGGAGAGCTGAAAATCTATGGTTTCTGGCAAGGCGAAAGGGGTGGTCTCATTTCTCTGGCCCAGGACGCAGAGTTTTTCGTCAACGGTCTTTCCGGTATCCTTCCACCCGGCGCTGATAACCGTAGGCCAGATTTTGTCCAACTGTTCACGGCTGATGTACACCACTCCATTTTCATAAGGTCCCAAAAGCCACTTATGCGTACTGGCCGTATAAAAGTCGCAACCCATGTCCTTCAGATTGAGGTCAATCATACCCAGTGACTGGGCGCCATCCACGAGCGTGAGCACATTTTTTGTCCTCGCATAACGACAAATCTCTTTCGCCGGCAAGGCAATTCCTGATGTATTCGAGACATGAGAGAATGAGATTAGCCTGGTCTTCGGTGTGATTGCCTTAGTGAAAGGGGTGAGCAACTCTTCAACAGATTGGGGGGAAGCCGGCACCGTGATCTTCTTTATGGTGAACCCATAACGCCTGGCGCGTTGCTCCCAGGCAATGTTGTTGGAGGCGTGATTCTGATCCCACAGAATGATCTCATCGCCGGCCTTGAGGTCAAGTCCATTCACAATGATAGAATTGCCTTCCGTGGTATTTCGAACGATCCCAATTTCTTCTTTGCCAACGCCAACAAATTGAGACATTTTTTCAATGGCCATACCGCGTTTGTCGGCAAACTGATGCCGGTATTGAAAGGAGACATCCTGGCCGAGGTGCTGCAGGGTTTCTGTTACCAGTTCATTGATGGAGTACGGACTCGGGCAAAGATTGGCCGCATTCATCATCATCAGCTTAGGAGGGACGGCGAATTGCTTCTTTACCATCTCCCAATAACGTTCATCGCTGGCATCTCCCGCGACCAACGATTGGCGGGGCTCGCCTGAAGCCCCCAACATGGGCATGGCCAGGGTGGCCATTGATCCGGTGAGCAATTGTTGAAGAAATTTTCTTCTGTTGTTTGGTGTGGATGATTCCTTCATGGCTGCAACTTTAGAAGATTTTCTGTCTATCGGGTCGCTGTATGCGACATATCGTGACTGAGGTAGTGGGCCTGTAGCTCTTCTGCCAAGGTAACGAGTATTTCCTTCAGTTCTGCAGGTTCCTCGACAACTACGGCGCTGCCAAAGGAAAGAAGCCAACGCGCGAGCCAATCAAAATTATTCATGAGAAAAGTCATGCGCACGTGTGTTCCCAGGTCTTCTTCAGATACAAAACCATAGATATACCTCCTATACCTGAAAATCGATTTATCGAACGTCACAATCGCCTTTTGAAGATCCTGGTGAGAAGCCATGAGAGAATGGAGGTACTCTTGAAAACTGAGGAGATTGCGGTCATCGAATTTCTTGCCGGTGGTGTTCAACTTCATGATGCGATCCGCTCGGAAGTCACGGTAGCCTTCACGCATCCTGCACCAGCCAATCAGGTGCCAGGCGCCGCTGTAATATTGAATGCCGATGGGCTCGAGCTCACGTTTGGTCTGTTGTTCTTCTCCTGACTGATATTCTATTTCCAATACCTCCTTATTTACAAGGGCCTTCTGAATATTCGTTAGAAAATTGTTTGGAAAATTTGTTGACTCCACATGGGGCATACGGGCAACCTCCACAGAAGACTGCAACATCTCCATCAGGTCTTTTTCAGAATCATTCAATACCGATTTTATTTTGAGAAGTGCAGATTCAAATGCTTTCCTGACGGAGAGATCGGTCATTTTTTCCACCAGTTTCCCGGCCATAAGCATGGCACTGGCCTCTTCCTGATTGAACATGACCGGGGGCAGGTGGTAGCCGTCAACGATAAAATAACCTGTTCCAGCCTCCGAGCCAATGGGTACGCCCGCCTCCATCAATGCCTTCACATCCCGGTAGACGGTACGGAGACTGATCTCAAACCGGTCGGCAATCTCCTCCGCCTTCACAATCTTCTTGGATTGCAGGTGGATGAGGATCGCGGTAAGACGGTCGATACGGTTCATGGAGCCTATTAACTATATGGTCTCGCTTCAATATTCTAATTTCCAAATTCACCGTTCAAAATTCAATACTAAGCGAGAAATGAATTCTGAATATCGAATAGTCAGCTTGAGGACCTGCTTAAGAATCAACCCACAAACTACCAGAAACTGGTGTACAACACCGCTAGAATCACCACAACCAGAAGAGCTCCCATGGCAAAACCTCGGCTGGTTTTGAACATCTTGAAGTCTACATGCAGGGTATCTTTTGGCTGTAGATGCGCTGGTGTCATCAGGCTGATGGTGATCATAACCACAACACAAATCACAAAGACAATTCCCATCCTGTCGAGGAAGGGGATTTCAATCACACCGGAAGCCGGATTAAGCGCGGCAAACCCTGAGTCAAGAAGGAAAGAAAGGTCGGTATAACCCGGAATGAACTTGAATATCACCGAAAGAATAAATCCACCGATGATGGCAAACATGGCAGCTGCGGTGGTGGTCCGTTTCCAGAAAAATCCCATAATGAACATGGCAAAGATTCCGGGCGACACAAAGCCTGTGTATTCCTGAATAAATTCAAACCCGCCTTTTTTGTCAATACCAAGAAAAGGAGCGATAATAATGGCCAGCACCATGGCAATGACAACAGCCACGCGGCCTGTCCAGACCAGTGATTTTTCCGACGCCTCTTTGTTAATGAAGTTCTTGTAGATGTCCAGGGTGAAGATGGTGGAGATGCTGTTGGCTTTACCCGCGAGGGAGGCGACGACAGCCGCGGTGAGGGCAGCAAAGGACAATCCTTTCAACCCGGTAGGCAACAAATTCAGGAGTACGGGATAAGCGCGGTCGGGATTAATTTCACCACCTGCCATCATGTCTTGTTGAAACATCCCATTTTTCCAGAGCACAAAGGCCGCGATCCCCGGGAGAACAACAATAACCGGCATCAGCAGCTTGAGGAACGCGGCGAACAAAAGGCCGGTGCGCGCGGTAGGAAGGTCAGCGCCCAGGGCACGTTGAGTAATGTATTGATTGCAGCCCCAATAATTCAGATTCACCACCCACATGGCACCTATCAGCACGGTGAGTCCAGGGAGGCTGACATAATTCGGATTGGACTGATCAAAGATCATATGGAAGTGATCGTTGGCCTCACTCATGAGGAAACCCAACCCCTTCATTGTTCCTGTTGTATTGAAATGCTCCGCGACCAGATTGAGTGCGAGGTAGGTGGTAGCCAATCCTCCCAGAACTAAAAAGAACACCTGAATTACGTCCGTATATCCAATTACTTTCATGCCCCCCAGGGTAATGATGATGGCAAAGGCCGCAAGAAATATCATGCAGACAGTGAAATTCAATCCGGAAATCGTGCTTACTGCCAGGGCACCCAGGAATAAGATAGAAGTAAGGTTTACGATCACATAAAGGGACAACCAGAAAATGGCCATGATCATGCTCACCGTGTTACTATAACGCTGACGCAAGAACTGCGGCATGGTATAAATCTTGTTTTGAAGATAGATCGGAAGGAAGAATACCGCCACGACAATCAATGTTGCTGCTGCCATCCACTCATACGCCGCAATGGCCAGGCCCATTTTGAATCCATTTCCAGACATCCCGATCATTTGCTCTGCAGAAATATTGGAGGCGATCAGCGATGCACCAATAGCCCACCACGTCAGTGAACCCTCAGCAAGGAAGAAGTCTTTGGAGTCAGAGTGTTCTTTCTTCTTCCTGTTATAAATCCAGTAGCCGTAAACAGCGACGATAACGAAATAGATAAAAAAGACCGAATAATCGAGGAGGGTGAGACGTTGCATAATTGAGGATTAGGAACTAGGAATTGGAAATGGGTTACCGGTGATACGATGTTGTTCAATATTTTCTCTTGGTTATTCTAAGAACCAGCAATCATGATTTAGGTTTGGAAATCTCTGATACCAATTCATGCACTCCTTCTGACAGCCGAACCAGATAGAATCCAGGTTCTTTTTTAAAAGTAGTAAAATATTTGAGTCTAACCTTTTCCTTAAAAGATTCTTCCTGACCGGGCCGAACCAGGTTGATTGTACAGCCTCCAAATCCACCGCCCATCATCCGTGACCCCACCACTACTTCTTTGTCCTCCTCGGCGAGCATCACCAGAAAATCCAATTCCTCGCAGCTTACGTCATAGGCCTGGCTTAGACCCCAATGCGTTTGGTACATGAGTTCTCCAAAGCTCAAGATATCCTTTTTTTTAAGTAGCCTTGCCGCTTTCTGCACGCGGTCGATTTCCTCCACCACAAACATGCATTTGATAAATCTGTCTTCACCCAATTGGTCCTGTAGTTCATACAGCATGGTCCTGGAGACGTCGCGAAGCGAGGTAACCGCTGGATTTCCGGCCATGACAATCTCCAGTCCTTCCTCGCACGATTTTCTCCGCTCATTGTAAGCCGTGGAAGCCAGGGAATGCTTTACCCTGGTGTCGATCAACAGTACATTGTGGGAAGCAAATCGGAACGGTAATACCTCGTGTGAATAATTTCTGCAGTCAAGCAACAGTGCAGAATCCTTTTCTCCAAACAAGCTGGCATACTGATCCATGATCCCGCAGTTGACTCCTGCATATTCGTGCTCTGCATATTGTGCGATCTTTGCCAACGAAAGGCGATCGAGATGGAGATCGAAAATCTCATTAATTCCATAGCCGAAGCCACAGCATAGCGCGGCTGAAGAAGACATTCCAGCACCGGGAGGGATATTACTTCCCAACACGCAGTCCACGCCCCCACGCAATAATCCCCTCCTGCCGAACGCATCCAGTACGCCCATCAGGAAGTTGATCCACTCCTCTCCCGGGTTTAGGTCATGGATGGAAAACGAAACTCCCTCTTCGAAATCATGTGCGTAGATGTTGCATTTTTCATTGCCACTCGGGGTCATCGCCAGAACAAAATGTTTATCGATGGCCGCAGGCATGACGAAACCTTCGTTGTAATCGATATGTTCTCCGATGAGGTTAATTCTTCCGGGGGCGACAAAGAGTGATGGCTTCTTATGAAAGCGGTCAGCAAACTCTTTAGAAATCCTTTGGATCAATGTGGTACTCATCCTTCTGTTAGCTGTCACCTGATTTTTTCCATGTCCAGCCCAAGCACCCCAACACCAGAATCAATAGCACCCAACCAGAAGCCATTGTTATTTTGTTGCCCACAATATATGGTTTGGGTTCAAACTTGAATTCGATCGTATGTTTACCCGCTGGAACCTCAAGTGCCCGCAGAACATAGTCCGCACGAAGAATGGGAACTTCCTTTTCATCGATGAACGCATGCCAGCCTTTGGGATAGTAAATCTCCGAGAATACCGCCAGCCCACCGGTTGTGGATTCGGATCCATATTTTAAGTAAGGAGGTTGAAAGTCGAGGAGCTTAACGGTCGATAAGCTGTCAAATGTTAAATGTTGAATGTTG
>JANYHW010000056.1 GCA_025358885.1 Cytophagales bacterium | reverse complement strand
TGGTAGGATGAACACGTATGGAAATCGAAGCGGAGGCCAATTCCTTTTGAAAAAATGTTCCAAACAAGAAAAAAGACTTTTTGAAGGTATTTACGGTGTTCTTCAGTTCCTCGAATGTCATACTCAATGTTTGCCCCCGCTGGGTACGGCAACGCAAAATGAAATTATAAGTGTCTTCAAGCTCTGAAAGCGGAATACTTCTGAAGGTCAATCCTTTTTCCCTGGCTAGTTTCAATTTTCGTTTTTCCCAGGCCTCTATCTTTTCTTCAAAAAGAGTTTTATCAATTCTTATTCCAGAGCTCAGTTCCGCCCGGCTCACATGGAATTGGCGGTTCAGCAGGATGGTTTGGAGCAATTCGCCAGACTTGCGGTAGTACAAGGGGGGTTCCGTGACGGATACAAAACGCACACCTCTTCTAACCAGCTGGCCTTCACACGCTAAAACAAAATCATGCAGGATCAGAGGCGATAATAAATTGGAAAACAAAAAAGATCCGAATGGAGCACGCACGGGCGACATGGCCTTTTCGCCCTCGAGATGAAAGGACACCTGCGCCATTATTTTCCTATTTGTTTGCCTGAGCAAATACAGACTCAGCCATTCGTCGGCCTGTAGCTTGAGGTGTGCTGGATCATTAAACAAAAAGGAATCATAGTCCGGAGAAAATCCCGGAGGCAATTCGCTGGAAACCGTGTAACCACTTTCCAATCAATAGGGAATTCCTAGCTTTTTATACACAAAATGCATGAGCCACGCCGGGCCGATCATCAGAAATTGCAGGTCTTTGAAAAAAGATGGCTTTTTCCCTTCCACTTTGTGTCCATAGAATTGCCCGATCCAGGCAATCACAAAAATAAAGAGGCTTGCTGCCCAAAGGGGAGTGCCTGTAGCAGACACCTCCTCAGCAACGAACAAACACAATGACGCAAAGAGTATCATTCCCAGAGTGAGGGTAATGGAAAGCGTCAGGTAGTACACAATGGCGAGGATGAGGGCCACGGTAGCCCAGTTTGCATAGGGATTCCCTTCACCGAAAATAGACTGAACCAGGCCAGATGGGATGGAAGCAATCAAGCCAACTACACTAAAAAAAATCAAGGGAACGCAAATCCAATGGATGGTTTTGTTGGTGACATTTTGGTGGCTCTCACCGTACTCAGACAGCAACAGGTCAATTTTTCGCATAGTCAACGGTATTAACGATCGATCAGGATATTTCCTTATTAAAGTTAGGCAAAATTCTCTTTTCATCAAGCTTTAGTCCGCACCCTGGTCCAATCCTTGATCTGCCAATACACCCTGCCCGTGGTAAGATGGTTTCCCTTCACATCATGAATTTTTATTTCACATGGCACGACAACCGATTCACCTGTTTGAAGGGGTACGATGATCTGCTGCCGAAGCCAGTCTTCAGATATGCGGAATTCCGCAAGAGCGTTCATCTTACCCTGATAGTGGTAGTCCATCTCAATCCGCTGCATAATGAGTCTGAATTTCTTACTGTCCAATCGCGTGACCAGCAGGAATCCGGTAGCAAATTCGGAGATCGTCGCCAGCGCGCAGGCATGCAGTCCGCGGATATGGTTGAGGTTGCTGCTGCGATACGGAATGAGTGCCTTAAGAAAATTGTCATCAATCTCCATCACTTTGAATTTATGCGGTCGGTTGAAGGGGACCATCCTGGACAGGGCCTGGTTTAGAACCCATAGCCAGAAGGCTGAATGTTTGGCTTTTTCAATTAACTTGGACGGCTCTAACATGATCTATTTTTGTAAAGTGGAATTGAATAGAGAATTACTCCCGGGGTGTTGAAGTTAGATAAATTTGAGAGTCCATGAAAAAGAAAATCATCGTGCTGGGTGCCGGATTGGTTGGCAAGGCCATGGCCATTGACCTCTCGAAGGATTATGAGGTTACTTCCGTTGATGCAAACGAGCAAGCCCTTGCAGAAGTCAGCCAACAAGGGATTCATGTGCTGAGGGCAGATTTTTCTGACCTGACTCAGTTGACAACAATAATCACCCCATTCGACCTGGTGGTTGGAGCAGTTCCTGGCTTCCTTGGTTTACAAACCGTTCGCACGGTCATCGAAGCAGGAAAAAGTATGGTCGATATTTCATTCTTCCCGGAAGATCCGTTTCAATTGGACGACTTGGCCAGGAAGAAAGATGTGACCATCATCACTGATTGTGGCGTTGCACCGGGAATGAGCAACATCATTCTTGGCTACCACAACAAGAGAATGAAAGTTAATTCTTTTGAGTGCCTGGTGGGCGGACTTCCGCTTGTGCGCGAATGGCCGTTCGAATATAAAGCAGTGTTCTCGCCCATCGATGTAATTGAAGAATATATCCGTCCCGCTCGCTATGTTCAGCATGGATCAATCGTCGTGAAAGACGCGCTTTCCGATCCGGAGCTGGTGCATTTTGAAGGCATTGGAACGTTGGAGTCCTGGAATTCTGACGGATTGAGATCACTCATTAGAACCATGCCCAATGTTCCGAACATGATTGAGAAGACTCTGCGGTATCCGGGATGTATCGAATACCTGCGCGTCTTACGGCATTCAGGGTTCTTCTCCTATGAACCTGTGGAGGTGAAGGGAGTGATGGTTCGTCCAATCGACATGACGGCCAGGTTATTGTTTCCCCTTTGGAAATTGAAAGAAGGTGAAGAAGAATTTACAGCCATGCGCATATTCGTCAATGGGGAGATGAACAATGTCTCAAAAAAATTTCAATACGATTTGCTGGACCGAACCGACAAATCATCCCAAACGTTGTCAATGGCCAGGACAACCGGCTATACATGTACAGCCGCTGTCCACCTGGTACTGGATCAAATGTTCACGCGCCGTGGAATTTGTCCTCCTGAATTCCTTGGGGAAGCGGAAGATCACTTTCGGTTTATTATGGACTACTTGAAGGCCAGGGGGGTACACTACCGGGTTCGCCAATAACGCCACTAAACCACGAGGGGGATTTTCCTTGCCCGCCTGCCCCATGAACAAATAATCTTTATCTTTCCCGCGCTAAATAATTTGCATGACCATCAAGAAAGAGCCAGCGTTGTGGCAAGCCTTTGTACCGATCCTCGTCTTGATTGTTTTGCTGGGCACCAATGTGCTCATCTTTAAATCTGCCGCCACCAACGGTCCCAATCAAATCGCCATGATCCTCGCCGCCGGCGTAGCAGGAATCATCTCCTTTCGCCTCGGCTATCACTGGGATGAGATAGAAATCAGCATTGTGAAAAGCATCAGTTCTGCCATGGGAGCCATTCTCATTCTGATGGTGATCGGATCCTTGTCGGGGGCCTGGCTCATCAGCGGAGTTGTGCCGGCCATGATTTATTATGGTTTGAAAATCTTAAATCCCACAATTTTCCTTTTTGCTGCATGCGTGGTCTGCTGTATCGTGTCATTGGCTACCGGCAGTTCCTGGAGCACGGTGGCTACCGTGGGGATTGCCTTGC
>JANYHW010000009.1 GCA_025358885.1 Cytophagales bacterium | reverse complement strand
ACGATGAAGGTCATTTGCGGGTATATGCCACAAACTTCGGGTGAAGCGTATGTTGGAGGAATGAGTGTTGCTGATCACCCCATAGCGGTCAAACGCATGACGGGTTACCTGCCAGAGCACAACCCCTTGTATGTGGACATGTATGTCCATGAATATCTCCGCTTCATGGGTGGCGTCTATGGATTAAGACGGGGATTCATCAGAGAACGCGTGCTTGAAATGGTCAGACTGTGCGGCCTCACGGAAGAACAGAACAAGAGAATTGGGATGCTCTCCAAGGGCTTTCGGCAGCGCGTAGGGCTTGCGCAGGCACTCATCCATGATCCCAAAGTACTCATCCTGGACGAACCTACCTCCGGATTGGACCCCAACCAATTGATAGAAATTAGAAGGTTGATCAAATCGGTGAGCAAAAGCAAAACGGTATTGTTCTCCACACACATCCTCCAGGAGGTAGAGGCCCTGTGTGATAGGGTGATTGTAATCAATAAGGGAAAAATTGTTGCCGATGACCGCCTTGAAACTCTGCTTCAGGGTGGTGGCACCTATTTGATAGTAGAATTTTCCAACGAGGTTACTGTGGATGAGCTGTCGACGGTAGAGGGAGTCGAGCAGGTCCGGAAAATTGCCAATTTCAAATTTCAACTCAAAGCAAGAGGGCGCGAAGATATCCGGAGTCGCATGGTACAGTTTGCTGTTGAAAAGAAACTTTCGCTAATCGAACTCAGGCAGGAAGAGACTTCTCTTGAATCGATCTTTGGCCAGCTCACCAGTCAGCAGCAAACCCAATTGCCATCATGACTCACATATTCCTAAAAGAGTTTAATGGCTTCCTGAATTCCCTCATGGGATACATGGTGGTTATTGTTTTTCTGATGGCCATGGGTTTGCTCATGTGGGTCTTCCCGGTGACTTCGGTACTCGACTATGGTTATGCGGACATGGATACCCTTTTTTCATATGGTCCATATGTTTTCATATTTCTGGTCCCGGCCATTACCATGAAGAGTTTTGCAGAAGAGCGCAAACTAGGAACTCTGGAATTGCTACTGACTAAACCTTTGACGATAAGCGCCATCGTGGGTGGCAAGTTCATCGCCTGTTTTTTCCTGGTGGCCCTGTCAGTCTTCCCCACCATTGTATACTACTTTACGCTGTATACCCTGGGGAGCCCTCAGGGCAATATTGATACACCTGGTGTCGTAGGATCTTTTGTTGGACTGATTCTGTTGGGTGGTGTATTTTGCGCTATAGGGATTTTTGCTTCCTCCATCACGTCCAATCAGATCATTTCCTTCATAGGAGCAGCTTTCTCTTGTTTTATCTTGTATTCCGGTTTTGATTCAGCTGCAACATTAATCAGCGATGGCGGCATTTCTCTTCAAATGAAACAATGGGGAATAATGTATCACTATGAATCATTGAGCAAAGGAGTAATTGACAGCCGCGACCTGATTTATTTTCTAAGTGTTGCCGGTATGTTGTTGCTATCCACGAAAACTATTTTATCAAGCAGGTCATGGTAAAGTGGAATAATAAGAAATGGGGTGACCTGCTGGTGTTTGCCAATGGCCTCGTGCTAGCCATCATATTCAATCAGTTGGCTACTTTGTATTTCTTCCGCCTGGATCTCACGGAAGAGCAACGCTATACCATTAAATCGCCAACTAGGGAGCTTCTGAATAACCTGGATGATGATGTGTACATTGAGGTGTACCTGGAAGGCAATATCAACGCTGGTTTTCAACGACTCCATAAAGCCGTACGCGAGACCCTGGAGGAATTCAGGGTGTACTCACACAACAAAATCCGTTACAGCTTCGTCAACCCGGCAGCAGCAGCGGGACAAAATGCACAGCAGGAATTCATGATGGCCTTGGCGGCAAATGGCATTCAGCCTATGAATGTCATTGCCACGAAAGATGGCCAGCGAACTGAAAAAATTGTTTTTCCGGGTGCATTGGTTTCATTTGGTGGCGCCGAAACCGGCGTGATGTTGGTCAGGGGCAATCGCGCAGAGGGATCAGATGAAGTATTGAATCAATCCATCGAGGGACTTGAATTTGAATTTGCGAACGCGATAGACAAACTATCCAATGTTGACCGCAGGAAGGTTGGACTCATCCAGGGCCATGGTGAACTCGATAGTTTACACATGGCCAGCTTGTATGCCAGCCTGCTGGAATCTTTTGATGTGGTCAAGACAAGGCTAGACCAACATGTACTCACTGATTTTGATGTCTTGGTACTGGCGAAACCTACACAGGTATTTTCCGAACAGGACAAATATCGCCTGGATCAATATCTCATGAAGGGAGGCAAGCTCTTGCTCTTGCTGGACCAGCTGGATGCCAGCGTCGACAGCGCCTCAAGGGAGAACTACTTTGCCAGGCCTTATACCCTTGGTCTTGAAGATCAGATATTTCATTATGGTGCGAGGATCAATCAAGATGCCGTTCAGGATCTTTTTTCGCTGAGGTTTCCAGTGATCACTGGCATGTTGAATGGAAAGCCTCAAATGAGTCCTATCGAATGGCCCTTTTTCCCCTTGATCAATCAGTATGCTGATCATCCCATCACCAGAAACCTGGACGCAACCTCATTGAAAATGGCCAGCAGTATTGATACTGTAAAGGCTACAGGAATCCGAAAGACACCCTTGCTGTTTTCGTCGATCTATGCCCGTAAGGTAATGTCACCGGTCCGGGTGAATGTGAATGATCTTCGTAAGGAGATCCGCAAAGAGAATTTTTCTGCGGGCCCTATTGTTATGGCTTATTTGTTGGAAGGAAAATTTACTTCTGTGTATCGCAACAGATTCCTCCCGGAAGGAATTGATACCACGGGATTCAGGAAGCAAGGAGTCCTTGCTAAAATAATTGTGGTCGGTGATGGTGATCTGGCCCGCAATGAGATCAATCCAAGAACGGGTCAACCTCAGCCCCTGGGTTTGGATAATTTTTCAGGAACGACCTTCGCAAACCTGGAATTGATTATGAATATGGTTGCCTACCTGTCCAATGATTCTGGGCTGATCAATGCACGCAACAAAGAAGTGAAGATTAGGCCATTGGATAAAGAAAAAATAAAGAACAACAGGTGGAAATGGCAGATAATCAATCTTGCACTTCCCATTGTCCTGCTGGTGCTGTTGGGTATTCTGAAGACTTATCTCAGAAAGAGGAAGTATGGCAGTTTTGAGATGCATCGCACGACCCCAGATGGTAATTGAGTGACTATGCAAGGAACGAAGAACATATCCCTGATCCTGTCCCTGGCGTTATTGTCAATTGTTTCGTTATGCCTGATGATTTTCTCTACAGACAAAACTGTTCCAGTCATTGACCCTGATTATTTCAAGGTTCTGGAGTCTGAAAAAATTGATCGTGTGGTATTGAATTCCACATCAGGAATAGTGGAGTTAAGATTTGAAAACAACCAGTGGATTGTAAATGGGAAGTGGGGGGCTGACATGCAAATGATCAAGGTGTTGTTTGCCACCCTCCGCCAGGTTGAGCCAAGGAGGCCGGTAGCGGCAAAGTTGAAAGATTCAGTGCGACAATCCTTACAGAATTCAGGAACTCAGGTATCCGTTTTTCAGGGAAGTCAAATGGTTTCAAAATTTTATGCCGGTGGCAATAGCCTTAAGACCGAAGCATCTTTCCTGAGGGACGGTGATTCGCAACCTTATCAGATGGCGATACCCGGATATAGGGTGTACGTCGCAGGTATCCTGGAATTGAATGAAAATGGTTGGCGCAATAAGAGGGTATTTGATTTCAACTGGCGGAATTTCAGACACCTTGCAGCAACGTATGCCAAAGAGCCGGCAGAGAACTTTGAAGTTGAAATGAAGGATAGGTATCCCGTGATCAAGAATCTGCCGAAAGTGGACACCGCCAAACTGAACAACTACATGGATGCCATATCCTTGCTGTTCGCCAAAAGATTTGTTTCCACGAGTCAGCCAGGCATTGACAGTTTGACAAAGGTTGTTCCCCTTGCGCGCATTGAAATACAAGACATCGCCAGTCGGTCATTTTCACTCGAGTTGTATTCTCCAAGGAAGAATGACCATGAAGTGTTCGGAAAGATGTCCGATGGTCAGTTTATAGCCCTTGATAAAAAGTCAATCGGGGACATTGTAAAAAAGCGGTCCTATTTTGCTCCTTAACTGTAATGGATTAGCCAAAAAAAGAGGCCCTGTATACAAGGCCCCTTTTTTTTGATCGGGTAATTCCTAGAATATTTGCCTTGGCCGATATATCCCCGTGCCGTAGTCTCCGTTCGCAACCGTGATGGTTCCTTTGGTCACGGTGAGCAAGGTGCGGGCCGAAGGGGTGCGGGTGGATATCTTGTTGAGGCTGAAATTACTGGTTGGGTAGCCGCTGCCTCCGACCAAAACCTTGGATGCTCCTGTGCCAAGCCCAAAATAGGCATTCTGAACATTTGAATTGTTTCCAAGGGTAATCTGCAGTGTGGCCCCTGATCCGCCATCAAGTGACGTAAAGGTTACATTGACCTTGCCATCGGCGTCACCAGTATAGTTACCACCCGTGAGGAATGAAACATCCGTTATCTGGCCCGAACTGTTGACAGTAACGCCGTTGATGATCGCCAGCGTACCTGCAGCCGGAGCAGCATCGACAATGGCATAAAGCGAACGTACATTGAATGCGCTTGGAATGTTAATATACTGACTTCCATCCGTGCTCATTGAAAATAGGGTCTTGACAACGTCTTTCCTTGGCAGCAATTGTGGCACCGTGGTGAAGGAGCCTGTCTCATCTCCATATTGGTTCAAAGCGATAGTCTGGTTGGTCTCGAAATCTCCGTAGCGCACGACTATCGTGGTCGTACTGGTGGAGTTTACAGGAACCTTCATCAGGTAGTTGCCGGAAGCATCGGTCTTGATGGTAAAGGTGCGTTGACCTGAATTCAGATACACGTCGAAGAATACGTCAACTGCTCCGGCTACTTCCCGGGTAAGGTTGGTTGCATCAGTATCTACGGTGAGCGTACCCTTAACTGTCGCGAGGTCTGCATCAGAGGTAGAAATCATAGCCACCGTAATGGTCATCTGGCCTTCGCGGAAATTGGTTGAACTGGCCGAGCCAGTACCCGCCGTGCTGATGAAGTTGGTGGCGGCAACACTGTAAATGAAGTCGCCGACCTTGATCTTGGGAAATAACGCAGCTCCGGTAGCATCTGTGGTAACGGTCTTGCTTACGCCGTTTTGGCTGAAGATAACTGTTGCTCCATTGATAGGGCCTTGCACAGGATCACTTTGATTGACAATGTACAAAGCAAGATCAATCTGCTGCTGTGCATTGAGGGCATCCTGTTCTGTGAATTGGTCCTTGCAGGAGATAACAATCGTTGCGAGCACAACGAGCAGCGCGCCTGCGACAATATTAAATGTTCGTTTCATAGTAGATGTGTATTTGGTTGGTTGAATGTTCATATATGATGATCCTTAGAATCCTACTCCCAGGGTAAAATAAACTGAATGCGTTGTCAGGTTGCCCTGCACGCTGTTGAGGTCGATATAGCTGAAACCCTTTTTTATTGGAGTAATTCCATAGCGGTATCTCAGGTCCATCAATAAACGCAGGTTACCACCAAGACTAATTTCCCCACCAAACCCGGTCGTGGCGCCGAATTGGTATGGTTCATATTGACTGGTGACGGCCTGCTTACCCGTTACCGTAGTGTAGAGTTGTCCGTAGTTATATGTTCTTTCATACGTTTCTGTGGCACCCACGGTAAATCCGATTGCGGGTCCCAGAACGACATTGGATTGAAAATTCCCCAATGCGGGTAAATGATACTTTGCCAGAACAGGAATGTCGATGCTGTGTACGGTGACATTGGCATTGGTCGTGTAGATACTGAAGGGTGATGTATCTCCAAAGCGTGTATTGTCAGTGAACTGTAATAACGTACCCCCTTGCTGCAGATAGGACGGTTCGGCCTGTACCGAGAATTGGCCTGAAAGACGGTATGTGGCAATTCCTCCTACCATGTACCCCAACCTTGCACCGGTGTGTGGTTGTTCATAGCCAAACATGCTAACCACACCGCCTATCCGGAAACCATAGCTAAACTTGCTATCCGGAACGCTGACAGTTGAAGGTTCACCTTGAGCAAAGGCAGTCAATTGCAAAAGAGCAACAAACGCCATCGTGAAAGATATTCTGGGTCGCTTGATCATATCTAATCTTGGAAAATTATGTCGATAGTATTTTCGTTCACCGATTTTGTAATCAATCGGTACAAGTATAACTTACTGCACTTCGTTTAATGAACATTTTATTAAAAAGTAAACAGGTCAGTCAACAAAATACCGCTTTAGAGGTACGTGATTTCTAAGTGAAGTACCGTTAAAGAAGTATGTCATTTTGATTCATTGACAAACCTCACTTGGCGAAGGCCAACATCCACGGACATAGACGCAGCAGAATCGCGCCATGAAGATGATATGCCTTTGGACAGGACAGCAGCGGGATCTGGACATTAAAATGGCCCTTTTCGGCTCCTAACGGCTATTTTCAAAACCCATTTTCTTCCTAACTTAGCGGGCGCAACTAAAACCACTTTACGTACATGAAGTTCATCGTCAACTCCAGCTACTTGCTGAAGCAACTTTCTTATATCAATGGAGTGATCACCACCAATCCGGTGGTACCTATCCTTGAGAATTTCCTTTTTGAAATCGACAAGAACCATTTGACAGTGACGGCATCCGATCTGCAGACCTCTATGATCACAGAAATTACGGTTGAATCGAAGGAGCGTGGAAACATTGCGGTTCCTGCCCGGATACTGCTCGACACCCTCAAAAATCTTCCGGATCAACCAGTTACATTTTCTATTGACGAGACTACCTACAGCATTGAACTGAGTTCTGACAATGGACGATATAAGCTATCCGGGGAGAACGCAACAGATTTTCCGAAAGTGCCCTCCGTTAGCAATGACTTTTCTGCTTCCGTATCTTCAGACGTTCTTTCCAGGGCCATCAACAACACTATTTTTGCCACCAGTAGCGACGAACTTCGCCCGGCAATGACAGGTGTATATGTGAACCTGGGCGAGAAGAGCACCACGTTTGTGTCCACCGATGGTCATCGCCTTGTCCGTTATCGCCGCACCGATGTGAAATCAGAAAGTGGCAGTACGATTATTATTCCCCGCAAGGCCTTGAATCTGCTTAAGGCAACACTTCCAACAGAAAATACGGATGTCACGATCGACTTTAACACGGCCAACGCATTTTTTAAGTTTGGCACCATCCGCATGATCTGCCGACTGATTGATGAGCGATTCCCGGACTACGAAAATGTTATCCCCGCGTCCAGCACCATCAAGATGACCATCAGCCGGGGTGATTTCCTCAGCTCATTGAAGCGCATATCCATTTATGCCAACAAAACCACCCATCAGGTGCGCCTGAAGATCACGGGCAGTGAATTGCAAGTCTCTGCAGAGGACCTGGACTTCTCTAATGAAGCCAATGAGCGGCTCTCCTGCGAACATGAGGGGGAGGACATTGAGATAGGGTTCAACGCCCGATTCATGATCGAGATGCTTAGCAACCTGGATACCGACCAAATAAGATTGAATATGTCTGCGCCCAATAAGGCAGGAGTGATCTTGCCAGTAGAGAAAGACAAGAACGAAGATATTCTGATGCTGGTGATGCCTGTAATGTTGAACCAGTATGTATGACAGTTGTTTTTCCTTAACCTAAACCTTTACGGAGATGCAATGAGGCCTGCCAGGGTAACACCGGGCGGGCCTTCTTTTTTGGGTGAGCCGCAGCGACTAAACGATTGTCTATTCCTTGATTGTTGAAAAATCAAATGATGTCTCCAAAAACTTTGTCGTGAACTTGCCAGACCTGAAAACGGCATTATCCATCAGGGCGAGGTGAAAAGGAATGGTTGTCTTGATGCCCACGATTACGAACTCACTTAACGCCCTCTTCATGCGTGTGATGACTTCCTCGCGCGACTGACCGGTGGTAATCAACTTGGCAATGAGCGAATCATAGTTTGGTGGAATGGTATATCCGGCATAGACGTGACTGTCTACACGCACGCCATGACCGCCCGGGAGGTGGAGGTTAAGGATCTTGCCCGGTGAAGGACGGAACCCGTTCATGGGATCTTCCGCGTTGATCCGGCATTCCATTGCAAAAAGGTTCGGAAAATAGTTGCGGCCGGAGATGGGGACACCGGCTGCGACCTTTATTTGTTCCTTGATAAGATCATAATCGGTGACTTCTTCCGTAATAGGGTGCTCCACCTGGATGCGGGTATTCATTTCCATAAAATAGAAATCCCCATGCTTATCAACGAGGAACTCTATGGTCCCAACGCCTTCATAATTGATGGCCTTGGCGCCCTTGATGGCGGCTTCCCCCATGCGTTCTCGTAGTTCCTGGCTTACCACCGGGGAAGGTGTTTCCTCCACCAATTTTTGATGCCTGCGCTGGATCGAACAATCTCGTTCGGAAAGGTGACAGGCTTTTCCGTATTGGTCACCTACGATCTGAATTTCTATATGGCGGGGCTCCTCGACGAATTTCTCCAGGTATAGTCCATCGTTGCCGAAGGAAGCACCAGCTTCCCTTTTAGCGTCGTCCCAGGCCTTTTTGAATTCTGAATCGCTGTTGATGATGCGCATTCCCTTACCGCCGCCACCGGCCGTCGCCTTAACAATGACAGGGTATTTAATTTCGTTCGCGATCTTTATCCCTTCTTCCATCGTGCTAAGCAATCCGTCTGAGCCGGGGATTACAGGAACCCCTGATTTCTTCATGGTGTCTTTGGCGGTTACCTTGTCACCCATGGACTCTATCATCGCTGGAGTGGGTCCTATGAACTTAATTCCATATTCATGACAGACTGCGGAAAACTCTGCGCGCTCGGAGAGGAAGCCGTAACCCGGGTGAATGGCATCGGCATTGGTAATCTCAGCCGCAGAAATAATTCGTGGGATGTTGAGGTACGATTCCTTGCTGGGGGCCGCACCGATACAGACTGCCTCATCGGCAAAACGGACATGCAGACTTTCGCGGTCCGCGGTAGAGTATACCGCTACTGTTTTGATGTCCATCTCTTTGCATGTACGGATAACACGCAAAGCAATTTCTCCACGATTCGCAATTAATATTTTCTTAAACATAGGTTACAATCAAGATTTAGCTTAGCCACCGATTGGCAAAGATTTTAAAATGCAAATATGAAGTAGTCGGACTTCATATCATTTTTCCATTGGAAGAATTAATCAGGCTCCACTACAAAAAGAAGCTGATCATACTCCACGGGTGATGAGTTTTCAATCATGGCCTTCACCACGGTTCCTGAAACTTCCGATTCTATTTCATTGAAAAGTTTCATGGCCTCAATGATGCATACTGTTTGTCCCTTGGTTACTTTATCTCCTACAGAAATAAAAGGAGGACTGTCGGGATTGGCTGATCTATAGAAAGTGCCAATCATGGGCGATTTGATATCCACTGTGTTTTTAACTGCCGCCGCAGGTTTTTCCGGCTTTGGTGCCGCATGCGCAGCGGCCGGTGCAGCCATCGCAACTTGTGGGGCTTGCATGGTCATCATAGGTGCAGGCGAGGACTTCAGCACCTTTTGATCAGGTTCCCGTTTCACATGAAGTTTTAATTCCTTCGTCTCAATGTTTACCTCGTTTAAACCCGACTGGGAAATAAAGTCAATGAGGTCTCGTATTTCAGATGTTTTCATTTCTGGGTAATTTGATTTTTGTCCTTCCGACCTATTGCTCTTCAGCAATATTGATTTGCGTTTGGGTGCTTCCTTACTCATGGTTATTTTACACGTTCAATGTATTCGCCGGTACGCGCATCAATCTTTACGTTGTCACCGGTATTAATAAAAAGGGGCACCCTGATTTCTGCACCCGTTTCGATGGTGGCTGCCTTCAGGGTTCTGGTGGCGGTGTCGCCCTGAACACCTGGCTCCGTGTAGGTTACATTCACCACAACCTGGTGAGGTGCTTCGGCCGTGATGGGATTCGCTCCATTTTCAAAAGCAATAATCAGCTTTACACCTTCCTTGATGTAATTTACGGAGTCGCCAAGAAGGGCTTTGTCAAGGTAGATTTGATCGAAGGTTTCGTTGTCCATGCACACCAGATTGTCACCATCGTTGTACAGAAATTGATATTCTTTTGTCTCAACACGCAACAGGTCCACAGAGTCTCCGGGCCGAAATCGATTTTCTGCCAGCTTTCCGTTGCGCAGATTGCGCATTTTGATTTGATAGAAGGCCCGAAGGTTACCGGGAGTGCGGTGTTGCAGTTCTTCGACTTGCATGATGTCGCCGTTGTAGCGAATGTAATTTCCTTTACTAAGATCAGAGATGGTCGCCATAAAAAATGAATTGTGAAGTTACTAATGAATTAAATATTTACAAGTGAAAGAAGTCCGGGCTTGCCACATTGCGGGACTATCAAATCGTTTGGAGAAACCTTATTTTCAGCGAGTTACCGGGGGTTGTAAGCCCATTTCAGATATATCGCGCCCCAGGTAAATCCGCCACCGAAGGCGGCCAGAATGAGGTTGTCACCTTTCTTAAGTTGTTTCTCGTAGTCCCACAGCAAAAGTGGGATGGTGCCGGCGGTGGTATTGCCGTAACGTGCGATGTTCATCATGACCTTGTCTTCAGTGATGCCTACTCGGCTCGCCGTGGCATCGATGATACGCTTGTTGGCCTGGTGTGGAACCAGCCATTGAATATTCTTGGCAGTGAGGTGGTTGCGTTCAGCAACTTGTGCAGCAACATCAGCCATGTTAGTGACAGCAAACTTAAATACTGCTGAGCCTTCCTGATACACGAAGTGCATCCGCTTGTCCACTGATTCGCGGGTGGCCGGCTGGCGGCTGCCTCCAGCTTTCATGTGCAGGTAGCTTTCACCATTTCCATCGCTTTTCAGAATTGAATCCATGACACCGACCTCTTCCGTTGTAGGCTCAAGGAGGACACAGCCTGCTCCATCACCAAAAATAATGCAGGTCGTCCGATCCGTATAGTCAAGGATGGCCGACATTTTATCACCCCCGACGACTACCACCTTCTTGTACATACCCGACTGAATGAAACTGGCGCCCGTAGTTAGTCCAAAGAGGAATCCGGAGCATGCCGCACCCAGGTCATAGCTGAATGCATTGGTGGCGCCAACGGCCGTGGCCACAATATTGGCCGTGGCGGGGAAGGTCATGTCGGCCGTCACCGTTGCAAAAATGATGAGATCAATTTCTTTCGGGTCGATCTTGGTCTTTGCCAACATATCTTTTACCGCCGCAATTCCCATTACGGACACCCCTTGGTTCTCACCTTTCAAAATCCTCCGCTCTTTGATACCGGTGCGGGTGGTGATCCACTCATCGTTGGTATCCACCATGGATTCCAGTTCCTTGTTTGTCAGAATGTAGTCAGGTACGTAACCTCCTACACCGGTGATGGCTGCTCGGATTTTATTCATGTTGTTTCTTAAAAAAACTAAAGCCCGGCTGGTATCCAGTCGGGCGAAGTTTAAGCAATGAGTTTATGCTGATTCTTGCCAGCCTGAAAACAAATTGATCGGTTATACATCAAATGAAAAAGTACCATACGTGCTTACGCCTGTATCTCTTTCTCCATGACGACACTGCCTTTGTAATATAATTTTCCTTCATGCCAGAAAGCGCGGTGTGGAAGGTGATGCTCGCCAGTGGTAGCATCTATGGCAAATTGCTTGGGAACTGCTTTGTAATGAGTCCTTCTCTTGTCTCTGCGGGTTTTCGAGGTTTTTCGTTTCGGATTTGGCATAACGGTTTTATTTTAACTTTTTCAATTTTTCCCACCGTGGATCGATGGCATCTTCTTCTTTTTCATTTTGATCAATTGGCGAAGAATAGACCAATGTTATTTCACTTTCTTCAAGTTCATCGTTCTGAAATCTCGGATGCAGCCTCTTCATGGGGATGGCTATGCCGATGAATTCGTATAGATACTGCCCGATATCCAGGCTTGCGCGGTCACGGCTAATGAGCACAATTTCATCACTCAGCTCCTTTTCCTCCTGCCCATACTTGAAGAGGATCATCCTACTAATGTGCATGGGGTAATCAAACGGGTCAAGGCTTCGGTCGCATATCAGGTGTGCATTGCCCTCTATGTGAAACCGCCCCTCAATCATTGTTTCGCTCTTGTTGAGCGTCACATGAGCAGAAAAATGACCACTTTCGAGCAGGTTCCGGCCATAGTGCTGGAAGAATTCATCGCCGAATTCAAACTCAAATTCGTGGGCATTTTGACTTAGTCCAATAATATTCACCTGAAAGTCTTGCGCCCGCATTGCATTCAAAATAAGCGCGCAAATTTATCAGGATTTTCTGGATTTGATTGAGATTTTCTTGAATTGTGGACTGCAAATTGGCATTTATTCAGGCTTTTGCGACTCTTTCAGCCAATGGGTTCTGTTTTGGCCGCTTTTTCACTTAGCCCACCACATATTGGGTCAAAACGATCCTTTTGAGCTCATCAAGGGTTATCCTTTCAAAATTAGCAACCAGGTAGTCCACAACATTCTTGCTAAACCCCAGCTTGATGGCAATACTCCTGGTAAATACGATCTCACTTTCGAAGACCTTTTGGTCTATAAAGATGAGCTCTATGGAGGAGATGAGGAAGTCAAGTTTCTGCTCCTGAGAAAGGGCACCCAATGAGTCAATTGGCTGCGGATGGTGTATAAGATCGGTCACAAGTTCTTCCGGGAAATTGCGACTACGTGCGATTTGGTAAATCATGTCACGCTCAACCTTGGCAAAATGCTTGTCGGCCTCTGCTAGTTGTATCAGGATATTCAGCTTCCGGGTGGTGACAATATCCATGTTGTTGCGCCTTACTGTCTAAATCTACGAAATCCATGATCACCATGGGAATCTGCCGACGGTCCGGGAGGCAAAATCATGAGTCACAGTTACCGTTGATTAGCGATGGCCTCCTGACGATTCTTGATAATATCGGTGGCGAGGAAGATTGCCTGACGCAATGATCGTTCATCGGCAAGGTTCTTCCCTGTAATTCCATATGCCGTTCCATGGTCAGGGGACGTTCTTACGGTGGGAAGGCCTGCGGTAAAGTTGACTCCATTCTCAAAGTCAATGTACTTGAAAGGTATAAGTCCCTGGTCGTGATACATGGCCAATACACCGTCAAACTTCTGATGTTGTGCCGTGGCAAAGAAGCCATCGGCAGGAAATGGTCCAAACACAAGTTTGCCTTTGCTCTTCAGGTCATTGATAACAGGTTTAATCACGGTATTTTCTTCCTCTCCAATCAATCCCTCATCCCCGGCGTGAGGATTTAATCCGAGCACGGCAATTTTTGGTTTGCTGATCTGGAAGTCTTTCTTAAGAGATAGCTCCATCAACCGGATCTTTAGCTCCACCCGCTCCTGTGTAATATAACTTGAAATATCTTTTACAGGAACGTGTTCAGTTACCAATCCGACTTTCAGCGATGCCCCCACCATGAGCATAAGGCTTTCCGTAGCATCAAATGTCTGTGTGAGATATTCGGTATGACCACGAAAGGGAAAATCCTCGCTATAAATGGTATTCTTATCGATGGGTGCGGTGACGAATCCGTCAATAAGACCTTCTTTCACATCTTCCACTACACGTCTCAGGCTCATCAAGGCGGCATGCCCGGACTCACGAGCTGGCTGCCCTGGTGTGATGCGGATTTCTTCCTCCCAGCAATTCACCACATTGATGACCTTGGAGAAGAACTGGCCTTTGGTTTTCACCTGGCTGTAGTTGAATTCCTCAAGGCCCATAAGTTTGCGGTAATATGACAGTACACGGGTCGAGCCGTAGATCACTGGCGTAATGAGGTTTAAGAGTCTCGAATCGGACAACGCTTTGATAACGACCTCTGGACCAATTCCATTAAGGTCGCCCAGGGTGATACCGATGCGGGGTTTATTAGGTGTATGGGGAGTGTTCATGTCAATGTAGTTGATGCAAGTTATAGGAAATTAAATATTAGGCATCGTTGCCGGGCATTATGAATTGGAGATATGGCACCAGGTAGCATGCAACGAGTTTATTGAATAGCCAGCAATGCCTGATACCGCTTCAACCCTCAATATCTATGACAGTTGATGATTGTACTGAATTCCCGTAGTTTGCCCCTATGGTCCGCCCCAAAAAATATTTAGGTCAGCATTTTCTCCGCGATACGAATATTGCAAGGAAGATTGTGGAGGCCTTGCAACTTCCTTCAGGCGACACAATGTCGGTCCTTGAAATTGGCCCAGGCACAGGTGTGCTTACCCGATTTCTTATGGCTATTGACAAGATTGATTTGCGACTGGTGGAAATCGATCGGGAATCGGTGGTTCACCTCATTAAAGAGACTCCCGCTTTGGCAAGCAGGATAATCGAGGCCGACTTTCTGGAGATGGACCTTCGACGTCTATTTACGGCTAAGTACAGCATCATAGGCAATTTTCCCTATAACATTTCATCTCAGATTTTTTTCAGGGTCCTTGACGAACGCGACAGGGTAGAACAAGTGGTATGTATGCTGCAAAAGGAAGTGGCTGACCGGATCGCGTCAAAACACGGCAATAAAACCTACGGGATACTCAGTGTGCTGCTTCAGGCCTATTATGACATTGAGTTTCTGTTTAAGGTGTCTCCGGGTGTTTTTAATCCACCTCCGAAGGTGATGTCGGCGGTGATCCGGCTGATGAGAAACAATCGGAAGAAATTGGATTGCGATGAGCAACTTTTTCAGCAAGTGGTCAAGCAGTCATTTCAAAAGCGGCGGAAAACCTTGCGTAACGCATTGAAACATTTAAATTTGCCAGGCCCTGTGGCAGCGTTGGACATGATGGACAAACGCCCTGAGCAATTATCAGTAGAAGATTTTATTTTTTTAACACGATCCATCCAGCAAAGTGAAGGAGTTCGTAGAATTTGAATTAACCAAGGAGTTTCGCGACAGGTTCCAGGAAGCGCTGGACCAGCGCGACAGTCAGTTCATTCGCGAAAGCCTTGAAGACGTCAATCCGGCAGACATTACCACACTGTTATACGAATTCAATTCGGAAGAAGCGAAGTACACCCTGGACATCCTTCCCCTGGAGGTCAAAGCCCAAATTATTAAAGACCTTGACAGCGAGACCCGCGCGGGCTTCCTAAAGATTTATGAACCGGCTGAAGTTACCTCCATTATCAATCTACTTGACTCAGATGACGCCGCGGATATTCTGAACGAACTCCCGATCAAGACACGCGAAGAAGTAATTGCCACGCTGGATCCTCTCCTCAGTTCACAAGTCATTGACCTGTTGCGTTACGACGAAAATGTGGCGGGTGGATTGATGGCCAAAGAATTGATCAAGGCGCGCCATCATTGGTCGGTGGTGCAGTGTGTGGAAGAAATCAGGAAACAAGCTGAGGCGGTAACCAAGTTTTATACGGTTTTCGTCGTTGATGAGCAGGATAGATTGCTTGGCAAAGTTGCCCTCCAGGATTTGGTTATTTCCGATGCAAATAAGCTCGTGGCCGACATCTATGAGCAAGATGTTGTTTCTGTAGAGACGTCCATGCCGGACACTGAGGTGGCTGGGATCATGAAGAAATATGACCTTGAATCGGTACCTGTGGTCAATGTTCATGGACAACTCGTAGGCCGTATCACCATTGATGACATTGTGGATGTCATTACAGAGCAAGCGGAGGAAGACCGTCAATTAATGTCAGGTATCACCGAGGATGTTGAAGAGGATGACACGGTATGGAAGAATACACGAGCCCGACTTCCATGGCTGTTGATTGGTATTTTCGGAGGGATGCTATCTGCGCGATTCATGGGATTATTCGAAGAACAACTGGCGCGCGTTACGGCCATTGCGTTCTTTGTACCCCTCATCCAGGCAACGGGAGGAAACGTAGGAATTCAATCCTCATCCCTTGTTGTGCAAAGCCTTGCCAGTCCGGATTTTGTCGATGAAGGACTCTGGCAAAGGCTCATCAAAGTCCTGTTTGTGGCGTTACTGAATGGTTTCTTTTTGTCGATTCTTGTCTTTGGGGCAAACTGGTTACTATTTGGTAATCAACAACTTTCCCTGGTTGTTTCAATTGCTTTATTTAGCGTCGTCGTCTTTGCTTCACTTATTGGGACAATCACCCCGTTGATACTTGATCGCTTTGGTTTTAATCCGGCGGTAGCTTCGGGCCCCTTTATTACTACCATCAATGATTTACTGGGCCTAACAGTGTATTTCCTTAGTATTCACTGGATGTTGTAAGGGGAGTTACGCAGCCTACAAAACCCGTGTAAGGTTCCATTCAATATTAAAATGATTGCGGTTTCTCCGTGCCATATTTTTGATGGAAATCAAGAGCCCATGATGGTTTTTATAAAGAGAATTGCCTGGAGAAAACTGAATGTGGATTTCATTGAGCGGTTGAACAGCATCGTGGAGAAACCGCTCCTGACTTCTTTGATCGTTCTTATGGTGGTCACGCTGGTCGTAATGGGCCTGAGTCTGAAATATTATCTTCGGGATTTTGATTCTTTCTGGGTACAGATTCTGGCGGAAGCCCACGGAATGATTTTTGACATTGCGATTATCGGTATTCTTTTATTCTGGCTGAATCAAAATGGCGAAATACGTCAGCGGATCCGTACCTACAAGGATGAAATTGACGACTTCAGACTTCTGGAGTCGGACCAGGCTGCCTTTAGAATGGTGGGAAACATCAAGCGCCTCAATCGCCACAAGATTCATGAAATCAATTTAGTCAACTGCTATCTGGCAAGGACACATCTGAACTACATCAATCTGAAAGGTTCGAATCTGAATTCCGCAAACCTCTCCAATTCATCCCTGCTGGAGACCAACCTGGAGAATACCCGTCTTAACCAAACCAACCTGGAAAATGCCAACCTCAACCAGGCCAACTTGCGTGGTGCCTACGCCAGTGGAGCGAACTTCAAGGACGCCTTTCTGATTAAGGCTCAGTTTGAAAATGCTTTTCTCATCAAGACCAATTTTACAAATGCCTATCTGATGGAAGCCAACCTGCAACACAGTTATTTGATGGGTGCGGATTTTGAAAATGCAAGCTTGTACAAAGCAGATTTCAGGGGTGCCAAAGGATTGACTATTGAGCAACTTGCAAAGGCAAAGACGCTGTATTTGGCAAAATTTGATCCGGAGTTGCAGGAACAGGTAAAAGAATTGACACCCGAACTGGTGGAAGCTTAAGGGCGACAATCCCGGATCGTTATTATTGCACAAGTGCGGGAAAAATACTTATCTTTGATACATAGCAACAACGGTTTCGGAGACGAAGCCGTTGTTGCTTTTTTTACCTTACCCTGAATGCAAGTGAAGCAGGGTAATACCAGGAGGGGAGATCAACCAAAATTTGAGTGTTATGGCTAAGGTATCGTACTACACCAAAGAGGGATTGGATAGATTGATGGCGGAACTCAGTACACTGAAAAGCAAAGGTCGTGCTGACATTGCCCGCCAGATTGCCGAGGCTCGCGACAAGGGTGACTTAAGTGAGAATGCGGAATATGATGCGGCTAAAGATGCGCAAGGACACCTGGAAGCGAAGATTGCCCAGTTGGGAGAACTACTGTCCAATGCACGCCTGATTGACGAGAGTAAATTGGATACATTTACCGTCTCTATACTCTCCAAGGTGACCATCAAGAATAAGAAGAATGGTGCCTCGGTGACGTACATGCTCGTCTCTGAAGAAGAAGCTGATTTGAAGGCAGGAAAAATCTCTACACAGTCACCGATAGGAAAAGGATTGCTGGGGAAGAAAAAAGGCGACGTGGCCAAGATCAAAACTCCAGCTGGGGAAATAGAATTTGAAGTGATAAACATTGGAATCTGATTGATGGCATCCATCTTCACAAGGATTATTCAACGGGAGATTCCGGCCCACATCATCGCGGAAGACAGTAGCTACATTGCTTTCCTCGATATCATGCCCCTCACGAAAGGTCATTCCCTGGTGGTCCCCAAGAAAGAAGTCGATTACATTTTTGAATTGGATGACGAGACTTTCCGGGGTCTTCATGCCTTTTCCAAATCAGTGGCTGTAGCCATCCGGAAAGCCATCCATTGTCAGCGGGTAGGGGTGGCGGTGCTGGGGATGGAGGTGCCACACGCACACATTCATCTCGTGCCGATGAATTCCATGCGAGACATGAATTTCTCCAACCCCAAACTGAAACTCAATCAGGAGCAGCTCGCAGATATTGCCCTGCAAATCCGCCAATCGTTTTGAGATTATGAAGATCGTGCGGCCCACTTTGTTGCTGGACGAAGCCATCTGTAAGAAAAATATCGCGCATATTGTTTCGAAGGCCAATGCGGCCGGCGTGAGCTTGCGTCCGCATTTCAAGACTCATCAGTCGCATGAGATCGGGCAGTGGTTCCATGCCGAGGGCGTAGACCTGTGTACGGTCTCCTCGATAAGAATGGCAGAATATTTTGCTGCCGATGGCTGGAAGGACATCACGGTTGCTTTTCCACTGAATGCGTTGGAAGTGGACAGCATCAACAGGCTTGCATCTTCAATAAAACTTAATCTTTGCATTGTTACTCCCCATTCCCTGGAACTTTTGCTAAAGAAATTGAAATTTCCTGTACAGTGTTACATAGAGATTGATACTGGCAACCACCGTACTGGCATAGATCCTGAAGATGTTGAGGCGATTGATAGAATTCTGTCGATCATTACACATCAGCCTTTGCTCTCTTTCTCTGGTTTTCTTAGTCATGCCGGACACAGTTACGCCTGCAAGACCCCGAACGACATCCACAAAGTACACCTTGAGAGCATTCAGCCGATGATCAGGCTGGCCAAGCATTATCGGAATCAATTTCCAGACCTCAGGCTTTCGGTTGGCGACACACCCATCTGCAGTGTAGTTGATGATTTTGGAGGAATGGATGAGATACGTCCTGGCAACCTGGTATTCTATGATCTTCAGCAATGTGCCATTGGATCTTCGACGCTTAATCAAATAGCCATTGCGATGGCATGCCCGGTAGTAGCCAAGTATCCGCTCAAGAAAGAAATTGTCGTTCACGGTGGTGCAGTACATTTCTCCAAAGACATTCTCAGGAAGCAAGATGGCACTGTAGTCTATGGAGAAGTGGTAAAACTTAATCAGGATGGCTGGGAACTCCCCCCGCTGCCCATGTTTGTAAAATCCCTTTCCCAGGAGCACGGCATTCTGCAGGCTTCGGCAGAATTGTTTTCAATGATTGAGGTGGGGGATGTGCTTGGAATCTTGCCCGTTCACTCCTGTCTGACTGCGGATGCGATGGGAGAGTACTTCACCACCCAGGGCAGAAGAATTGCCATGATGTCAAAGACGTCATAGGAAGCTTATATCCACATTCAGCGGGTAGCGCATGAGATAGTCAAGGGCATCCTGAACAGTCATTCCTTCAAAAAGAACTTTATACAACGTGTCTGTAATCAAGGGCCTTATCTTATAGTAGTCGCCGCATTTTTTTGCGATCCGGATGGTATTTACTCCTTCGGCGACTTCTTCCATGTCTTCAAGAATGTCTTTGAGTTTCTCTCCTTTTGCCAGGCGATACCCAACTGTATAATTCCGGCTCATGGGACTGTTACAAGTTGTGACCAGGTCACCGATACCCGCCACGCCAAGGAAGGTCTTGGTATCTCCGCCCAGGACGCGGCCAAGGTATACCATTTCCACTGCGCCACGGCTGATCAAGAGCCCTTTTGCATTCTCCCCATAACCCAACCCGCTCAAGGCCCCGGACGCAATGGCGATAATATTTTTCAATACACCCGCGACTTCAACGCCGACGAGGTCATTATTTTCATACACCTGAAAGCGGTCATTTCTGAGCAGTCGTTTGCCGGTTTGGATTACTTCCTGGAAGTGACTCGCGACCACCGTTGCACCGGGTTGTCGTTGGGCCAGTTCGCGTGAAAGGTTAGGTCCAGCCAGGCAACCCACACGGATCACTACGCTTTCTTCGCAAATCACCTCACTCATTGTTTTCACCTGCTGGCGGCTGAGTGTCTTAACCGATTCAATGGTTTCGCCCTTTGGTAATTTGATATCAAAGCCCTTGGTGCCATGAATGAGAATATGGTAAGGATGGAGATACGGAGAAAGTTTTTTCATCATTGCCCGAAAGTGCTCTGATGGTACAATAGGAAAAATGATGTCGCACTGGCTCGCGAGATACGCCATATCGTCCGTGGGCAGGATGTTCTTGTGCATCCGGTGTCCTCGGTTTTCACGCTTATCGAGTATTCTTCTGACTACTTTTTCGTCGCGTGCATAAAGAATGACTTTGCGGTTCCGCGCAAGGATGTTTGCAATCACAGACCCGAAGTTGCCCGCACCAATTACCCCAATCGGCTTATCCAATGAGCTTCTCAAGATCGTAGCCGACGAGGCGGTTGTGATAATAGTAGAGTACGTTGAGGTCCTGAGTAATGATGTTTCCCTTTTTGTTCTTTAACAAAGGTCGCTTGAGATGGAAGATGCCCACATTGTCGAGGCCACGCCGAATCACCACATCCAATTCACCCTTTAGGTGTGTCGCATGATATACTTTGCCCTTGTCTTTCATGTGATAGATTTCCTTCCTCACTTTCTTAAACATCTCTCTGAATTCTTCGTAGGGAATCTCCAGTTCCTCCTCCGGAAGTCGCAGGAAGCCAAAGAGGTCAAGCTTTGGATGCTTACGCATCCACATTTCGAAGGCCACAAAAGCCACGAGGTGACTGGCAAATACCCGGTTGATCCGGTGGTATTCGCTAACGATCCGGGCCGACAGCAAGCGGGTGTATTCATTTTCGCGTTGCTTGTCTATGGTGACCTGCCCGTTCGTCATAAAATATTCACGGGGGTTGAGGAGTTTGCCGTTGGCGTCAAGGCTGTTGCCTTCATCGTCGACATAATTCCCCATAACGTCGAGGCCGGGACCAATAGATACTGAAATGCTGGAGCCTTTGGTAAAGAACTTGAAGAGGAACTTAATCAACTGAAAACTCCCATAATTATCCTGTTCTGCAAAGTAACGATCCTGACCTTTCACCTGCAGGTAGTCCTCTATCAATTCTGGAGCTTCAAGGACAAAATGATAATTTAGGGTAACCGGGACAACAAAAATTCTCCTCGGCTCTTCTGCACCGCTTTCAAGATAGAGATTTCTCTGCGCCTCGATGGCTGTGCTGAGGAGTCCCAGTTTGAGCTGCTTCTCGATGAGTCCGGATCTAGACCGGGTACCTCCGGGAAAGAAGAGACTGTGTGCGCCTTTTTGAATAGCAAGGTTGGAATACATCCTCAGCGTTTCCAGGTATGGAAGATTCTTCTTTCTCCGGTCGACTTTGTATGCCCCCAGGCTGTTCATGAAATAGGCGAAGATCTTGATGTTAAACAGGTTCAGCCCAGCGCCGTAAAGAAAAGCCGGCAACCCCAGGGAGTGGATCACCCAACCGATAAGGATACTGTCCAGGTTACTGAAGTGTGTGGGCACCATCACCACTGTTCCTTTCGTGGCCAGGCTACGGAGCATTTTCACTTTGCCTACGATGTGAATCTTGTCGCGGAGCGTATATTGGTTGCGGAAGTAAGCTCCGAACTTCTTTACCCTCGCTCCATTCAGCAGTCGGCCAAACCAAAACTTGATGGCTTCCCGGGCGAACTTATACGAACTGGGTTTGAAACTTCCGGCGATCTCGTTCGCATACCGGTGCACAATTTCATAGAGAAGTTCTTCTTCTTTCTTACCGGTTTCCTCGACAGGCTTGTTGCTGAGTTCAATGAGTTCATTCTTGACCCGCGTCCAGAACTTGGGTTCATCCTTGGGGTCAACCCGCCAGCGGTTGCGCTTCAGACGGTTTTGTTCACGGAATACAGTGGTCTCCAATTCGTCTATCAGTTGCTTGCGCGATGGACGGAGAAGACGTATTTGCTCGATGGATTTTTGGGTAACTTCTTCCAGGAATTCCTTCCTGTTCTTGCTTAGTTGGTAAACAGGCCAGTCTGGGATACCTTCCAAAATGGGCTCATACCCGATATTCTTGTTCTTCTTTTCTACTAGTATCTCCGCCATGGCCATTGACTGGGGTCAAAGTTAGAAACTTTGAGAACATTCAGATTTTGCTCATGGCATCATTCAATGCCTGGCCCATCTGGTCGAACTGGCGGAGTGCGATCTGGATGAAGTCTTCCGAGATCAGCAATTTGATGTCTGATTCTGAGGCGAGGTCAAATTCCTGAATCTTGAATGTCTGCTCCAGTGACCCCTGTTCAAATTTAATCAGGTACCGGTTGTTCCAATGGAAGATGGTGATTTTGCAGTTGGGATGTGGAATTTCTCCGATTACTCGCATGATGGCAAGTTAGGAATTCCTGTTCAACAAGGAGTATATCCTGAGCTATGGAAAAGCTGGGACTTATCCTGGTTGAACGCCATTAATCTAACCGACCTAAATCAGTGGCAATGGCTGGAATCCTTTCGAAAGTATTACTTGGTCATCTGCGCCAAGCCAGTTCCGAAGGAGGGTCGCGTAAACTTCCCTGAAGTCGATGCCGTAAATCAAATCACCCTGGTCCAGTTTTGTGAGATCAGGTGTTTCATTGTAGATCCCGGGAGTCTTGAGTTTCCCTCCGAGGAGAAATAGATTATTTGCAGTGCCATGATCGGTTCCGCCACTGGCATTCTCCTCAACACGTCGGCCAAATTCGGAAAACGTCATGATCACCGTTCGATCGAATTGGCCGGACATCTTCAGGTCCTTCACCAGCGTACCGACAGCTTCCGAATACAAAGTAAGCAAGTGCTCCTGCTGACCTGCCTGTCGCACGTGTGTATCAAACCCAGACAGGGAAGCATAGTACACCCTGGTCTGAATTCCGGACTGAATCAGCTCCGATATGGTCTTCAGCCTTTTTGCAAACTCGGTGTTTGGATACACCAATGTCGATCGGGTGATGTGCGACTTGTCATAAATATATTTGGCATTCGAGACGGTCTCGGCCATGGTCTTGTACAGGTAGTCGAGCGTAGGTTCATCAGCATGTCCTTCTGAAACTTTTTTGAAAAGGGGTGATTGGGTTGTCTGGTACAACTTGGCGGGATCCTTGATGGCCATTCCTTTGATAGATTCTCCCCGCATGGCCAGGCTGAGTGAATCATCAATTTCAACAGCAGAGTGCGCCCCACAATCTTGGCAATTCGAATCCAGGTAGCGACCGATCCAACCTGTAGATAGATATTCATTCGACTGGCTGGCCGTTTGCCATATATCCATGGACCTGAAATGTGATCGGTCAGGATTTGGATAGCCTACATTATTGATCACCGTGAGGTTGCCCTGATCATAGAGTTCCTTGAACGTTGCCAAAGCAGGATTGAATCCCAGCTCAGGAGTAAGGGTGATAATTTTTTCTTTGGCAATTCCGAGGGTTGGCCTTGCCTGGTAATAAAGGTCATTGCGGTAAGGTATTACTGTATTGAGACCATCATTGCCACCGGATAGTTGAAGAACAATCAGAATTTTGTCTGAAGACTCCGGAAGACCATGTCTCTCAAAAGCTTTGAGAAACTGTGGTACCAACATAGACCCTGAGGTAGCCATCAATGAGCGTTTGATGAATCCTCTTCGTGACAGATTTTTCATATTCAACACATTTGATAGTCTGGTAGTGACATATATCCTATAAATATTCTCTTAATGAATTCCTGATCATTAGGTGAACCGACGGCCATATCCGCGATGAGTTTGCGGTTCAGCGGTGACGTTGGCCGAGCCAGGAGAAATTCTTCTGTCTGTGCCTGCGTGGCTTCTGCTGTTGTCCTTGTAAATCGTGCAGCAACGGCAGACCAATCAGCGGTACAATGCAACTTCTTCTTCCCCTCAGATACTTTACCCAACCCATTGGCATCACCATCGTCGTTCGCTTGAAAGTCTGTTTCGGTTCCTGCAAATAGTAGTGCGGGCAGGTTGAGGCGGAAAGCCAGGCTTGAACTGTCAATCCACCCTTTGCCGGCCGGCCATCCACTCACATTGGGTGGATAAAAAAGAATCTGCCCCATGGCCCGCTGCAGGAAGACAAGACTTTGTGGATTTTCGAATTTCCCTCCTGTGTGTAGCTGAAACCCAACAAGCAAATCGATCGGTGATTTTATTCTTGTTCCGATATAGGCGGGATTGTTGAAATCTGAGGATTGAAAGATAGCCTTAAGCAATCGTTCAATGTTATACCCTGAGTGATAGAATAAGTCCGCCCAATCATTAATGACTTGATCTTTGACAGCCCCCTCAGAGACAAAGTAGCGATACAGTTTGCGTGTGATAAACCTTGCTGTTTTCTTGTCATCCAGAATAGCTTGTATAATTTCTTCGCCAGTATAGTTTCTGGTATTGCCACGGAACGTTTTATCATTAAAGTCATGTTGCTTCTGACGGAATTGATACTCCCCCTGGAAATTAAAGCCCCAACCCGTAAAGGCTCGAGCAGCTTCTTTCACATCTTGTTCGTCGTAGTTACCTCTTCCGAGGGTGAATAACTCCATAACTTCCCGTGCAAAATTTTCATTGGGATGATCCTTCCGATTTTGCTGATTATTAAGAAACTGCAACATCGCCGGATCCTTGGACGCAGCCATGAGCAATTCACGGAAGTTGTCCAATGCGAAAGTCCTTAACGTGTTGTTTTGTTGTTGAGCGAAATAGGGTACGAGAGTGCGGCAGGCAAAGTGTCCGTGCCAAAAAAATGTCATGCGTTCGCGCAAGGACGGCTCTTGGATGATTTTGTCCATCCAGGATGCATTAAGCTTCATCAGATTTAGCTGTGATTTGCCAAGAAGGTCTTTCATCATCTGGCGTCGTGAGGAGTCACTCTTCACACTTTTCATGTCCTCAAAATCTATCTCAGGCTTCGGTATGGCTTGCAATGGGAGAATTGTCCTGGATTCTTTGAAGAGTTGCTGCTCGTCGGAAGAAGTGCCACGAATGTTGAGCCCGAACCCAGCGCGCGACATAAGATTCTTTACCTTAGACTGGGGGATAATCATTTTCATCCTTCTGGGATCAGTCATTTAGATAACTATTAGACAGAATAGTTTAATGCTGGATTCCTTTTCTTCCAATATTTGAGATGAATGAACGTTTTTGGTGGAAGAGCGGGGAAAATCTTCTTTGATTCGCCCCGCAGAACCACGTGGATTAGTGTAATTTTGCCTAAGAACTGCTTGAGAATGCACATCCGACATTTGATTCTTGCCATGGCGGTGATTTTGGCAACAAGCCTCTCGGCGACAGCCACTCACCTTAGGGCTGGCGAGATTACAATAAGAAGAGAGAGCTGCACAAACCTGACCTTCATAATTACCATTACCGTCTACACCAATACCGGATCACAGATTAAGTTCGGAGACGGCATCCTGGATTTTGGCGATGGCAGTCAGCCACTGATCACACCCACCATCGACAATACCCTCCGGCCGGATTTGGGCCCCAACATTGGCACTGTTACTTATTCCACTACCCATACCTATTCAGGGCCAGGACGCTATGTGATCAGTTACATTGAGGCGAACCGGAATGCGGGAATTCTCAACATGTTCAATTCCGTCGAAACGAAGTTCTACATGGAATCCACAGTAAACATAGATCCCTTCCTGGGATGTGATAATAGTCCCCGTTTGCTGGTTCCGCCAATCGATAAGGGATGTACCGGTGCTGCTTTTTATCACAATCCGGGAGCGTATGACCCGGACGGTGACAGTCTTTCTTATGAATTCAGAACTCCGAAACGCGACAAAGGTATTGATGTCAATAATTATAGGGATCCAAACGTAAAAGAATTCTATGATCGCGTTGGCATCAACTACAGCACGGCAAATGAAACTGGAAACGGGCCACCCACATTCACCATCAACCCCATCTCGGGCACGATCATTTGGAATGCCCCCGGGGCGCCAGGTGAGTATAATATTGCCTTTGCAATCATAGAATGGCGCAAGGTGAGCGGAGTCTGGATTAATCTGGGTTATGTGATAAGGGACATGCAGATCATTGTTGAGGATTGCAAAAACAAACGACCTGAACTCAAGGTGCCACCGGATATTTGCGTCGAAGCAGGAACAAAAATCACCGCTGATATTTTCGGCACCGATCCGGATAACGACAGTGTTAAAATCGAGGCCTTCTCGCAGATACTGAATCAAAATGTTGTCCCTGCTTTTGTGAGTCCTGCTACGTACATTCCTTTCCCTCCCAAATACCAGGCAACTGGACCATCAAAGACGGCCAAGATTTCATTTACATGGAACACCATCTGTGCTCACGTGAAAGAGCAGCCTTATCAGGTTGTATTCAAAATCACAGATAATCCGAAGAATGGTCCAAAGCTGGTTCAGTTCAAGACTTGGAACATTCGTGTGGTAGGTCCGGCTCCGAAATGGAAGGATGCCCAGGTGGCGGCAACGAAGCGACAGGCAAACCTGGAGTGGAAACCGTACCCTTGCGCCAACGCCCAGGTGATGCAGATCTGGAGACGTGTTGATCATGTCGCCTATGTTCCGATCGTTTGTGTCACTGGTATACCAGAATCGCTTGGCTTCGTGAAAATAGACGAGGTCCCCATCACCCAAACCAAGTACGTCGATACGAACGGAGGCAAAGGACTGGCGGTAGGTGCGGCATATTGTTATAGGCTTGTTGCGGTCTACCCATTGCCAGGAGGTGGAGAGAGCTATGTTTCACGCGATACCTGCCTTGCGCCCATAAAAGTAAATGCACCTGTCATCACCAACGTGACGATCGACAAGACGAGTTCAACGACAGGTCAGATCACGGTCAAGTGGAGGTCACCCTATGAAATCAACAAGACGCAATTTCCACCGCCTTATCATTATAAGGTGTTGAGGGCTACTGGATTTACAGGAAACTTGGGAATTCTGTCTCCCCATACAGGAACGATTACTGATACGACCTATGTCGATACGGGCATTAATACGGCTGAACTGGTGTATAATTATCGCATTGCCCTGTATGACAACAACAATTCCCTTGTGGATTCATCAGCCATCGCTTCGTCTGTACGGCTTGAGGCCAAGCCACAGTTCAAACAAATCCAGCTTTCATGGGCGGCCGCGGTGCCATGGAGTAATCAAAGCCCCAAATTTACCCGACACCTGATTTACCGCGGAGATGAAGGTGCTACCGAAAGTCAGCTGACCCTCATCGACAGTGTAAATGTTTCAAACGGGAAATTTACATACATCGATTCCGGACAATACAACAAGACGCCGCTTCTTGACACGAAAGTGTACTGTTACCGGGTCATGACCCGCGGTAGTTATGGAAATATCAAGGTCAAAGAGCCACTCATTAATTTCTCTGAGATAAACTGCGCACAACCCAATGACAAGGTTCCTCCGTGCAAGCAAACGTTAGCGATTATAGCTACTCCCTGTGATCAATATTTTCTTAACCAACCGTGTGATACCAAAGTATTCAGCAACACGGTTACATGGAAACGTCCTTCAGATCTTGCTTGCCGGGCAGATATTCGCAGTTACAGTATTTATGTAGCCACACAAATTGGAGCTGACTTTCTTCCCTATGCTCAGAATGTCCGCGATACCTTCTTTATCGATGCCAACATTCCATCGTACGCGCGGTGCTATAAGATATCTGCCGTAGACCGCGCTGGCAACGAAAGTGAGCTGAGTGATTCGTTCTGCTTTGACAATTGTCCTAACTATGAATTGCCAAATGTCTTTACACCCAATGGTGATGGCTGCAATGAAACTTTCCGGGCGTATGATGGAGGCGCCGCAGTGGATGAGAATGGCAATGGACCATGCGGAGGCCCGATCGACCAGGTAGGGCTCAAGTTGAAGTGTGCGAGGTTTGTTGAAACTGTCAACTTTACTGTGAGTAACCGCTGGGGCAAAGAGGTGTATAATTATCAATCGGGAGGAGAGCGCACCATTTATATAGATTGGGATGGAAAAGACAGCGGTGGAAAGGAATTGGCTGGGGGAGTCTATTATTACAACGCTGAAGTTACATTCACTGTAGTGGACCCTTCAAAAAAGACCCGAAGTATACATGGTTGGGTGCAGATTGTGAGGTAGTCAACTCTCCCAAAATAAATCCAAAGCCCGAGTCGTCTGTCCGAATTTAATAAGCCCATCCTAAGGTAATTAAAGCTCCAGTTGGATGACCTTTATTCCACATTACATTTCCACTTGGGTAGCGCACACCGACTTGCTATATTTCAGCAATCAATCAGACTCCCTCTATGAAAGCATACATCTTCCCTGGCCAAGGCGCACAATTTCCAGGTATGGGAAAGGACTTGTACGATTCGAACCCAAAAGTCAAATCCCTTTTCGATCAGGCAAATCATATCCTTGGTTTTGAAATTACCACGACCATGTTTGCCGGGACAGCGGATACTTTGAAGCAGACGAATGTCACCCAGCCCGCCATATTTCTCCACTCTGTGGCTGTGGCGCTGGCAAAGGAATCATTTGTCCCCGATATGGTGGCAGGGCATTCGCTCGGAGAATTTTCTTCCCTTGTAGCCAATGGTACCCTCACATTTGAAGACGGTTTGAAACTTGTCGCCAAGAGAGCTTCCGCCATGCAGCGCGCGTGTGAGATCAATCCCTCGACGATGGCAGCTATTGTGGGACTGGAAGATGGCAAGGTGGAGGAGATCTGCGCTTCCATTATGGATGAAGTGGTGGTGGCTGCAAATTACAATTGCCCTGGACAGCTTGTAATCTCCGGATCCATAAAGGGGATCGAAATTGCTTGCGAGAAAATGAAAGCAGCGGGGGCAAAGAGAGCTCTGCCGTTGCAGGTGGGTGGAGCGTTTCATTCTCCTTTAATGGAGCCCGCCAGGGAAGAGCTTGCGCGTGCGATTGAGTCAACTCACTTTAGCGCCGGATCCTGCCCAGTCTATCAAAATGTAAATGCGCTTCCCTCTAAGGACACGGCGGAAATCAGAAAAAATCTCATTGCCCAACTTACCTCACCCGTGAGGTGGACACAGTCCGTGCAACATATGGTGAAAGATGGTGCCACCGAGTTTATTGAATGTGGCCCTGGGAAAGTACTGCAAGGGCTGGTGAAGAAGATTGCACCGGAGGTACTTGTGGGCTAGCGGAAACTTTACGATGACCACGGATCACCTGTACATCTCCACAGGTAAACTATCCTTGCACTCGGCATATAGTTTCCGAATGGTCTTTTTCAACACAGGATGGACTAAATCGGGTTCTACTTCCAGCATAGGTTCGAGCACAAACTTCCTATTGGCGATTTCCGGATGAGGAATAGTAAGTTCCGGCAGGTTCATCACCAGATCACCATAAAAGAGGATATCAATGTCCAGGGTGCGTGGCCCCCACTTCTCGCCTTGGATTCGTCCTTGTGATTTTTCAATGGCTAGTACTTCAATCAACAGTTGTTCCGCCGTGAGTTTAGTTTCTACACCGAGTACCTGGTTGAGAAAGGCTGACTGCTCCGTTGTACCCCAGGCAGCGGTTTGATAAACCGAGGAGATAGCTACGATTTTTCCAACCTTCTTCTTGATGAGACTTCCGGCTTTCTCGATGTGAGCCGGCCGATCACCCAGATTTGAACCTAATATCAGAAATGCACGTACCAAGCCTGCAGGGATTTAGTTTTCCTGGCTGTAAAATTGATATTTTTGTCGTCTAAATCACCGTTATGGGTTTTTTTAAGTCTTTTTTCGCCTCCTGCCTCGGTACATTGGTGGCTTTGGGCCTTTTGATCCTGATTTGCATTGGAATAATTTCAGTCATTTCCTCAGAAACGCAGGTGACCGTGGCCGATAATTCTGTGCTTCAACTGAAGTTGGAAACACCCATCGCAGAACTTGAAGTGGAAGATCCTTTTGCAGAGATATTTCCAGGCGCCGGAGAACAGAGTCATGGCCTTCTCCAGATCATTCAGGCCATTCATCACGCAAAGTCAGACCCTAAAATTAAGGGTATATATCTCAATACATCGTATCTGATGACAGGCATAGCATCCATTCAGGAAATCCGTGAGTCATTGATCGATTTCAAACAGTCGGGTAAGTGGGTTGTAGCTTACGCGGATCACTATACGGAGGGTGCGTATTACCTGGCCTCTGCTGCTGATAAGGTGTACATGAACCCAGCGGGTGAAATGGAATTCAATGGACTGGCAACCGAAGTTATGTTCTTCAAGAAAATGTTTGATAAGTTGGACATCAAGCCGGAAATCTTCAGGGTCGGTGATTTTAAGAGCGCGGTGGAGCCATTCATGCGGGATAACCTCAGCGAGGAAAACAAATTGCAGTTGAATTCCATGCTGAATTCGATTTATGGTGAGATGCTTCACAATATTTCCGATTCCCGTAAGATTCCTTTTGAAAAGCTCAAGGAGATCGCCGACAATATGGTGGTACGCAATGCGGCTTTGTCTGTTTCGAGCGGATTGATTGATTCTTTGTACTATGATGATCAGATGCAGGATGTGCTCCGGGAGAAACTCGGTCTTGATAAGAAAAGGACAGTGCCGCTGGTCAAGTATAGCAAGTACAGGAAATCATATGTCAGTACCAGCACCTCGAAGAATGAGATCGCGGTGATTGTAGCAGATGGTGCTATCACTCCGGGGAGAGCGAGCCAGGGAACAGTTGGTTCGGTAACCATTGTCGAACAAATCAGAAAGGCGCGCACCAATGACAATGTTAAGGCCATCGTGCTTCGAATAAATTCACCGGGCGGAGAAGTGCAGGCATCTGATAACATGTGGCGCGAGATAGTCCTGGCGACAAAACAGAAACCCGTCATCGCATCGATGTCAGACTATGCGGCCTCCGGAGGATACTATTTGGCCATGGGATGTGATAGCATTGTTACCCGTCCGACCACCATCACAGGGTCCATCGGCGTATTTGCTGTGGGTTGGGACTTGAGTAGTTTTCTCGGGAATAAGATTGGCATAACCTCTGAAGAAGTTAAGACCGGTGACATAGGTGAATTGGTTACAGTAACCCGCGCCCTCAACGAAGAAGAAAAAGGCATCTGGCAGAACCGGACCAACCAGATTTATGAAGACTTTACAAAGAAGGCCGCCGCTGGCCGCGACATGACCCAGGATGACATAAAGAAAATTGCATCCGGTCGGGTGTGGACGGGAATACAGGCCAAGGACAATGGACTTGCAGACGTGTTGGGAGGCTTCAACGATGCTGTGAAGATTGCAGCGGGCGCAGCTGGAATTGGCGAGGATTACAAACTCAGGTACTATCCAAGACCGCGTCCTTTCCTGGAAAGGCTCATGGGCGACTATGAAGAAAATGCAAGGCTTTCAGCCATGCAGAAGGAACTCGGTGAGAACTATCCCTATTATCTACAATGGCAAAGAGTGAAGAATTATCGGGGCGTGCAGGCGAGGATGGGTCTGGAATTTACGATTAGATAATTTGGTGATTTGGCGATTTTGTAATGTGGTGATTTAGTTGATTGCTCCCCCGGGGAGGAGGGAGGGCATATTCAAATGTACAAATTCAACTATTTAAACATTTCTCCGTGAACCTCTGTGCCGCTGCCGGATTCCTCTGAGATACAGGTATTGCAAGGAGTTGTACGGAGAAGTCAAATTTTAAATCACTCAATTTGGACCAAATAGACTAAATCTTCAATGAGAGTCTGTCAGTCCCATCGAGGTAATAATTTTCTTGAATCTTGGATCGGTGTGGAGCGGTATGAAAAGCGGCTCAACATTAACGTACACAATCCCTCCCTCACGATCCTGGAATGCTTTTTCAAGAGCATCAAGGGCTGACCCCTGATTACCAATGCGCATGTATAGAATTGCCATGAGGATCGATGGGATGCGCTTCTTTTTTGCATCTTCAAGGCTTCTGCTAAGAACGTCATTCCAATACTTCTTGTACGATGTCGGCTTCATATCGAAGCGATCGTCTGATCCTTCATAGTCCGTACCCGTACGCGTTGCGGACCTGCTGATCATCGCAACGGCACTATCCAATTTTCCCTGGTGCTCGAGGATACATCCCATCAGCCCAAGGGCCGGCCGGTAATTCGGTTCCAGGCCAATGGCGCCCTGAAGCAAATGGTTGGCTTCATCCAGTTTACCTGCATAATAATTCATACGGGCCACGTCAACATAATTTTGAGCGTTCAGGGGGTCGACTGCAAGATCATGTTTGCCTTGATCTAAGGACTCCTCAAAACGTCCCATTGCGCCTAGCAATATTGAGTAATTGGCATAGTTATTTGGATTAGATTGTATGGCTTTTAATTGGTCTTTTTCTGCCTGTTTCCAATTCCAATCGTGAGTTCGTTCGATATAGGCGAAAGAATTGTAGGCGGCTCCTAAAGTCGAGTCCAGGGAAAGCGCTTGGTTCGCACTTTCTTTGGCTAGTCGCCAAGCCTCGGACAACGGGTACAAATCATATTGATAATAGGCCACATAAGAATATTGTCCTGCCAGGGTTGCATAGGCTAGAGCGAAATTCTTGTCCAATTGAATGGCGTGAAGAAGTAATTGAATGGAGCGAGCAAAACTTTCTTTGGAATTGTCTCCAAGGTTATATTGTGATTTTTGATAAAGTGTATAGGCCTCCATGTTAGTAGTAGGCGCTTTATTGATCTCCGATTTCTCTGTCGCGGTAAGCCTGGTCCTGAGGGCCAGTGCAATTTGGCTGGCCACATCCGACTGTACCTTGAAAAGCTCCTTGATCGGACGGTCATAGGACTCAGCCCATAGATGCTCGTCGGTGGCTGCATTGATCAACTGGGCTGTAATACGCACCTGGTCACCGGAGCGCTGCACACTTCCTTCCAAAATAGTAGCAACATGTAGTTCCGCCGCCATCACTGCGATTGGCTTGGGATTCTTTTTATACTGCATCACGGAGGTTCGTGAGATTACTTTCAAGGCCTTTATCTTTGCCAATTGTGTGATGATGTCCTCCGTAAGGCCGTCACTGAAATACTCCTGGTCTTCATCCTTGCTCATGTTGGTGAAGGGTAATACAGCAATAGATTTTTCAATCGCCTGAGGAAGTAGTTTGTCGCCTGCTCCGGAATAGTTATAAATAAAATACCCTGCCAGTAACAAAATGAGCAGCACCACGGCTGAATTGGATAACAGCTTTCTAATCCCTCGCCGCACCCGTGGCTGACCTTGGTGGCTGTTGTTATACTTTGGTTGATGGCTTGGACCTGTTTCAAAAATCTTTAAGCCGGTGATAATTTCTTTCACCGCGTTCGCCACTTTATTGATCTGGTCGCGGTAAAACGTTCTGTTGGCATTCTCCTCGCGCTTGTCTGTTGAATTCAGTGGCCTGTTAACACCCTGGGATTTAAAGATGAATTCGACTGCCCGCAACACACCACCCAGTTCGTTTTCCAGCAACGTCTTGTCTTCAGCGTCGAGGTCGTGAATTTTGACAGGAAGAATTCTACTGGCCACATTACCATTGCTCAATGCAATATCTCTACCAAACTGATCTTCCTTCGCCAACGTATTGAAAGCACACAACTCATTTTTCCACGCAAAACTTTTTGGGTCGCAATAAGTCTGAGAAACAATAGGAATGAAGATGACGCACTTCAGTTTCCCCTCAACACTTTTATCCACATTGTGTGTTTCCAGCAGACCATCATGTGGATTCTCATCAAAATAGATGGAAACATCTTCCTTAAAGGTGGATTCCAATTCAGTCCTAAGGGCATTAACAAACTCGGTCACCCAGCGATCGCCTTTGTTGTCCTTCTGGCGGTAGCTGATGAAGATGTCGTACTCAAACCCGGGGAGGAGGGAGGGCATGAGTTAAATATAGTGAATTTTGCTTTTTTGAATGAACTTGATCGCTGGTTCTCACAAATTGGCCACAAGAGATTTGAAAATTTGAAGATGAATCAATTTGAGAATTGCACCAGTTCAAATAAGCTTGTATTCTCTGCAAAGTCCTTTGTAGTTGAAAAGCGGTCCTAATTTTCTCTAATTAATTCATCTTTCATTTGTGTCACGCTCATCTTCAAATTTTCAAATTGATTAATTTTCAAATTTGACTTACCTTGAATCATTCAGCAACTAAATTCTGACTCAATGAACAAATGGACCCGTCGCGCTTTCATCACCACCGGTGTGCTCGCCGGAGGAGCACTCGTCGTCGGAGTTGCCATTCGTCCGGGCAACAGGGCTTCAAAAGTCACAGGATTAATTGCTGGCAAAGGAGATACCGTCCTCAATGTTTGGTTGAAAATTGGTACTGATAACATCCTGACGGTGATTATTCCCCACTCTGAAATGGGTCAGGGAATTCATACTACCCTTGCGATGATGGTAGCCGATGAGTTGGATGCTGACTGGTCATTGGTTCGTTTTCAGGAAGCTCCTGCAGTCAAAGAGTATGCAAACTATGCATTGGCAAAAGGGTTCCTCGCGGGTGAAGCCAACTTCCCCAAGTTTCTTATTGATACGATGGATGGTGTTTTCCTCACGGCAACCAAGAAATTGAACATCCAGCTTACCGTGGGCAGTGCATCCGTCCGGTTTACGGGGATGCATGCTATGCGGGTGGCCGGTGCGGCTGCAAGGGAAATGTTTTTGAAAGCGGCTTCAGCACTTTGGGATGTGGCATTGGAAGAAATCACAATCAAGAATAGTGTTTTGAGCCACAAGTCAAGCAACCGTTCCGCAACCTTTGCAGAATTGGCCCCGGCTGCTGCTAAGATTTCGGTTTCGTTGAAACCACGACTTAAATCACAAAGTGAATTCACCATCATGGGTACATCTCCGCCCAGGTTTGATATTCCGCTGAAGGTGAATGGCACGGCAAACTTTGGTATTGATGTTACCCTGCCTGGAATGAAGTATGCAGCGATAAAGGCATCGCCTGTGTTTGGGAACAAGGTCAAGTTAATGGATGCTGCTGCTATACAGGGCTTACCCGGAGTAATCAAGGTGGTGAACCTGGGTGAGGCTGTAGCAGTAATCGCAGATGGATTCTGGGAAGCAAGGGTGGCACTGGGGCAACTCCCGGTCACTTTCGAACAAAATGAATTTAATAAGATCAACCAGGAGGATATCTACGCACAATATGTGAGGGATATGGATGCGGCCATCGAGAAAGATGAACATGAGACTCATTTCAAATCAGGAAATATAAATGAAGGATTTGCCTCAGCTGCCAAGGTGATCGAAGCGGAGTATCGCATTCCATACCTTGCCCACGCGACTATGGAGCCGATGAATTGCACCGTATGGATTCACGACGGTAAATGTGAAATGTGGGCGGGTAGTCAAAACCCGCTTGGCTTTGCCGCTGATGTGGCGGAGGTCCTTGGGATGGAGACAGCGGATGTCACCATGCATAACCAATTTATGGGCGGTGCTTTTGGACGCCGTGCTGAAACAGATGTAGCCAAGCAGACGGCACGGCTGGCAAAGGAGGTTCCTTTTCCTGTTAAGCTTCTTTGGACGCGTGAGGAAGATATGCGTCATGATGTGTACCGAGAAGCCAATATCAGTCGGATGAAAGCGGGACTAGATAAAGATGGTCAGCCTGTTGCCTTGGCACATCAGTTTTTGTTCAAGCATCACCCACCGGAAGCTCCGGATGTGTATTATGACATTGCCAACCAGCTTGTTCATTACACCACCAGCAAAACTCATATTCCGTGGGGTAGCTGGCGAAGCGTGGACCACTCCATGCATGGGTTCTTTATTGAATCATTCATTGATGAGCTTGCACACTCTTCGGGCAAAGATCCCTATGCCTACCGGCGTGACTTGTTAACCAAAGATCTGAGGTATCAGAAAGTACTTGACCTCGCGGCTGAAAAAGGAAACTGGGGCTCCGAACTTCCGCCGAATTGGGGAAGGGGAATTGCTGTGCATAAATCTTTTGGAACGTATGCGGCAGAAGTGGCAGAAGTCGAGATATCCGATGATGGACAGGTAAAAGTATGGAGGATAGTGCTGGCTGTTGACCCGGGAATGGCGATTCACCCCAATGGATTTACCGCCCAGATGGAGAGCGGAATAATTTATGGATTGTCGGCTGCGCTCATGGGGGAAATCACAATCAAAGATGGCGCTGCTGAACAAAGTAATTTTCATGACTATCCTGTGTTGCGCATGCACCAGGTTCCGGTTATTGATACGCACATCATCAGCAGTGGTGAATGGCCCGGTGGAGGAGGAGAGCCGAGCACTCCCTTGGTTGCGCCAGCATTAACAAATGCGATTTTCAATTTGACGGGAATCAGAATTCGACAACTGCCTATAAAGAACCATGATCTAAGTAGGGAGAAGTGGGTGAAGAGGAACCTTATCTGATTATTTGTGATATAGATTTGGTGATGTGGAATACGAACTCGCCAGGAGTTAATTCTGAGATTCAAACTATAAAATTATATGGAATCAAAACTTGAAGAAATCCGCGACCAGCAAAAAGCCACCTGGGATAAATTTTCACCAGGCTGGAAGAAATGGGATGAGTTCACCATGAACTTCCTCAAACCCATGGGGGATGAAATCATCAAGTATGTCCAATTGAAGAAAACCGATACTGTGCTTGACGTGGCCACCGGTACCGGTGAACCAGGGTTGACTATAGCAGCCATGGTTCCCCAAGGTAAAGTCGTAGGTCAGGATTTGTCTGATGGCATGTTGAGTGTGGCCAAAGAGTATAGCCAACAGAGACATTTGAAGAATTACGAAACGGTAAGTTGTGATATTAGCAAGCTTCCATTTCCGGATAAGTCATTTGATGTCGTAAGTTGTCGGATGGGTTTCATGTTCTTTCCGGACGTGCAACAGGCAGCAAACGAAATGGTCAGGGTGCTGAAACCTGGAGGAAGATTGGCGACTTCCGTTTGGGGCGGTCCACCTAAAAATGAGTGGATCACCAGTATGATGTCGACAATTGGCAAAAACATGGAAATGCCTGTGCCACCACCCGGTGCTCCGGGAATGTTTCGCTGCGCACAGCCAGGACTGATCGCCGAGGTTCTTAGGAAGGCGGGACTAAAAAATGTGTCTGAGTCCGAAGTGACCGGGATGGTTGATTACAACAGTGTGGACCACTATTGGCAAATGATGAACGAGGTGGCTGCACCCGTAGTATCGGCCATGAGCAAGGCCGACGATAAAACGAAGCAGAAGATCAAAGAGGATTTGACATCACTGCTCAACGGCAAGATGAGCAAAGGAAGTCTTTCTCTGATTTACTCATCCATTATTATCAAGGGTGAAAAGGCCTGATGCCGTTCTGAAACATGTGATTTCTTTCAGGAAATCATTTAGTTAACTGTAAAATCGGCCAAATCCATGCGCGTCTTGCAACCTGGGCAGAGGATCAACTGCCATTGGCCAGTCGTAATGTATCCTTAAGCAATAGTTTTTTCCCCCTGGCAACAGCCTTATCCAATTCTTCCTTTGATAATTTATTTTTAGCTGAATCAATATAAACTTTACCCTGAAACCCCTCACCATAATTGTTTACGATTCCCTCCTGTTCCGTAAATAGTTGTGCGGCTGTTGCGATTTCAATGGCTTTTCCCGGATGATTCTCTGCGGACTCCACACCGGCAATTCCAAGCAAGGCTATTCCAATCCCACGAACACTCCCCACGTCTTCATAGGCAAGTATAGAGTCCATAAAATATTTTCGTGCCTCCCAGCTATTTTTAATTTTTAGAAATACCCACGCCATTTCTTCCAAAATACGGGCCTCTTCGGCACGATCTCCGATGGTGGCAAAGGAGTTTAGTGAAGCCCTATATAACTCAATAGACTCATCATAGTTTCCAAGGATTGAAGATATCAGGGCTAGTCCACCCCGCGAGAGGCCGCCACCCTCCAGGTCAGGGATTCGCGTCTGAATGTCCAATGCTAATTCATAAGACTTCCTGGCTTCTTCCAATTCTCCCTTCACCGTATGCATAATACCGGAGGCACAAAGCCCAAAAGCAATTTCAAAATCATTCCCTGTTTCGTGACTATACTGAACACACCTTTGAACACAAGCGTTGGCGTCCTCAATCTTTCCCAATCCCAGATAAGCAATGAACAAGCTCAGCATGTTAAACGCCATGATTGACCTATCCTTAAACATGACAGCCATGTCATAACTGGCCTGATGCTCTTTTACACTTTGTTCGTGCTTGCCCAAAGTTGATGACGCCAATCCTGCGGCAAGCAAACAAAGACACTTGCCCCTGCTGACAACAGGACAATTGGGTTTGGCCAGGAATGCGTTTGAATAATGCCTGGCCATGATGTGTTTGCAACGGATATGCCAGTAGAACCACAATTCCCCGCAAATGGTTAAACCAATCTCTACTCCCTCTTCGGTACCAGCGTCTTCGTTCAGCAGGAAATCCAGAGCAGATTGAATATTCTCTTCTTCAAGAATGCCCAGTTGCATGGACGTAAGTTGATCTCCTCTTTCCAACCCTTGACGAATCAATGCAGCAACCCCCTGGAAGTATTTGGCTTGACGAAATTTTATTTTTTGTGTTTCGGAATAGCTCTCCAATTTTTCAATAGCGTACTCTTTGATGGTTTGCAGCATCAGGAACCTGTCTGATGACCCTACATGCTGTACTAATCCTTTGTCTACAAGTGACTCCAGTTCATCAAATGCCGTTCCGGAATTTTCATCATAGCAGGTTTTCTCCATGGCGCTCTGGGTACATCCTCCTGAGAATACAGCCATTCTTCTAAAAAGTCTTTTTTCCGGTTCTGTTAGCAGGGAGTAACTCCAGTCAATGGTGGCGCGCAATGTTTGATGCCTTTCAGGAAGATCCTTTGAGCCACCCGTGAGTATGTCCAGGGCATGCTCGAGTCGTTGCAGCAATTGTTTGATGGACACCATTCGCATGCGGGCCGCAGCGAGTTCAAGCGCAAGGGGCAAGCCATCCAAACGCCGGCATATCTGAATGACATCATCGGCATTTTCATTGGTTAGCGAGAAACTAGCACTGACTTTACGGGCCCTATCTATGAATAATGATATGGAAGGAAATTCAAGGAGTTGATCAATGGATCCAGCCTTTTGCCCTGATGGAAGTGAGAGTGGTTTTAGGGGATACTCATGCTCCCCCCTGATCTTCAAAGGTGTGCGACTCGTGGACAGGATCTTCAGGTTTGGTGATGCGCTGATGATTTCAGCGATCTGCGGCGCCACGGCAATTACCTGTTCCAAATTATCCAGGACCAGTAATGCTTTAGTGTCCCCGATAACTGTGGATATTCCTTTTGTTAGATTTCTTCCTTCCGCCTCTTTGATCCCCAACGCATTGGCCAGCGATGGGAGGACATCTTCCGCGGTGGTTATAGATGCCAGGGGGACAAATACAACATTGCCCGAAAACTCATTTTTTTGGCGATGTGAAAGTTCAAGGGCTAGCCGGGTTTTACCCATGCCCCCTGATCCAATAATACTGACTACACGATTGTTTTTTATTAATTCAATGATTTCTTTCAATTCTTTATCCCTGCCAAACAAGGTGGTGGCAGGGATGGGTATTTCATTGAACCCACTAAAACGTTCTGTCCTGAAGGCAACCCGATTTTGATTTGAATTGCCTGACCTCACACTATCAAGAATTTCTTTTATCGCAAGGGCAATTTTGTTTATTTGGTTTTCATACAAAGTCTTGTTCAAATTCTCATTTTGCCTGTCTTCCCTGGTAAGGGGTCGGTTGATTCCCGTTGCCCTAAAGGTAAAATCGATAGCCCTCAGTATGCCTCCCAGCTCTTTCTCGAGGAGGCTTAGGTCCTGGTTATCCAGCTCGTGAATGCGCACGGGTATTATTCTGCTGGCCACATTGCCATTGGCCACTTTCAGTTTTAATCCGAATTCATCATTTGACGCCAATTCCCGAAAGGGGAGGAACTCATGCTTCCAGGCAAAGCTTCTGGGGTCGCAGAAGGTTTGTGATATGATGGGTATGAAGATAAGCGACTTCACTTTTTCACGCAGACTCAGGTCTACATCGTGATGATCGCTTAGACCATCGTGGGGGTTGGTATCGAAGTAAATGGATACCGGATCTTTGATGGTTGAGGCCAGTTCCTCCTGCAGGGCCCTGACAAACTCCGTTACCCACCCGGAACGATTGTCATTGTGACGGTAGCTTATAAAAATATCATATTCGAAGCCGGGCAGGAGAGAGGGCATTTTCAAATATACAATTTGAAAACTTGAAATGTTGAAAATAAAGATCCGAATCGCATTTCAAATTGAAATGAATCTCAACACTGCCGACGTGAATCCAGTGTCTCCTCTTTCCATTGTAGGCAGGCAGTCTAAGTTGGATTGTCTTATTTCGGCTTCATCTCCGCCGGCCAGTTCACCACGACTTGCACCGGTGTAGAGTTTTGTCGATTCTCCGATGAAGCGACCAGGAAATGCTGTCCATCGGGTGTCACATCGTAAATATCCCTGTCGCCGCCACTAAATGCGCTGAAGGAAAACAAACTCCTGACTTGTCCAATACTTACCATAGTCGAACCTAGTTCAACTTCGGCCGCCATCATCCTGTAAAAATTGAGAAAGAAGAGTTCTTTTCCGTCGCCTCGCCAGCGGGGAAGGATTCCGCCATTTCTGGAGACCTGCCACTTGCCACCGGGACCCGGGAAGGGGCGGATATAGATTTCATATCCTCCGGACTCATCTGATTGGTAGGCAATCCAACGTCCATCCGGAGAAAACGTTGCGCGGGACTCATTGAATGCCGTCTGCAAAAATGGAAAGGGCTTTCTTTCTTTGGAGTCAGGGCTCATCGGAAGAATCATGATATTGTTATTCGGATTTTTCTGAGTCCATTGATCATAAGCAATAAACTTTCCATCTCGCGACCAATCAGTTGGACTTTCGGCAGCAACTGGTGATCCGAGGATCATCTCTTCGTTGCCAGCTCCGCTAGATTCCCTCCGAAATATATCCGCCTGCTTGTTGCGTTCGGAACAAAATACAATAGCGCTGCCATCCGGAGACCAGATTGGCCATCCGTCGCTAGCAGGGTCGAACGTGGATCTCGTCCATACATCGCGGCTC